>JAAFKJ010000035.1 GCA_021399395.1 Candidatus Heimdallarchaeota archaeon
AGCCAGCTAATTAGCATTTTTCTGAATGATTTCTTCTCTGGTTTCTCACCTTTAACAAAACCCGCACCTATAATTGCAAACACCAATACATGAGTACCTGAAACTGGTAGTCCTAGAATTGTAGCAACAAATAGTACTATGCTTGTTGATAATTCAATGCTTAAACCATCTGAAGGTTTCAGATCTAACAAGTTATTACCAACATTTTTGATAACTTTTCTTCCGATTACTATTAGTCCAAGCGATAGCATTAAACCGACACCTGCTATAAGCCATATACGATATTGATCTAAAGTAGCGCCATCTGTTCCTCCTTTCTCAATCAAACCATATAAGATTCCTAAGGCATTAGCTGAATCATTCCCTCCTCTACTAACTTGTGTCCAACTGATAATTGCAATGAGAAGCAGAGATGAGATCCTTTCTATTTTTTCTAGTCTTTCTAATCCCCTCTGAAATTTGTGTATGATTTTGTTAATTAGAATCTTCAGCAGAAATGCTCCAATCAAACCTAAAATGGGTGATAGGACCCATCCAAGAGCTACTTCTCCTAATGTAGCCCAATTAAGAGATTGTAAAAATGAACCTCCTTCTTGAAAACTCCAAACAATTGCGACCCCAAAAACTGATCCAACAACTGAATGTGTTGTAGAGATAGGTGCACCTGTTGTTGATGCTACAATCAACCATATAGTTGTACTTATAATAATTGCAAAAAGCATGAAATTGTTATATTTTACATTCTCTCCAAGAAGATTCTCCCCTATTGTTTTTCCAACTTGTTCTGATAGAAACATTACTCCAACAAATGCTAGTACTGCTCCTAAGGCAATTGCATATTTCGTTTTTACAGAGCGACTTCCCACTAGTGTTGCCATAGTTTCATCGTTTGCTCCGATTCCAAAAGAGAGAGCAAACATCAAGATTATTAGAACTATGACAATTGGGTCCATTAGGTTAATCTACTCCATTTTCATTTAGCTTGTATATTTGTGAATAAGGATAAACATTCTATCTGCGAAAATCTCTGCTCTATCAGCTGCTTCCATGAGATATTTGATCAAGGTTTCTGTGTATCTAAAAGCTTGAAAATCAGTTTGATAGTCATAATTTAGTTTCTGCAGATTCCATTGTTTTTCTCTAACCTCTCTTCGTAGATTAGTTATTAGAATAATGTTCCCTTTTGCTTTTTCAAAATCGGTTAGTAGGTTTACAACCATATCATGAACTTGTATTCCAATTTGACTACTTAGTTCTGCTATCTCTTTGATACCATCTCTCAAATTGTTGTCAATTTCAACCTCATGAAGTCCTAGTTTTCTAACTACAATCTCGATTTTATCTGTAATTTTATCAATATTTTCAATAATCTGAATGCGGTCTGAACGAGAGAAGACCATAGTTTCTCTTGAAAACATGCGTTCAAAAATCTCTTCTTTTACTCTGTCTTGCATCTTTTCTAGTTCAATGGTGTTTTTTGCGTATTCGTGTGCTTTTGAGAAATTGCCATCAACATAGACTGTAACAGCATCTTTCATCGATGCAAAAGCATCCATAGTTATCCTGCTACACTCGATAGAGAGATCTTTCAGACTCTTTACATCCTTTTTTCTCTTTGAGAACATCTTACTATCACTTTTACCTTTTGTAATTTAATTCAATTATTAAATTATCTATTATGAGATTTCTTTAAAAATTCTCTCTTTTTCACAGAAAAACTGTGATTCCTGGAAAGTTTACAATTCTACGAATAAGTTACATTTAAAAATATACTAACTTGAAGCAGTATGGCTATTATTATGAACGAAGAAACTGATGTGGAAGCATATTTCCTAAGAAGAGTAAGAATATATAATACATTCAGATGGATATCTCTAGCAATGATTATTGTTGGTTTTGCTATTTTCTTAATTGGATATTTACTCATATGGAATATATGGATCTATCCTTGGATAGGAGGTACTATTTTTCTAATTGCACTAGTACTACCTTTCATTGTTAGACGAGCTTTGAAAACCAAAGATCCAGAGTTACTCAAGCATCTGGTTTCAAACACTGAAAAAGAATGAATATGGTTCTGTACTATCTTTTCATCCTAATATCTCTTTTAACTCAGCCTTTACCAATCTATCTGTGATTACTTCGATAACTTCTGCAAGAACTGTTTTCCGCAGGATATCTTTAGATGAATGAATGCTTATGGTTGGTCCACTAAAAATAGGGTAAGAAATGTAATGGTTCTTGTGCTGAAAATCTTTCTCAGCTACTATAACCTGTAGATGTTTTCCAATAAGTTCCCTTTTCTTACTTCTATTAAAACTAATAATATCTTTCTTCAATTTTTCTCGAATATCTTTTATCAGATGTCTTTCAACAGGTAAAGGTGTGTTAGTTACTGTAAAAGGAGAATTAGGCAAAGCTAGATACTTGTAAACAGTTATTTTCTCTGCATAATCTTTTAATTTTCCATTTACTACTTCTCGCGTAGTGTTCAATGAATCTGCAGTTTCTCCAGGTAACGAATGTATCAAATATATTTGCGGATCAATACTTTCGCTTCTAAATAATCTAGCAGCTTCCAAGGTTTGGTTTGATGAAGAAGGTCTCCCTATTGCTGAACTATGTCCAATATCAAAAGTTTCACAACCAATACTTATTGCAGTTCTAGGAAGGAATTTGCCTATTATGCCTGCACCGGCTTCAGTAACTAAGGAAGGTTTAACATTTTCAACTGAAATACTGCAAATTTCTTCTTGTTCATCTCTTAGTTGAGCAAGTTCTGATAGTAAATCTGTTATTTTCTCTAGATTTGCAGAAGGTTTCGTAGGAGAATAAGTTGGATTGTCATTACTCTCACGAAAATAATCAAAGAAACCTGGTGAAGAGAGAATGATTCTTCTTGCTCCTTTATTCAGAAGTTCCTTAATTTCTTTTACAACTAATTCTTTTGATTTACTTCTAGGAGGTCCAAATGTAGACGGAACTGAACAAAACCCACAACCCGGAGGAATATCTTCAGGACATTCAGCTGTAGCTACAGTATCTGGATTATCGCAATTTCCACAGTCACTACATCCTCCGTGTGATTTTACTATACTTCCTCTATAATGATTTGAACAACCTCTGGTTATTTCTACATAAACCTTAGAGAACCAAAAATCTGGATAATCAATTATTCTATCAGTAGAAGGAAGAAATTTCTCGAAAACTGATTCAGTAGTGAGGACCTTTTGTTTGATTAACCATACATTGTCAATTTTAGTTAATTCAAGTTGCTCAGGATGAGTATCCTTGAGATCATGAAAAGAGAAATCGTTTTGAAGAAGTGTTTCCAAAACAAACTCTCCTTCTCCAATAATACCCGCAGAGATGTCTATTTCTTTAAGGAAGTCAGGATCAGAAACAATAGGTCCTCCAAGAAAAGTAGTAGTGTCCTTAGGAATTTTAGAAATTTGCTTAATGACTCTCTTAACTGCAATCTTATCTACAGACATCCCACTAATTAGGAAAACATCAAAATCAGTTTGATTGAGATAACTTTCATTTTCTAGGATATCCTCAACTCGAGCAATTTTGACTTCTTTATTATTCTTTTCACAAATCCCTGCTAACAATCGAGGACCTACTCCTATTGCATCTCTGGAGAACTTTCTCCGACCTTCATTTGCAGCAAGAGCGTCAACGATTAAAACAACCATTAGAACTACCAATCCTTTATATTATTAAATAATTTTTGTATTCTTTTAAATAAAAGTGTAGATGACAAAATATAAATATCCTTTAACGATTCTTATAGATGTGCTAGAAGACGAATTATGTATGGTATGTGGACTTCCTCAAGACCTATGTGTCTGCGAGGAAATTGCGAAAGAAGAACAAATTATAAGAGTTTTTTTGGAAAAGAGAAGGTATGGTAAGAGCTATACTCTCGTGACTGGAATTGACCCTAATGAAGTAGACCTTGGTGGTTTAGCTAAGAAACTTAAGTCTAAACTTGCTTGTGGTGGAACTCAAAAAGAGGGTAGAATTGAACTTCAAGGAGATCATAGATATAAAATCAAGCAAATACTTGAAGACTTTGGTTTTCCTGGTACTAATATAGAAGTACAACTCTAAAAATAGGTGAATTACATTCCAGAAGACGAAATTGAAGAAGAGTTTACAAAACCTTCTATTAAAAAACGTTCTATAAAGGACGTTGTATCAGTTTGTCCAGCTTGTTTTTATCCTTCTAAGTATATTCCAGCTGTATTTGGTATGCCTCGGTTTTCATGTACTAATGAAGAATGTAATTGGACAGGTACTATTGCAGTAGAGGTGTCTCTTGAGGATTACCAAGAACTTGCACAAAAGAGAAAGCAAGAGGAATCTGAAAGTAAAAACATCGAATAAGAAAGATTTATCAAAACAAGTGAAGAGTATAGACTGTTATCATGAAGCAAGCAATTGTTATAGATAGTTCGCGAGAGATTCCTCAAGATTTGTATAATAATCCAAATATCTTCCCAGTAGGTTATGCGATCGAAGATTCTCAAGAACAGGTTTTTTCAGAGAGGACACATGCACACGAGTTACAAACTGAGGAATTAATTTCAGTGGTTAATCAAGATAAGACGGCAAAAATTTTCGCTCCCAATATCAAAGAATTCGTAGAACTCTATACTTTTCTTGCTGAGGAGTATGAGTCACTAATCAGTATACACTCATCATATTTTACTCCTGCAGTCTATGAGCATGCACTCGTTGCAAAGAAAATGGTTTCTGGAATAACAATTGATTTAGTTGATTCACCCACAATAGGACCAGCTGCAGGACTTTTCGCAGCTGAATTAGTTAACTTTATCCCTGATGCAAAAAATATCAATGACATTAGAAAGAAAGCTATAGAACTGAATAAGAATATCTATGCCTATGTTATTACTGAAAATGAACATCTAATCAGAGAAAATACAGATAGAAACAATCAAGAGAGAAGCTTTCCCTTTTCCCAAAAAAATTACATCTTATATCATTATTCTCATTCAAATTGGGAGATTATTTCAACCAACCGAAACTCACGAAATCTTTTCAGAGAGAAGCATGATAGAATAAACATCACAAGTAAAACCAAAAAAATCAAACAAGTCTATTATTCTTCTAATGCAAGTCTTATGAAAGACACTAAAGAAGTTGCAAAAAGAATAAGAAAGGCTTCAAGAACTGAAACTAAGCAGTCTCTTATTTCACG
>JAAFKJ010000198.1 GCA_021399395.1 Candidatus Heimdallarchaeota archaeon
CAGATTCTGATGGAGATGGATTAACAGATTTTGAGGAAGTAATTCTATCTACAAATCCATTAAGTAGTGATTCAGATAATGATTTCCTACCAGATTATTGGGAAGTTCATAATGATCTTAATCCTTTGCATAATGATGCTCAAGAAGACCCTGATGCAGATCTTCAAAGTAATTTAAGAGAATACAGTCTTGGTAGAGATCCTCATACTTGGGATAATTGGGCTCTTCTTTTTGGAGGTTATCTATTACCTCTTTGGTTTGTTTTACTAGCCTTTTTAGCACTTATGTCTATGATTTCATATAATCATATACTTCGTAGAAGGAGAGGTTTTCTTTCAATAAAAGATATGAAAGACGCAAAAGAGATAGGATTTTTGAAAGGTAATGACTACTATCTTGCAATAGCAACTGGATTCTCAACTCGACAACAATGGGTGAGTTCTCAGGAAGCAGGATTTCAAACAGAGGATGAATGGATACAAGCTATGAAAAGTGGATATAATGATGTGAATACCAGAGATCAGGTTGAAGAACTTGGTTTCAAGAGTATTTTTGATTTACAAAAGAAACTTATTTCAATATTGAGTAAACTTCGACATAGAATGAACAATATTCTTACACAGATAGTTGAGTTTGAACAGGTAGATTCGAAAGGTTCTTCTAGAGCTAATAAAATTAAGACTACGATACGCAAAAACTATAATGAGTGTAAAATTCTAATAGAAGAGCTGATTCATATTTCGAAAGTCTCATCTGGAATACCAAATATTAACAAAGTGATTAAAACTGAAATAGAGAGAAGTGAAACACTATTTGAAAAAGCTAAAACTATTTTTACCAAATAAAACTTAGTAAATAAAATTCGTTTTGAATTTCTTAAAATCCAAATATGCTGAATTAACAATAAAAGTACTCTACACAGCAAAAAGGTTTCAGCTTACTTTCATAAAGATTGAAAGAAATGACAAAGTTTTACATTATATCAAAGATTGCTTCAAAAACCTATTTACAAAAAAGAAGGATTAAAGGGGATTTGAACTTAAGGGATATGGATCGGAGTTCTCCGCTAATCCGTCAATTTCGTATCCATCAGAGCCTGTCAAGTCATCATAGTAATTTCCTTCTAAAGTTGTTACGTCATACCACAAGTTATATTCTCCATCATCATATCCTTGAGAAGTAGATTCAGGAATAAGATTTCCCCAGCTGTTGTTTATTAGAGAGTTGTGATGAATTCTATTGTATTCTGAACTGCTATGTAGATATATCCCCCAGGACTGACAATCAGTTACTAAATTATAACTTACATTACAATAGTCACTAGCAATGAGATCTATTCCGCTAAAGCCATCACTAATTTGATTTAGGTTAATTGTACAGTTAAATGAAGCATAGATATATAGACCATCAGGATTCTCTGTTAAAATATTATTTTCTACATTGGAGAAATCTGATAGTTGAAGATGTAATCCTATATAATTATTATAGAGAATATTATCAAATATGTTGCTAAAGTCACAATGGAAAACATATAATCCATACATTATTGCATTGTTACTTTCACAATTTATTATTTGTAAATAATCGGTATATGCTGCATAAATCCCATAGAGTGAATTGCTACAGCTAATGTTTTCAATTGTAATATTATACCCGTACACCGTTTGTAAACATACTGAACTATTCGTCAGTGTGAGATCTTCGATAATCAAATTAGTGCAATTAACAAAAATAAGTTGAGCATAAAGATCTGAATTGAAAATTGTATCATTTAGATTCATGAAATAACCAATAGGTTTTCCATTCACATAGTTGTTCTCGAAAACTAGATTTTCATAAGTTGATAGAGAATGGCTTTCTCTCAAAAAAACTCCTTGTTGACAATTAGTTAGAGTGTTATTAATGAATGAAGAACCATAAAACTGACCTAACAATACTCCTTCACCAAAGATGTTATCTAAATTATTGTTAGTAATATTTGAGTATCTGATTGCTTCAATCCATAAACCTTTTTCAGTATCAGCTATATGATTATTGTCTATTAGTAAATACTCATTATCATAACAATACAAATCTTTTCCTGAGATTGTGTTATTTAGTATATCAACATGACTACAAAACTTAACATTCAAAGTACTATTAGATAGAAAGTTATTTTCAATTGTCACATAATCAACTTCAGTGAGCTCGAAGTATGTATCAAAAGACATATTGTCAATTATAGTGATATTTTCTGAAAAGGTAGTATAAATCTTTAAATCACTATTTTGTTGTATTAGAACATTATCTGTCTTCCTAAGTTTTACTTGAAGCTTTAGATTATTTTTGATAATAGTGATATTATCACAATAAATGAAATTTAGAAGTAGAATTTCATTGTCAATACTAGGTGCACTAATGGTTACATTATTACACCCTAAGAAGTAAATCTGTCCATAATTTTCAAGAGCTTCATTGAAAAAAGAATCATTGTCATAAAGGAAGAAAGCTAATTGTTTGTTGTTGATCCAATTGTTCTCAAAAGTATAGTCATAGTAATCTTCAATTGTATGGAAGGATATGCCTATTTCGTTTAAATAGTTATTTGATATTGTAGTATTAAAATTAGAACCTACATATAAATTACTGACTTCATTCGCATCAATTAAGCAATTAAAAGAAGAATAAATATTCAGATTACACTCATTTCCTACATTTTTAGATATTGTTGAATTTTCACTTTGCTCTAGTAAAAGAAAAACATTGTTTAGAACATTGCCATCAACCACTGATTCAGGAGCTCTAGAGAAGCTTAAGAAAAATGAAACATCACTATGAAAAACCTCATTCTGTGAGAAGTTAGTAAAAGAACTAAGCCTAACTCTACAGGACCATGTGAGTAATTCATCTTTAATAGGTTGAAGGAATATATTCTTGAAAACCCTGTTCCCGTCTGATCCGTATATGTTAATAGTAATAAAACAATTTGAAAATGTATTGTTCGTTACTATATTATTGTCCGAAAAAAGAATATTCAGTCCGGTGTTTCTAGCATTGATTGTATTATTACATATTAATGCAGTTCCTTCTTCAATATTATCTATACAAATACTGAGACCGTTTTCATTATTATTAGCTATAAAATTACTTGCTATTGTAAAACATTTTGTTGTACTTGAAATATAAACTGAATACACATCCGAGGTTGTTATATTCAAATACTCGATTCTATAGGGGTTTTCCATTGAACCATTTCCTGGTAAGCCATACTCAACAAAATCGTCATCACTCCAAATAAGGATAGGATCATGATCAACAAGACCATTACTCTCCGGTTTGTCCCAGACTAGGTATTTCAATGGTACGAAAATTGCTGTTAATATTATTGATCCAATCAAGACCCCAGTTATTATTTTCCATGTAAGTTTCATTTTTTCACCTGATTATTATTATGTGTTCTATACTATTGAGATATTGGATGGGTTTGTTCTGGGAGTTTTTTGAGACATATCCGGGAGGTTTCATTCAATCACCTTTTCTCCTAACTTTGTCAATTTTATCAGTGAATTTCTTCCCCACTTCTCCTTAATAACAAAACCCTGTTCATCTAATGCGATCAGGTTTCTAGAAGTCTTTGATCTTGTAAAACCTGATTTTTTACACAAGTCTTTTTGTGCAATTTTCCCACCATTCTCGAAGGTTATCTTTAGCAATATTTTTTGAGATTCATTTAGGAAAACTGTTCCCATACTTTTTATTGATGTTTTTTCTCTTCCTCTCATGAACCATAATGTCCCCACAATACCAGCTATCAAACCAAGTAAAGGTCCAATTACATATAACCAAGTAAGATTTCTTGGTGTTTCGAATCTTATGAAATAAAATGGGTTTGAGGTTGGTGAAAGTTCTATTAGTACCCATGAAACTATGAGTCTTTTTCCGATAAAACTCTTCGATTCATTTCTTGGAAAAATAGAAGTTAAATCGCCTTCCTCTTTGATATAACATTCATCTGGAAGTCTAATTGAGAAATAATGAAACGCTGTAAAATATGTGATTGTTGAATAAAACTCAAAATAATATGAATTCGATTCTTCAGCAAAAGGAAATTCATCCAGATGATATGTAATATATAGTTTTACAAATTCTTGATACTGAACTTCTTTGCTAAGATAAATTTTCAAGAAACAGTAGTTCTCAATTTCCATTACAATATCAAAAGATAGTACTCCAGAAACATCCTCTATCTCTAAGGAATTAAGTGAATGATTTATCCACAGATGAATGGAAGAAAGAGGTGCTATACCTGAGTTTTCCATTTCTAATATTTCTCTAACTTCAATCTCCTCAACACTTATGATATTGATTTGTGTAAGATGTGATTTAACTATACAGGTATCAAAAGAATTGAGGCTATTGTGTTTTTGGCATGGATCATTATAACTACTGATTTGATTTGTAAAACTACTAAAAAATAGAATTGAAAGTACAATTAAAACTAAACTTGAATATTGAGTATTGTATTTCAATAGCATTTTTCTCACTTTGATATTCAAAAGCCTTTTCCTTTTGATTTGTCGTCAATAACATAATCACTCCTATGTATATGAACAATCATTTGGGAATAAATCGGGACAAAAATGAAACAAAGAGTTGTAGAAATTCAAGTTCATACTTATGATTTGCAAACAGATATAAATTTCCTAAGATCTTGTTGTGGAGCAAAGAAAACTGTATCAATCAGTGAAGAAGAAGGAACATTGTTAGCTTTTGAGAATTCTAGAATACGTTTATTTACCCTTGAAGGAGAATCAAACTATTGTCTTGATGATATAGGAAATTCTGAAATTCTCATAGAACACCAACCAGGTTGGCGAAGAATAGCTGTAGCTTGTTCAGATTTGGATGAGACCTATTCACACATGCTAAAAAATGGAGCACGAACAATTTTACCTCCTACCAAAATAATATCTGGTCTAAAAGAAGCAATGGTTGTAACACCATCAGGATTGGTTATACAACCTGTAAAACAACAACTTTGGAAGCTTATTCCCTATATGGGTTTAAGATGGATCAAATCAAATATATTTAGAATTTCAATGTGAATAAAAGGTCCTGCATCTACACTGGGACCATACAAAAAGTTTCGATAAACTATTGATGTTCTAATTTCTTTGTTTTTGTAATTCAGCAATCTCTTTCTTTACTGATTCTAGAGAAGGTAGTTTCAAATTTCGAAGCTGCCCAAATATCAGAGGATTATTCATAGCTGTTCTTCCAATCATTACTCCTACGCATCCGATTTCTTTCATTTTTTCGACATCTTCTTGAGTTATGATATCTCCATTAGCTACAATGGCTTTACCTGTTTCTACACATTCAGGAAATACACTCCAATCGGCTTTTATTTCATAGGATTCAGATCTATATCTGGCATGAACTATAAAGAAGTCTGCTTCTACTTTTTCGATTAGCTTTAAGTAGACCTTCTCTTTCTTTTCTGTAAAATTCACACCAAGTCTTAACTTGACATTGACATTGTGATCGTAAGTCTTGATCATATCAACCATTCTCTTAACTTTGGTTGGTCTTTTGATCATTGCACTGCCTATACCCTGTCTAACATATGACTGAGAAGGACAACCTAGATTCAAGTTGAAACCTTTGAACCCTCCTTCAGGAGAAAAATCTTTCAAGAACTGTTCAAGTTTTTCTTCGTCCTTCCCCATAATTTGGATTATAGTAGGAGTATCATCAGGTATCCTTATTCTTTCTAGAGCAGATTTGGTCTTCTTAACTAATGTCTCAAAACGAATCTGTTCTGTAAAGGTGAGATCTGCACCATATTTGTGACAAATGGAACGAAAACTGGAATCTGTTATCTTCTCCATAGGTGCAAGCATATACTCCATGATAGCTAATTGGTAAGTTAAGTCTTTAAACATTTGTTGGTTAACTAGTTGTTTCAGCTAAATCCACATTTGGAGTTTTTTCTAATTTCAGTTTCTTTTGATTAGCTAAGTGTATGTGTAAAAGTACAATAGCTGTTATAGGAATTATTAGATCATTTACGAATAGAACTGTTCCAAAATTTCCGCGCGAGAAGTTTCCATTAGCTATGATGTCCCAAATATGCACACCAGCAGCACCTAAGAGAAAAATTGACTTAGCATAGATCATACCTATCCATAAAGAATCTCTTCGCCATATACTAATCAATCCCATAACCCCTAACCCTAGATGATATACTGCTAACTCATACTGAAATGGACTACCAACTAACCATCCTATATCTTCAGCTACAATATCAGCTAATATTGTATGGCCTATGAACCCTCTGAGACTGAAGAAGGCAATACCTACATAGATTAACTGCAAAAGGAAGATTTCCAGAATTCTACTACTCGAGAATTTCTTGTTCTCATTGCTTTCATCTTTATAGAATTCATGCATCTCACCTATCATGTGACTTAAGGCACTAAGAGGAATAAGTAAAAAGAATGCAACTTCTCCATATACCCCTAAGAAATCTAACAACCATTTTAACATAAACATCCAGCTAAGAACACCTATAGTTGCAAGAATATCCAGAATAGATGGTTTTGCAACTCGTTTATTCAGCGTTTGATCACTGAATTTGTGCTTTTTATCCATATCCTGTAGTATTTTACCTGAAGGTACCAAAACATCGTAGACTTTTTTGGTTATTAAAACTGCTTTAGGGATTTTCATAAGTTAACAAGATGAAATTTGCAAATAAAATACTTAGCATTGAACAAAAATCTGGAAAGAAAGATAATTAAATGCACAGATGTTTCAAGTACTCGATGTCAGATGTCAAATGAGAGTAGTCATACACTCGAAGTAAAGCAGGAGTTAGTCCGCATAGGTATGCTTGCAGCTGATTCTCAATTGATTAGCTATGAACAAATTGTAGGAGGGGGATCTGATTGTCATATCTACGAATTATGTTTCGAGAATTCTTCTATAAAATTCATTCAGAAAGTATTTACGAGTAATAGCGACAATCCTTATGCTGAATTTGAGTATTCTAATCACAAAATTCTATTCGAGAATAATATCAATGTACCTCAACCTTATTTGTTAAAACTTACTCCGAACACTAGGGATAGACCTTATTTTGTTATGGAGAAAGTAGAAGGTCCTAGATTAGTAGAAGTAAAAGGGAATTATCCAGAACAATATGAACATCTTATTCGTAAATTACTGCAGGATTTGTACAAAATACATTCTCTTGATCCTCAATTGTTCCCAAAAATCCCCTTACCTAATATCCAAGAAAATCCTTTTGCACCAATTGATAGAAAACTAGAGAGAAGTAAGAAGCATCTTGATAAATATCCTAAAGATCTGAAGGAACTTATTCCAGTTCATGAATGGCTGGAGAAAAATAAGACTAATTACCCTTGTGAGCATCTAGCAGTTGTTCATGGAGATTACCATTCTTTTAATATTCTTGTTACAGAAGATAAAGATTTCAAAATTCTAGATTGGAATGATGTCGTAATTAGTGATTTTAGGATGGATGTAGCCTATACAGCTACATCTGAAAGTTATACATCTAAGACTCAGTCTTCAGAAAATAGAATGAAAAGAGCAAATCAGATTGTAGGTGTTTATGAGGAGATCTCTAAAAACAAAGTTGAAGGTTTACCCTATTTTATGGTATTGAATAGCACATTTAATCTAATAAGATTATACAGTATGATTAACAATACAAGTATAACAGGTGAGAATGAAGAAACTAAGAAATTCTTCATTTCAGTCTATGATTATTTCTTGTTTCTTGCAGACATAATTGAGATTAACTGTAATGTTGAGTTAACACAACTAAGAATCTTTCAGTAGGGTTTACTTACCAATAGAATCTTTTTTCCAAATACTTGGAATTTCAGGCATTCAGAAAAAAATTGGTTAAGGTTGAAGCGCCAGTTAGAGATCTAATTAAATTACAAAAGTTAATTGGCTGAAAAAGAAAAGGTATAATTGATTCCTATTTCTTTTTTTCAAACCAACTTTTTCCAACTAGATATATCCCGCACAGAATCAAAACAATGTCCACATATGCACCAAGCACTATCATCCCGAAGAACCCAAAGTATATTGTTAAAGCCCCTACAAAAGTGATCAGCATAATTGGTTTTGGTTTTTTAGAGAGTATCAATAACGCTGATAACATTACTAAAGTGGGACAATTTACTCCACCTAAAGGCGAATATAGCAAGGCATTCAAAACTATTGGAGCATCAACCCAATGCAGATACCAAAACCCAAAGAGTAATCCTATACTAGTAAAAATCCAATCAATAATCTTAGCATTTTCTAGATCAAATCTCAATTTTTTGGAAATGAAGGCTATGAGTACCATGATTGTTATAGTGGCAAAGAATACCATATTTGGAATAACAACATAAATACTTGAAATAACTGTACTAGATAGTGGAAGTAGAAGTACAATTGCAAAGAAAATTTGATTCCTATATCTCTTCCATATAATTCCTGTTCCAAGGAGCAACAAAATTACAATGTGCATGGCTAGGAAATAATATTTCAACTGTCCACTGATCAATGTCAGAGTGCTAGTTATCTCTGCTGGTGTTTTCATGAAAGTCATGACTATTATTAAAACAAAAATTAGTCCTAGAAGACACCAAATAAGTATATTTTTCCAACGAGGGCCATCTATTGTTTTCTTGTTCATTTCTAAACCGCTGTTCATATTTTTCACTTTCTAAACCTTAATTATAAGTGTATTCGCATATACTTATTTAAATATTTCTTAATCTACATCCATCTTCTAGTTCTGTTTTAGAAATTAACGATAAACTGTTTACTCTCTACTGACGTCCTCACAGTCATCTCTGAATGGACATTCTTCACACTGTCCTCCTTGAGAACATCTAGTGAATGCAAAATCATACAATTTATCAACAAGTTTCTTCTGTCTTCTGAACTCCACAAGATTCAGAAAATAGTAAATCTTGGGTCTTTCTTTTTCTGAATAGAGGATATTAACATTTTTTAGAATTTTCAGGTGTTGTGATGTAGCTGGTTGTGATAC
>JAAFKJ010000036.1 GCA_021399395.1 Candidatus Heimdallarchaeota archaeon
CATATGCTTTGGTATGGAATTCTTGCTCATGATGCAGGGTTCGATACATTACTCCATGTCTCATGGAGAGATCGTGAGATAATAATGGATATTGTTGAAGAATTTAGTGGGAATAGAGTTAATCCAGCCTTAATGCTTGTAGGTGGAGTAAAAAGGGATATTTCTAAGGAAAGAATTGACTGGGCTAGACCTCTTCTTGATAAATTAATAAAGCAAGTAAAATATCACAGAAAGGTTTTCACTGAAGAAGCTTCAATAAGAAACCGATTAGAAAATGTTGGTGTATTAACAAAAGATGATGCTAAGAAAATAACTCCCAATGGACCAACAGGAAGAGCTTCAGGATTACCATTTGATATTCGTAAATCATTTCCATATGAATTATACGATAAAATAGACTGGAATTTGATATGTTACCCCGAAGGGGATATATTAGCAACTACACTTGTAAGAGTAGATGAAACACTCGAATCTTTACAAATGTGCAAACAGATTTTAGATCAGCTAGAATCTACTCCAGGAGAGCTACTTGTCAGAGTCAAACCAAGAATTCCTGAAGGACAATATATGGCCAGAGGAGAAGCTCCTAGAGGAGAAGATGTCCATTATGGAATTGCAAATGGTACAGATAAGCCTGAGAGATATAAGATAAGAGCACCTTCATTAGGCAACATTGATGCAACTCTAAAGAGAATGGACGGAGAATATATCGCAGATATGCCAGTCATTCTACGAAGCTATGATCCTTGTTTCTCTTGTACAAACAGGATTATGTTGATTAACGATAATACTGGTGAGAAAATGATACTAAATCAGGACGAATTTGCTCTTAAGGCTATCAAAGCCAAGAAGTATAATCGTCCATTTTTCTGAGGTGAAATGAAGATGAAAAAAATATTAGTAATGGGTGGAGAAGCACTCAAGAATCAAGCTAAAGGTCCAGTAACAAAACATGTTCTCAAAAGAATTGCAGAGAATCCTCCTCCAGAGGATATCAGAACAATTCCAGCTATTATTGAAGATAGATGTATCATGTGTGGAACATGTGTGAATGTCTGTCCCACACACTGTTTAGGGATAGATAAGGAAAACAAAGAAAATGGAATGATTTGGATTCTACGTCCTCAATGTATGTGGTGTGGTCATTGCCAAACTTACTGTCCAGTTGATGCCATCCACATAGACAGAGAGCCCAGTTTATCTTATTCCCTATTCTCTTTCAACGTTCGACAAGATTATGATATGTTAGTTGCTAAGGGCAGTTACAAAGGAGATACAGCTGACAAGAAATTGCAAGAACTTATTGAAGAAGGTGGAAAGAAGATTAAAGAAATAGAGGAGTTTAGAGGCGATTAAAATGGGTTGGCTAAAGAAATTCGGTGTACATTGTGCATTAAAATCCCCATGGATCATTCATATGAATGCTGGAGGATGCAATGGTTGTGATATTGAAATTGTCGATGCATTAACTCCCCGACATGATCTTGAACAATATGGAATAACTCTTAGAGGAACTCCCAGACAAGCAGATGTTCTATTAATCACTGGACCTGTTACAGTTCAAGTAGCAGATCGAGTTAAAAGAGTCTATGAACAGATGCCTTTGCCTAAATTTGTTGTTGCAGTAGGTAACTGTTGTACAACAGGTGGAGTGTTCCAAGAATGTCCATTTGTTTTAGGTGGAATTGATCATGTTCTCCCAATTGATGCTTGGGTATATGGTTGCCCACCAAGACCAGAGAACATTGTTCATGCAGTAGCTACACTTCTTGGTAAGTTAAAAGAAGATTTAATCGGTGTAGAGAAGAAAGAAATTCCTCAAGAGGAATAATCTCTTTTTCCTTTTCTTTTTATTTTTTGTTTATTATTCTATTATGAAAGATATTTATCATGTAGTCATGGGGATTATATTGTTAGTACAATTATAGATGTAACAATTAATGCTAAGGTTATTACTGTTGAAATGACTAAAATTATTACGAGTAACTTAAACTTCTTTTCCTTGTAAATTCCTATAGCATTAACTAAAGCGTATAATATCAAACCCATTGCAACATAGAACAAAGGTAACGACCAGGTTTGCCCTAAAAGTAAAGCGATACCCGCAACAATTGCTACTACCGACATTATGAACTCTGCAATTATATGAAACAATCTTTCGAAAGGTTTCTCTATAAATTTATGATCAATCTTCTTTATTATCACAATTATCCATAAGAGTGCTGTAATCAAACCTGCACTGATTGTAAAAATACCATTAATGATTGCTAGAACCATATCGTGAAAAAAAGTTAGTAATTTAAAAAATCTACTGAAGAAACTAATATTGAAAAAAATAAAGAAAAAGAAAGGTCTGGAATGTTTAAATTCCAGTTATTGCTTGCAATATACCATTTGGCCAGAATCCTAATACTAGGATTACAACTGCTAAGATAGTTAAGGAGATTGCTTGGAATATTGGTATCTTTACCTTCTCTTCTGTAGCATCAGGTTCATCAAATAACATTATCTTGAGAATGTAAAGATAACCTCCTAAAGCTAACAGAGAGTTAAGGATAGCCATAACAACCAAAGCTACGTTGTTACCAAGTGCTCCAGCTCCACTGAAAGTAGCTGTAATAACCATCAGTTTTGAAATGAAACCTGCGGTTATTGGAATACCTCCGAGTGAAAGAAGTGCTATAGTTAAGATTATACCAATAAATGGCGATCTTCTTCCGATTCCTTTCATATCTCGTATATCTCTTGATCCAACAGCTGCGATTAGGGTACCACTGAGCAAAAACAGGGAACCTTTACCAATCGAATGTGTTAGTATGTGGAATACAGATGCTTGAACACCTAGTAGAGTATTAGATCCTATA
>JAAFKJ010000037.1 GCA_021399395.1 Candidatus Heimdallarchaeota archaeon
AATCCTAACACAATTAGTACAATACCCAGCAATATTCTATTTCTTAAAGGAGTTCCCATTCTGAGTCTTAATTGCAACCAACTCCACACTAATATTAGAACTAGAAGGCCCAATACTATCATTATTAATCCATTCAACCATCTAATATTAGTAAAAGATAGAAAAGATAATTCTCCCACTATACTACTAATATCAGATGCAATAGTAAGTATCCCTTGAATTACCAATAGAAAACCTCCTATCAAGGAATCGATATAACCTGCACTAATCCAATTTACTTTGTACACAATTACTGACATACGTTCTTGATATTGGAATGCGTATATAATATTTCTGACTTTGAAATAACATTGACACTATAACAGAGTCTTCTTTCTTAAGATAGCATATGTGAGTGCACACAATGATGTACAGAGAATTACAGTTACAAAGGGGAAATCTGTACTTGCTGGGCTAGAAGGTGTAGTAGTTTCGATTTGAACATCAATCTTCTCTGTCTTAACCAAAATCCCATCATCTACACCATACACTCCAAGAAAATTGTTCTTGTGCTCAAAAGATTCTGTATCTGCAAGTTTAGCAGTTAAGTTGAATTTTTCTTGAATTGAAAATTCTTCACCAGTATTGAAATAAAACTCAAGGTTCACTGGGTCACAGACATTGCTATATTTTGTTGCATAAGTCCCTTCTTGATGAACTGCATAGAGTACCTCTGCACAAGCTGAAACATTGAGATCTTCTTCAGTAGAGATCTCACCAAGCATTTGTGTGGCAGTATCATATCTAGAACAAGGATAATATCCGCTAGAAGTATCATTTAAATTGAAATTAGTTGAGACAAGATAACTGGAATCAATCCTAGTAAAAACCCATTGACCTGTTGCATTAACACCGACTACCACAGCATCACCAGTACTATCAGCATAGTGAAATTGACCGCCCAAAGTACCTTCCCATTTGATATTCTGAAACCAAGCAATAACTTCTGCAACAGTTTTACAGTCCCATAGAACTTGAGCTAAAACATTAGGTGAATAAGGATAAGATGCAGCTGGATCTAGATTCAACGAAATATCTGGTAGACCATTGGCATCAAAACACAGTCCATATTCATTCATTCCTCCCTGTTCCCATCCGTCAACATCAGGATAAGCGTTATTATCGAAACCAAAGAAAACTGCTCCATAAATAGATTTTTCTCCAAAATAGGTTGTTGAAACATTTTGAGCAGGGACATACCATCTGTAAGCATTATTCAGTTTATAGTCTTCATTATTACCAAAAAAGACTGTATCACCGATTGCGGCAGTGAAAATAGTACAAGAGGAAGAAATGTGGGTGTCAACACTAGTAGTTTCCTCACCTTCAGATATAACAGGTTGGATAATTGTGAGACCTATTATCATTAGGATAGATAAATGACAAAGGTACCTCTTTGAAATCATATGCGGATTATGTTATCCGCACTTATAAACCGTTTCTTACAAAGTGTGATTCAAATTTATAAATGTTTGAAAATTGCTAGATTATGGACTGTATAAAACTTTTAATCAATAGATGTCATTTTTCGATGTTTATTTATAAACATACGTCGTAAGTCACATAAAAGTTAATACGTGTGAAAAACTATGTCTACTTGTGATAAATATGGCAACACAAAACAATCGAAAATTACTAGGTAAAGGTTTTCGCTTCTATGAACCTAAACCAAAATTAAATAGTAATATAAAACTACATAGAAGAAACAGCCATACAACACATAAGAAATTGAAGAAATCTCGAACAAGAGCTACTTATAATTCAATGTTTTATGGCTATTAAGAGATTAAGAAGTGAATTTTAATTCACTATCTAATATCTATTTTTAAAAAAATAATTATCCAACTAAAGGAATTCAAGAATTTTTAGAAAAAAAAAGAAAAGGTGAACTTTGTAAACATAATTAAAATACTGGAGGAGTTTCTAAAGGATAGAGATCAGAATTCCCACCAAACCCATCAATTGTATAACTACCAATCCCAATCCAATCATCCCAAAAATTCCCAGAATTTGAGTAGATATCATACCACAAGTTTAAACCATCGTCATGAGCTTGAGACATTCCACTAGCGGAGTTATTCACGAAAGTGTTATGATGTATGACATTATTATCATTAGATAATTCAATATTTATTGCATAAATGTAATTCCGTTCAAAATAATTGTAGCTGATTGTACTTGTATCTACACCAGTTTTGAAGAACATTCCATAAGCATTGTATGTAATGTTATTGTGATTGAAATAAGCTAGTGTATTTTCATGTAAAAAGATTCCATAATAATTGTGATTGAAATCATTGTTTTCAATAATTGAAGATCTTGATTTTATCATAAGAAGCCCGTATGTGTTGGAACTAATTTCACTTTCCTCTATTCTAAAAGCGGGAGAACTATCTATTGAGAGACCTTCATTATTATAATTGATTTTACAATCATCAATACTTGAGCTGGATGAATATCCAACATAGATACCTAGATTGTTATTCAAGCTTTCACATTTAACAAGAGAAGCTAAAGGAGAATAGAAAATGATTATTCCAACATTATTGTTCTTACAGATATTCTCTGTTAATAAGCAGCTAGATGAAGAATCTATAACTAAGCCATATCCATTATATCTACATGTATTTTTTGAAAGAACTATTTGAGGTGAATCATAAACTAAAATACCTATTTTAGCGTTTGAATTGCAAATATTATTTGTTACAATAGCACTTCCAGGATCTACTGATTCGATTGAAATGCCTATTGCACTTGCATTTATATAGCAATTTTCAATAATGAAATATTTCTTTGTGTTCCAGATACTTATTCCTGTATAACTATCAGTTGTTATATTATATTCAGAAATCCTGTAGGGATTATTTTCAGTTCCTTTTCCAGGAAACTTGTAAGCATCGAAATCATCGTCGCCCCAAATAACAATTGGATCATGCTCTACGTAAGTAATAGGATCATTATCCCTGACTTCTAGAACAATGAAAGTTACTGCTACTGCAGAGAGAGCTAGTAAAGCGGTTGTAAGTGCTGCGATTAGCATAGTTTTTCGTGTAAGTATCATTTTTCTCACCATATAATTGATTCTTTGGGAATTGATGAAGTGTTGCTATGTTTTTTGATACAACTCAAACAGAACTTTGATGAAACCTTGTGCACCACTTCATTTTGTTTTTCTTCTTTCATTGAAGAAGTTGCTCTACTAAGAGGAGATTTCATTCAATCACCTTCCTCCCGCTATCAGTTAGCCTGATGACATAGTTTCTTCCCCACCGATCTCTTTGAAGTAGCCCTTGTTCAACCAAAGGAGTAATATTCCTAGAAATTCTCGATTTTGTGAAACCTGTTTCTGCACATAATTCCTTCTGCAACATTTTACCATTGTTTTCAGATATTAGTTTCAAGATGATTTTTTGAGTATCTGACAAATAGATAGTTGAAATTTCCTTTACAACCTTTTTCTCTCTTCTTCTCATAAAAAGGATAGTTAAAAACGCGCCTAGTACTAGACCACCAATTGATCCTAGAACTATTGCTATGATAGGTGTTTCTCGAAGAGGTTTATCAAATCTGACAAAGATAAAAGGCTGATCTAAAGGATCAAGATTCTCAAATGTCCAAGAAAGATACACTCGCTGTCCTGCTAAAGCGAAACCATCTGATGGAAAGTAAGATGTCAGCCCTTCTTCTTCATGAATGAAGCTTCTTTCAGG
>JAAFKJ010000038.1 GCA_021399395.1 Candidatus Heimdallarchaeota archaeon
CAAGCTGGTCTCAAACATGATGGACCTGCATTTATGTTAGTTGATTCTTCTTGTAATCTTGGACATAGATATGCCCCAGATCAATCTATAGAAGTCTCAAAACTAGCAGTAAAAACTTGTTTCTTCCCACTTTTCTATACTTGTAAAGATGAGTGGATTCTAACTGGAATTTCTGCAAGGTTAGCTAAGAATCCTGAGAAGAAACTTCCAATTGAGGATTATCTAAAACCACAAGGTAGGTTCAGGCATCTGTTTAAACCTGAATGGAAAAAGAAAATGATACAAATACAAGATGAAATAGATGAGAAGTGGGAACGATTGGTTAGGAAAGCTTCTCTTCATTAACGCTACTTTCTTTTTTTCCTTTTATTATTTTTTTTACTCTTTCGCTAAAACTCTTCCAGGATTCTATAAAACTCTGATATTCATATTTGGTGTAGTAGAATAGTTCTTTGTAATTTCTATAATCAAATAAAGCAATATGAGTCTTAAAGCTGAAAATTGCAATCATTGTTACAGCTAGAAGGAATGTATAGAACATGTGTAACCATTTAACTTTGAAGATTATCCAGAAGTTAAGCACAAAAACCCAAGAAATAACACCACAGAAAATAAGAAAACCTAATACCCTTACTGCAATCAAAAATGGTTTACTCTCAATAACTGACTTTATTTTTCCTTTGATTTTTAAATAATGGCCATCTTTTTGATTTTTTTGAGGATCATCAAAGATAGATCTTGTGAACCTTGGTAATTTTGTATCAAGATTTTCTCCCCAACTTGCAACAGCGATTACGACAAAAGGTATGAAAAAAGGGTCATAATACTTGTAATTTCCTCGAGATAAAAACAGATGACTACCAATTGTAAACATAGCGGAATAGGAGAAAAGACTACTACGGTTTGTTTTCATCTGAGTTGCTACTAACAACATAACCATACAGCAAATCGCAACAAAAATCAATAATGGTAAATAGAGTTGATTTACACCCCAATAGAATTCAGCAGCATCAGTCCAGAAGTTAGCCCAGAATGTAGAACCTGTCTCCTGTGCCCAATAGAGAAAGGCATGAGTAGGCGTAGTGGACCATAGCTTATATAGCGGTTCTATTCCAAAATGCGTGTTTCCTGTTGTCCCAGGCCAAAATTGTTGATAAAAAAATAGGTTTGGAGAAATAAGAATCCACGGTAAAGAGAGAATGAAGTATGAGATAATGAGCACAACAAGAAATTCTATACCCTCTCTCAAATTGTTTCGAGCTACATATACAAACCAAAGAGGAGCTATGAATAATGCATTGAGTTTAGTTAAAATTGCAATTGCTAAGAAAACAGCTGATTCCTTGTGTTTATCTCTACTAAGAAAATACAAAGAAATCACCGTAAAAGTCGTAAACATGTAAGTGTTCAGATATAACGTGTTGTTATAAAAAAGACCAAGTGGCATGAAGATAAAAATAAGGGCAGCAGCTATCGAATAAAGTATATTGACTAGACTTCTTTTACCATCCTTCTTTTTTTTAAGCAAAATCGCATAAATAAATACTGTTGTAATAGAATCAAAAATCAAAGGGGCTGAAGTAACTGATAACCAAGTTTTCTGCGAAATCGATAAACCTGGAAAGAAGATGTCAATAATAAGAGAGACAATTACAAGACCATAGACAAATATTGGTCCGTAAACGTATCCTGTTAATGGAAAACCTCTGTTTAAAAGATATGGATTCCATTGTTCATATTTAAATGCATCAAGATATTCAACATAATAGGTTTGAGCGTCTGGGAATATTTCCCAAGTGTAAGCTTCTGGGTTATCATAGGAATAAAAAAGTGCACTTACTATTGTCACTGAAAGATCGTAATTAGCATATATCCATGCCCGAAGGAAGATTCTAATTACCATTGAAATAACAAATAAAGTGACAACTATGGCACTCTGCAGAAGGATGTCATATTTGTTCTCAAGAAATCTTTTTTTTGCTTTTTCGAGCACTCTTAATTCGGGCACAAAATATTCTCTACTTAGATATTGTTAAATTTTGCCTAAACAAAATGCATGTATAAAAACACCAAGGAAATTTCCTGACATGCAACCTAACTGCAATTAGATTGGGACCTTTTAAAAGGTCTCTGTAAATCCTACTCTCGGCAAGGCTAATCCGTCTTCGTGGCAAGCTTCATAACCGGATAAGGGAGGGAGACTATTCACTTTTCATGAGATAATCTTATATTTGTCAAATTTTTGTTTTCATGCAGCTAAATGATAAATCACCAGAAAAGCAAAAAAGCTACAGGTTCATTTTATACTCCTACTTATGTAGTTGACTTTATGGTTGATCGAGTTTTTCACTATCTGAGTTTAGAAAACAAGGTAATTTTCACTTCTTTTAGATATTTTAAGAAGTCTCTAGGAAAATTGTCTTTTTGTGATCCTTCTTTGGGTAATGGTAATTTCATCATAGGGGTTTTGAAAAGAGTTTCGAATGAATTGAAGAAATTTACTACTATAAAACAAAAAGAGAAGAGTGAATTTTTCAGGAAATTCTTTGAGTTTAATGTTTATGGCATAGAATTGAATTCTAAGGCTTTAGATGAATGTAAAGAGCGAATATCTTTCTTCTTTCCTATTCTCAAAAGCTGTTCTTTTAGTAATCTTAAAATTGGTAACAGTATAGTCAATAAAGATTCATCTCAAATTTTGACTCCTGAAGAAGCTGCGCAACTTAATTTCTTTGACTGGAAAGAAGAGTTTCATCCCAGAACCTCATTTGATGTAATTATTGGTAATCCTCCTTATTATAATTTGAAGAAAATGGGACTTCTAGATGATGATGCTAAAATCCTATTTCAATATTTGAAACAATCAAAGACTTGGGAGAAATACCACCGATCCTCTTCAGATATTTATTACTATTTTATTTTTCAAGCTTTGAATCATCTCTCTCCTGAAGGATTACTATCCTTTATTATTCCAGATTATTGGATAGAAAATAAATATGCTGATATTCTAAGAGAGTATATTCTCCAAAACCAAATCTTAGAAATATTAGACTTAAGCAATCTTAGGATTTTCAAAGATAATGGAAAATGGCTTAATGTAACTAATTGCATAACATTGATCCAAAATCGCTATCCAGTAAACACAATCAAAATTGCTAAAAATGTTCCCAAGGTGATATTAGAAAATCACCATAAAGAGAAGAAAGCAATTGATAATTTCTTCTTTGAAATTGAGCAAACTAATTTGAGAAAAGAAAAATGGGTCCTCTCTCCTCATCTACCATTCCTTAAGAAACTTGAGGACTCAAGTAGGTGTACAAATCTTGGAAACCTGGCAAAAATTATACAAGGGGTATCACCCGGAGTAAAAGAAATATTTGTAGTTTCACGCTCTAAAGCTGAAAAATTAGCCTTAGAAAAAGATGTCTTAGTTCCTTTTATTACAAATAGTAATGTTAGGAAGTGGGTGGTTGATAATGATAACTCAAAATTAGCTATTCTTCCCTCAAAAATAACCAATCTGGAAGACTTTGCAAATACCAGGGCATATCTAGAACAAAACTATGAATTGTTGATAAGGGGTTCTGACAGACAAAGACTACTAAAATCAAATAAAATTAGATGGTTTGACTTCAGTGTATATAGGAATCTAGAGACCTTTAGTAAGTATAACACGAAAATTATGGTGCCGTATAGAAGTCTATCTCCTCGTTTTGGGCTTGATGAAAATGGTTCGTTTGGTGCTACTGATATCTATGCAATAATTCCAAAGAAGAAAAACGATATTTATTTTCTACTTGGAATATTAAATAGTGATATTGTCCATTTCTGGTATTCAGAGGCAGGTAAAAGAAAAGGAAAAATGCTGGAATTTTTCAGTGACCCATTGAAAAGAATTCCGATTCCAAAAACAGATGAGAAAAAGATCTTAACAGACCTTGTAAAAGAAATGGTTCGAATAAATAAAAATACAATAAATCAAGATGAAGAAGCATCTGAAATTGGTAAGGATATCAATCATGAAGTAGCGAGGTTATATGGTGTTGACTATAATTTCCTAAAATCCAAACTTGATTCTAAAAAACACTAGTCAAGTTAAGTATATGAACAAAGCAATCTCCATTCATCATAACCTGCAAGATAAAGTCTCACATCTGGATAATTAAATTCTTTGAGAACTAGATAGACCAATGCAGATTGAGGGGCAGATTCACAGTAAACGACTATACTTTTATCTTGTGTGATATTTCGAACTGTAAGTTCTTCTATAATTGAATCTTTATCTTTTAGAATGAAGTAGTCTGGATATTCCTCAAATAAATCTAAATACCAGAAATGAATCGCTCCTGGGATGTTCCCGCCCTGTTGATCTAAAAGCAGAGCATATTCGGACCTATTATCTACAAATGTGAATTTCCCAGATTGGATACTCATCAATATTTCATCTTTTGTAATTAATATGGACCCATTGATTTCAGTAAGTTCAATATTCCCCTTCTCAAATTCAACTAATTCAGTTGTTAACTCATTAATTTCCTTCTCCCATTTTGAATAAGCACCATCTAAGAGTATAACCTTGATAAAACCAAAATAGTGAAGAGTCCATGCAGCTAGTGAGCAAT
This sequence comes from Candidatus Heimdallarchaeota archaeon, assembly GCA_021399395.1. GTDB lineage: Archaea > Asgardarchaeota > Heimdallarchaeia > Heimdallarchaeales > Heimdallarchaeaceae > UBA460. The sequence goes on from JAAFKJ010000038.1 coordinate 4,623, forward strand.
TAAGGTTAAAAACATCATCAACCAATATTAATTTATCC
>JAAFKJ010000199.1 GCA_021399395.1 Candidatus Heimdallarchaeota archaeon
CATTTGGGGGCTTTAATTCTGTCCAATTTCGGTATGAAAGGAGACTTAACTATTCTTGGAAAATCTATTGATGAACCAGAAGAAAAGGAAGAGAGAGTTAAGGGGTCGATAATGATCATTCTAGCTACTGATGCTCCTCTCAATTCAAGACAACTACAAAGATTAACAAAAAGAGCTCCTCTAGGATTATCTAGAACTGGAAGTTTTGGTTCGCACGGATCTGGAGATGTAGTTATTGCTTTTTCAACCAGTAACAAAATAGATCATGATAACAAGCAACCTGTAATAGAGATGAAAGTTGTAAATGAGCGAACTAAATTGTTTAGAAACTTACTTAGAGCAGTTGTTGAGACAACAGAAGAGGCTATACTTAATTCCATTCTGATGGCTGAAACAGTGGTAGGAAGAGACAATAACAAATCCGAAGCAATATCAATTGAAAAAGTAAAAGAAAAATTGTCTAAATAGACAATAATTACTTGTAGATTACAGCTCGTGTGATTTCTTCCAGTGAAGACACACCTGTCATTCGCATGGCTTTAACTAGTGTTTTCTGTTGCATTTCGAAGAAAGCTTTTACACCTTCAGCTCCACCACCAACAGCTGCACGAACAATGTCTCTCCCGAAAAGAACAGAATCAGCTCCAATAGCTAGCATCTTTAAGACATCATATCCTGTCCTTACACCGCCATCAGCAATGATTGTTACTTCACCTTTTACTGCATCAACAACTTCGAATAAAGCGTCAGCTGTTCCAACAGTGTGATCCAAAACTCTTCCTCCATGATTGGAAACAACCACAGCTGATACACCTGCTTCTGCAGCTGCTAAAGCGTCTTCAGCACACATGATTCCCTTAACGATAAAAGGTAGTTTGGTTGAGTTTACCAACTCTTTTAGATCATCTACAGATTTACGAAAGACAGGTTTGTTGTGAGTAGCCATAATTGTACTCCCACATCCATCAACATCTGTACCAACTGCGATAGCTCCTCCTTCCTCATACATCTTGAAAACTTTCTTGAGAGTTTCTTGATCTCTGGGTTTGCTGATTTTTACTCCCCAACCACCTGCCATATTGCAAATAGCGTCGTAACAAGGCATAAAATCCCAATCATAAGAATATGTGTCCCCGCGCCAACCTAAGGTTCCTGCTTCTTTAGCTCCAAGAACTGTTGCTTTGCAGAATTCTGGTTCTGTAATAGCATTATCTCCGCCAAACGAATTAACTCCGGTTACAGAAGCACCCATTATGGGCATAGTTAGTTCATGTCCAAAGAAATTATATTTTGTATTAGGTGAATAATTTTCACCTATAACTCTCATTTTGAGATTTAATTTCTTCAGTGCTTCAACGTTATTAACAAAACTTGCTCCAGAACCTACTCCTCCGAATCCAATAGGTTTACCATAACTGTTTCCTTGACAGATCTTGTTTGGAGCACCATCACACATTGAGAAGACTCCACATTTACCCTTCATCTTTTCTTTAGCAATTTTCCTGTGTTCCTCTACTGACATAACTAATCCTCATGTTGTCTTATTATTCTGTTTTTTTCTGTTAATTTAAATCCTTTTTCTTCTATCGAAAATTCAATTATACAAATAACACTTCTAGAGCCTTCTTTTTTAGGAGAATCTTAAGATTTAAATGAAAAAACAACATTTATCTAATAATGCAGGAATTTCTGGAGTTTTTCGCTAATAGATTATCTCATCCATTACAGATTATTCTTAAAGAATTAATTGAAGATCAAGATGATAAAAATCCTAACGAGAGAATAAGAAAGGGTTCAACAATTGCTCTTCAAGAAGTCTTAGAACATCCTGAGAAATATGGTGATCTAGATAAACTAGAAATTGCTGCTCTGAGCTGCTATCTAACTCAGAAGATGAAAGCAGATGAGGATTTCATTACCCTGCTAAAAAAAGTAGATCATCCATATATCGAGTTCTTTATCACGTATTTTGAGGAGAACCCAACAAATTATTTAGAATCTTTTGAAAAACTCAAGACAATTCTGAAAACACTAGAAAAACGAGAAGATTACACAGAAGAAATGAAAGCTACTATCGCAGAAATAAACTCTTGGGTGTATGGACAACAAGGTGATATAGCCAAGATTAAAGAAATCCATCTGTTTGTTAAGAAAAGAATAACAAAGACTGAAAATCTAGTGGAACATTATGGTCTTCAAGAAGCTTTCATGAACTCCCTTTGGTGGTATCTTCATTCAGGAGTTGAGGTGGATTTCGAAGAAATGTTTGATTTCATTGTGCCTTTTGTTGAAAAATACAATTTCTATAAAGTGCAGACTAGCTACTTGAATGTGAGAGGATCAAAAAACAGTTTTATTGGAGACAATATCAAAGCTGTATCTTGTTTTAAGAAACTGATAGCGATACATGAAGAATTTAATGATGATTATAGATTATCTATTGCTGTTGGAAATTTAGCTGAAGTTCTGCTTGTTCTAGGTCAAGTTCAAAAAGCAAAAGAAATGATGGAACGAGCTATTACACTCTATAAAGAATCAACAGGTCAATGGCCTTATCTCTATCTAACAGAAGTTGGTAACATCTATTATTTGTTAGGTGACAAAAGAGCTGAAGAGTCTTTTCTACATGCATATGAGATTCAGAAACAAGAGAAATCGATGCATAAAGCTTTCATCATGTATGAACTTGTTCACTATTATTTGCGAATAGAAAATCTAGAGGAAGCTATGAAATATCTAAAAGAATTGAGAATTTTGTCTAAGGAGTTAGAAACCCCTTCAATTAATGCACGAGTTGATTACTTGAGAGGGTTCTACGAGATGTTGAATCACAATTTATCAAATGCTTTAGCCTATCTTGGATCCTCATTAGAGCAGTCTAAACACACTAAAGACATGGAACTTATCTTATTTTGCAATATTCAGCTGTCTGTAGCTCATCTATGGTATTATAGGTTACTCGAGAAAAAAGAATCCCTCAACCTTGCTATATCATATATAGATACAGTCAGACAACTAGCTGTAGAAAATAATCATAATCAAATTCTAACAACTAGTCTGATGATTTGTTCTGTTCTTTGCTTGTTGAATGGTGATTATGAAGGCTCGATAAGAGATCTTGAAAGAGCTCGTGAAATGAGCAAAGATATTGATATTCAAAACTTGATGAATGATATAGATCTTATTGAACAAAGTATAAACAGTGCAAAAGAGACTGGACAATTGAATATACAAAGTCAGAACATTATCGAGTTCATACTTCCTCAATTCAAGTCACTTCTTTCTCTTAAACTAACACAAACAAAACAGAAGTCTGTTGAAGTGTTAGGTTTATTGATAATTTCTGATAGTGGAATACCTATATTCTCAAAGTTAAAGGAAAAACTGAAAGCAAATGATCTTCTTCTTTCTGGCCTTTTAATGGCTATTACACAATTTGCTGAAAGCATCCTAGAAGGAGATGAAATAGGTAGACTGAAGGATGTAAACTATGAAGATTTCTGCATAACTTTGCAAGCAATCAAAAATGGTATAGTTGCAGTAATTGCCACAGAAGTGAGTTCTGATATCCGCATGTGGGCAATGACTTTGGCAAACAGAATCAAGGAAATTCCTCCTGTAGTAACAAAATTTGTTTCAGCTGTTCCAAGTAAAATAGATGATCTTTTAGAACAAGTAGATTTGTGATGTTTTCAAGAAAGAATTTATATGTTAAAAACATATTTCTCTATTGAGTGTACTTAAACAATGGTTGGACCTATAGCTTTTGTAGAAACCCCTGAACCTATCGTTAGTTTGATGGTAGGCTTGATTAGCGAAGATAAGAAATCTGATGCTAAGACAGCTGTTCTAGATTCTGGAACAGGTAAAGGAGTGTTTCTTGAGGTGCTTCAGAAAGCTGGTTACAAGGACATTGTTGGTGTAGAATTAGATACAGAATTGTATGAGTACACATCCAGCAAATTTCCTGATCTTATTATTCAGCATTTAGATTACCTTGATTGGATAACTAATTCCCAATACGATGTGATAATTGGTAATCCTCCATACTGTCATTTTAATTCTTTACCCAGACAGATGAAAATCAAAGTTGCTGATATAGTTGGAAATAAAGAATCAGATATTTACTACGCCTTTATTATGAAATCTATTGAACTCTTGAAGGATGGTGGAGAGCTGATATATATCGTCCCCTATGGTTTCTTTTTCAACACTTACGCCAAAGTAGTAAGAGAAATAATCAAACGAGAAGGATATTTAGAGATAGTCATAGATCTGGATGAAACACGTATATTTGATGGAGAAAATCCTGAAACAGTTATTTTTAAATTTGTTAAAACTCAACAAGAAACTAAACCCCAGCTTAAGGTTTTGCGAACTAAAAACCGTAATCTTAGTCCTCGTAAAATCAATTCAGAAACCTTTGATGTACTCAACACACACGCTAGTTCGTCCACTTTCGATTATCATGAAAGAGAAATGTTCTCTGATAAAAATGTTATCTGGACCACCTATCCTGAGAAGAAGATTAATGATTTTTACTTGCTCAAGGATGTAGCGTGGATAGGCGTAGGTCTAGTGTCAGGATTTGAAAAAGCTTATACAATCACAAAAGAAGAAAAAACATCGCTGAATGAAAATGAGAATAAATTATTACTCAAATGTATCAAAGCCAAACACTGCAAAGGATTCTGGACAGAAGGGTTTACAGAATATGTTCTAATAGATAAGAGAATCTCAACAGAAGAGGAATTGAAAGAAAACTATCCCTTCTTCTACAAAAAAATAGTTGATTACAAAGAAAGTATGAGTGTGAGATACTTACCAGAAAATAAGAAATGGTTTCATTGGCAAGCGTTAAGAAATTTTGAAAAACTCAAAGTATTCAAGAATCAAGCAAAAATCTATGTTCCTAATCTTGATAGGAGCACCACAAATAGATTTAGTATGTCACTGGAACCAATTTACCCTTCAGGTGATGTACTGACAATTGTTCCTAAAGATAAGGACCCCTACTTCCTATTGGGATATCTGAATAGTCATTTCTTCAGAGATTACTACCTCTCAGCTGGAGCGAGAAGAGGGCAACGCATTTCCTTTACTCAAAGGATAATGGCTAATATTAAGATACCAAATTTCAGTGAAACAATAGAAGAAAAAATAGCTAAGATTACTAAAGAGATTTTTGACGGAAAGAAAATATCCTTACGAACCAAAATCAATGATTTAGTCTTAGAGAACATCAATTAACCGTTCCTCATTTTTGGAGCCTAAAGTTTTTAAATAAGACGCATCTCAATTCTATGGGTTAGTATGGGTAAGAAGGAAGTTGGGAGGAATAACAACTGGGAATATCATGATGTTGTCAACTATCTATTCTCCCAACAATTCTACCTAGAAACTGATTTTATTATTGATCGAAGAGCCGTGAAAAAACTCAAAATCAAGGGAAGTGGAGAAGTTATAGAAGGTTTGATTTCAATTGTCAAAGAAAATATCGAACCTTTTGAACAAGGAGATGTTGAACAATTCATCAAACAATTGGCTACAAAATTCAATATCAGAACTAAGGAGATTTATGATAGATACGAAGATAAAGTATCCAATTTAGAAGAGGAACAGATGAAAGATCAGAAGTTTAAGCTGATGGTAACTCTGAGTGTGATAATTGCTTACTTCCAAAAACGATCAACAGAACATGTTCATAAGATGCTAAAAGAAGAAATAGAGAATGGAGTGAAACCCAAATTATTCAAAGATGCTCTTGGGGAGCTGTATGAGAGGGCAGATGAAGATTTATCTCTTCTACAGAATATCGTTTTACTGAAGAAATATTCAAAAGTAACAAAAACACCTTTTCAGATGAAACACTTAGAGAAGAAGAAAAAAGCTGTGAAAAAGAAACTGCAAGCAACAATTAGTTCCATGTAAATTTTTGAACCGCATCTTTGATTAGATTAAGTGCAGTCTTTACAGTTTTGTTCTTGAAATCCAGTCTGGTTTTATGTTGAGAACTAAATGCAAAACTATAGCATTCTTCAGAAGTAGATATTCCTACAAAAACTGTACCGGTATCGAGAGAAGATGTAGGATCACCAGGAGGGGCTATACCAGTAATAGCTATACCAAAAGTAGAGTTGGTTTTTTTACGAACACCTTCAGCCATTAACTCAACAACTTCTTTAGAGTAACTGCTAAATTTCTTGATTACTTCTCTAGGGACATTCAACTCCGATATCTTAGCTTCATCTGAATAGGTTATATACCCGAAAGAAAAGTAGTTTGAGCTTCCAGAAGAATTGGTTATTGAATGAGCTAATAATCCTCCAGAACAAGATTCTGCAGTTGCAAGAGTCCAGTTGTTTTCAAATAATATTTTTCTAGTTTGTTTGTCCAATATCATGAAGGCTCAAAGAAGGTATTTTTATGAAACTTAAAAGGGTTATTGGCAATCAAAGGTTCAATATTTCTCTAGCGGAAAGAAGACTCCGATTACTTCATTTAGTTTCAATCTCCTCCCCCCAATAAGTATTTAAAATGTTAAAATGAAAATATTGAGATTAGTGATTCAAGTGGTGGATGAGGAAATAGACAAACTAGAGAACCTAATTCTCTTTCATAAACGTAAATACTATGATGGAGAACCAGAAATCTCTGATGCTGAGTATGATAGTTTAGAAGATAGATTGAGAGATATTGATCCGGAAAATCCTGTTCTGTTTATAGTTGGAGCACCTTCAGGTGGGAATGTTGCTCATGACCCTCCTATGCTTTCATGCCAGAAGGCTAAGACAGTTGAGAAAGTCACTTCTTGGGCAGATAATCGGCCTTTGATGATGGGGTACAAAGTTGATGGATTGTCTCTGAAAGTTGTTTATGAAAATTCCAAATTGATCCAAGCTGCAACCAGAGGTTCTGGGACTTCGGGTGACGATGTTACATTAAATGTGATGAAAATCGACTCTATACCTAGAACCATTCCAGTTAAAGATAGAATTGAAGTTCGTGGAGAACTTTACATGAGAATATCTGAGTTCAATAGAATAAACTCTTCTCTTCCTGATGGAGAAAAATATAGTAATCCAAGAAACCTTGCAGCTGGAACTGCCAAGCAAAAAGATGTACGTAAGATGGAAGGACGAGCTCTCAATTTTATGGTCTTTGATTTGATTGGATGGGAAGAACATGCTACCATGGAAATAAAAGCAAGAACTCTGAAATCTTGGGGGTTTGAAACTTCTGATTTTCTGAAACTGGATACTTCAAGCTCAGAAGACATTGAAGCTACTTTCCGAGCTGTTGAACAAGAAAGAGGTGATTTGGATTTCGAAATAGATGGAGTTGTTTTCAAGTATGATGATGCTGTCGATAGAGACGAAGTAGGTTCAACTGATCACCATCCTAGATGGCAGATAGCTTTGAAATTTGAGAGTAAAGGGAAATCAACTAGATTGAACGATATCACTTGGCAAGTAGGAAGAACATCTGTATTAACACCAGTAGCAGAGTTGGAACCAGTAGAAGTGGCAGGAGCTGTTATCAGCAGAGCTACTATGCACAATGCTGATTTCTTGGTGGAATTAGATGCAGTTCCTGGTGATTATGTTTATGTTGAACGATCAGGAGAAGTTATCCCTAAGATAATCAGTGTGACAGCTAAGAACACAACAGG
>JAAFKJ010000039.1 GCA_021399395.1 Candidatus Heimdallarchaeota archaeon
AAGAAGGAGAATTATAGTTTGAGTTTACGATTTCTTCTTCTCCTGAAAATAGCGATGATGATCTGAACTAGAATGAAACTAGAACCTATAACAGCGATTGGTTCTGTATTAGTTTTATCAGTAGTGTTTGTCGATGTTGGTGTAGGTGTTGTAACTATGACTGGTATGTCAGTCGAATTATTTGGATCAGAATCATTAGAGATTTCAACATAATCAGAATATGTGTCATCGTCTGTGTCGATATCTTGTGGATTAGTTCTGTGATCATATTCTAAGGAATTTATCAGTGAATCTCCATCTAAATCATCCGAAGAATCGTCTATAGCTGTATCCAATCCAACGAGCTCTTCCCACATGTCAGGTAAATCATCTCCATCGACATCAGTAATAGTATCTGTAACCATTGGATATCTGTCAAGAGCTGCAGTGTTACCTCCAATTTTGTAATAACCGTAACCTTGCCAATCTGAGTAGTGATTTCCTAGACCTTCAGTTTCATTGTACCAAGTGTTTCTGATTTCATTTTCGTTTGCACCTTTTTCCACTGATTGGTTGGTACCACCAGCTCCATTCTCATAAAAATAGTTCTGAGTAATTTCATTGTAAATTGCGTAATTAGCAAGAAGACCACATCTTGAATTAGTTCTAAGTATATTATACTTTACTTCTGAATAGGCACATTGCAAATAGATACCTTCAGTATTATTGTAACAGTTATTCATGGTAATTACCATATCATAACCATAAACAAATAATCCTACTACGGTGTTGTTGTAACACGTATTAGATTGGATACTTAATGAGCTAGTATAAGAAACATCTATTCCAATATCGTTATTGAAACAGGTATTTTCTGAGATTACTGCAGCAGCGGAACCTTCGAAACCATAAAGTCCAATACCATATTCGGCTTGTGTGCATGTATTTCGAGTTATATTTATTCTTCCTTTTAGATAACCAATTATACAAGAATCTGACCCGCCTATAATATAATTGTTATCTATAGAGATGTTATCTCCATGAGATAGAAATATCCCAAATTCAGTGCATTCGAAGACGGAATTGTTTACTGCAATTTCATCAGATACAAAACTATCGAATCCACGTTTACCACGAATAGTGCAATTTGATACATAAACTCCATTACAATAATCGTGTACAATTCCTTGCTGGATAATACAATTATCAAAATAGATGTTAGTTGAATGGAATAATTTAATGTGATATTCAATTGGAGTACTATTAAGGTTCTCAAAAGTTATCTGATTGCAATTAACTAGTATTAGCTGCCCATAGTCTCCATCTACTTGCCAATCATTAATATCTCTTACACATTTTAGCTCTTTACCATTCACTGTGTTATTGTAGAAATTTATTTCTTCATCATAATAATAGGAACCAACATCTAATCTACAACCTATTAGTGTGTTGTTTATCAAAGTTGAACCTAAATTAACATAAAATTCGTTTTCTTCATCGTTGTTTATCACAGTGTTGTTGATATAAGTACATGTTTTGAAAGATGATTCCATCATAACACCGAAATTGATAATGTTATTCTCAATTAGAGAATTTGTTGACATGATGGTTATTCCATAACCAGAATCTGTAATGTAATTGCCCTTAACAGTTGATCCTATTCCGAATCTTATTTCTATACCATCTTGATGAGTTCGGTTTAATCCTCTAATAGTGTTCTCTAAAACAAAACAAGAATCACTCTCAACTGTATTTATCGCAATTATTGTAAAATTAAGAAAAGTATTTCTTCTTACCACCTGTTGGTCAGAATAGTAAACATAGATTCCTCTACCAACATCATGTAATATATTTTCCTCGATCACTCCTGTTCCAGCTGCAACGTTGTACAGATAAATACCATAAACATAATGTGAGATATTGCAATTTTTTATGATAAAATGCTTAGTTGTATCATTGATATAAATACCATATGTGAGATTGGCATCCAAATTCAAGTTCTCTATAATGTAAGGATTGCTACTGCTTCCATTTCCTGAGAAACCATGAGTGATGAAATCACTATCAGAGTGTATTACTAAACTTGCATCAATAGGGTCTCCTCTGACTTCTAGATTAGCTTCAAATAAGAATAATGATAAGAATATTAGAGATAAGATACTCCCTTTCAACACTTTTTTAGTGATTCTTGATCCAACAGTCATGTCCAATATGTTCTCATAATCATTTATAAATCTAGACAAGAATAGCCTAACAATCAGTTGTTCTAATACTCGAACAAACAAAAAATATGCTTTTCACAGAAACGTATAACTTCTTGCCGACAAAAACAAACAAAAACTATAAGTAACTAAAAAAGATTAAAGTTGTTGATTAAAAAATCAGAGGTCTTTATGTTGATTTCGAAAAGAACAATGAGCTCTTTAGTTATCTTTGGCCTGCTAATTTTGAGTTTTACTTCTACTTCAAACACATTAGCGAAAACAAATGGTGATTATTCTTCTATCTCAGGTATCGAACAACCAGATATACCAATAGATCATCATCTTGTTAAGGTAGACGATTCTCAAGATGTTGACCAAGATCTCATACAAGACTCATTTAAAGAAAAATTAATTTTAAGTGATAAGACAGAAACTTTTGAAGCAATTATTTCATTTACTGGACCTATCACAAAAGCTGAAAGAACTTTCCTTCAAACTAATGATATAGAAATAATTTCAGAGTTTACAGTCATTTATGCTGCTCACGTAAGAGGAACAGCTGAATCACTACTCCTAACAAAGAACTTAGGTACAACACTATATCTAGAAGAAAATGGTATAGGGCATGCTTTGATGTTAGATGTTACAGAGGATTTTGGAGTGAGAAAAGTTTGGCAAGTATCACAAGGATATGGATATACAGGTAACCCAAATACCGCTATTGCTATCTTGGATACAGGTATTGATGATTCTCATCCAGATTCTAACTTCAATGTGGTTTACTGGCATGATTACGAAGGTGCAGATTATTCAGTATCAGGAGATGAGTATCTTACTCCAACTGACAAAGGCGAGCACGGGACTCATGTAGCTAGTATAGCTGCATCAAATGGAGCGTCTAGCAGCGGATCATCAGTCTCTTTACAAGATTCAGGATTTTTCCCTGGTTCTGGGTATGCGAACTATGGTTCTTGGTTTTATATTCCTTCTGCTCAAACTGTAACCATAAATTATGTGTGGGAAGGAACTGGATCTTATTATGTCGGTTTTCTTGACTCATCATATAGCTGGGTGACTTCCAGTCCAACTGACAGTTCTTCTCCAGGTTCGTACTCTTACTATTTTAGTACTCCTGGATTCTATTGTGCAATGTATGGAACACCAACTGGAATAGGGGGAGATTTCTACTCAGGAGAAGTTGTTTATAACAATGGTTGGACTAATCCTTATAGCGATGGTTATGGTTCTTTTGCAGGTGTTGCACCAGACAGTAATATAGTTGGTCTTAAAGTCCTAGATGACAGGGGCACCGGTACATCAGCTTCTCTGATAAATGCTCTTAATTGGTTATATTTTAATGGACAATCCTACAATGTGACAGTAGTGAATATGTCAATAGGTTGGCCAGCAGTTTATCCTTCTATTGATTCAGCAGTAAGTTCTTTAGTTAGAAACAAAGGAATAGTCTGTGTTATTTCAGCTGGAAATGATGGAACTTCATCTGGTGGAGTTTATTCTCCAGGTTCTTGTCTTGATGCGATAACTGTAGGTTCAGTAAACAAAGCTAGTGAAATTGCTTATTACAGTAGTAATGGGCACTCATCACAAGGTTTCATCAAACCAGATGTTGTTGCTCCTGGTGGTAGTTATGCTCCTTCAGGATCTTCTGCTCCTACCCAACCAATCATTGCTTCAGATAGTAATGATGCTGATGAAGCATATGACTATGGTACATCAACTAGTTATCTACCAAAAACTGATTATTACACAAATAATTTCAGAGAATTCCAAGGAACTTCCATGGCTGCTCCTTTTGTAGCAGGTCTAGTTCAACTAATCGTTGATGCCATGATGGAAGAAGGAACTTATACCTATTCATGGGATACTGCCAAGAAAATCAAGCAGATTATTTGTATGAGTGCAAGTGAAGTGTATAACATTGAAGGTGCGATTAGTACTGGTGGAGAAACTTATGATCCACCTTCTCCAGTTGGAGATGGTATACCTCAATATCCTGGTTGGACTAGAGATACTAAGGATTATGTCGAAGGATGGGGAGTTGTCTCAGTCGAAGGTGCTATTCAAGCTGTTACTGACTGGTTAAGTGTAGGGACAACTGAACTGATCAATCTCTCAGGTCGTCAATATGGCTCACATGTTGCTGTCAGACAAATGAATCTAGAAGCTGGTGTTATCTACAAATTATACGGTGAGTTCAACCTAGGTACTTTTACTGATGCTGATCTGTTCATCATGGATACTGATCCTGATGTTAATGGCGAACCAGTCATTCTGTCAAAATGTGTTCTAGGTATAGTAACCGAAGAATCTTCTATCTTCTCTGTTCCAGATGATGACGTCTACTACTTAGTTGCCAAATGGTCAGATGGTGTCTTCGACGGTTCATGTAACGTTAAAGTCAGCGAGGTTGTAACTCTAACTTCTCATACAAACTTTGAAGCAGTCCATTCTGATACAGTAATCGGCTTTGATATAGATACAGTTGACATAGCTTCAGTTGAATATAGAATCGATGCTGATCCATACAACCCACTTAGCTCACCTTATGAAGTAACCTTACCTGGTCCTGAAGGAGTTCGTACTATTTCCATTCGTCTAATGCATGATAAAGGTCAAATGGAAGAGATGGTCTTCACTTTCACAGTAGATGACTCAGTCGAACCTTCATCAACACGTAGTTTGAGTTACTCAACAGCAGGAATACTCATAGCTTCAGTGGTTTCCATAAGCATAATTTTAATTAGAAAGAAGAGAAAATAATTTTCTTCTATATCCTTCTTTTTTTGATTTAGTCATGTTGGTAGTAGTTTTTCTCTAGATATGTGATTTTAGAGGTATTGGCGTGTCAGCGATGATGGATTCAGTTGTAGTTGTTCTTTTGATTTTATTGATACCTTTCTCAACTTTTAGTAACTCAAGCTTCTCTGTAATTCTTGCGCTACTATCTAGTTTCATTATTATCTCTCTTATTGAATCAAAATTACTTTGTTCCTTCCAAATTACTTTTTTCAATCTGTCTAATTTCGCTTCAGTTGCTATTTTCATTGCTTCTTCAAGTAAGTTTTCTGCTTGAGTTTTCTTTAGCTCCACAAGCGCTAATTTTGATTGTAGGATAAGAGTCTGACACTTAATCAAGTATGAATTGTTATCTGATGCAATCGAGGAAAGCTCCCCTACATACTTCTTTAGATTTTCAAAACTCTCTACTTCATTTGTTAAATTGATTTCATGAAGTATTAGTTCACATAATGATATCAGGACCCTTGTTCGAAAAGAAAAAGCTAAGTCTTCTCTTAGTAGGTTTTCAAATGATAATTCAGCTCTAAGTCTTTCTCTTGAATTGGAGCTGTTTTTAAGAATCAGGGCTTCAGAAAAATTGAGTTTAAGCTTCAGAACACTATCTTTTGTTTCTGCTGTGATTTGTTCCAATCTTTTCCTATAACCTCTAGCTAACTCTATTTCAGACTTCTCTGAAGTAAAAAAGATTAGATCAAAAAGAACATTACCTATCCATAGAGAGTTTTCTATTTCTTCGAATAATCTCAAACTTTTTTGAGCATCAGAAATTGCCTTATCTTCAAATCCTTTTTGCCAATAAATCATACAGATTCTAGACAAAGAAAAAGCAGTTTCAAGAGTATATTCAGTTTTCTTATGGAGATTCAGATTTTCTTCTTCAAATTGCAGAGCTTTATCAAGATCACCGATAAGTAAGTAAATTGCAGATAAATTAGGGAGAATACTCCACCATCCCTCATATTTGGTTTCATAACAATAATCATATACTTTTTCTGTATATTCTAATGCTTGAAGCAGATCCCCTTTCAATCTATAAACATACCCTATGCTTTGAGAAATATAAGAGATGTGACGTAAATCTTCCTTTTCTGTAAAATAATCAAGTGCTTTTTTAAAACATTCCAGAGCTTTATTATATCTTCTCTGAGACTCATAATATGCTCCCATTTCAGAATTGTGAATAGCAATTCCTGTGTCGTTTTCTAATTCTTCCCAAATTCGTAAACTCTTATTCATATAATCTAAATATAAATCATACTCCCCATTTTCCAAATGAAAGTGTCCAAGAGCTCCAAGGGTGGAAGCTATAGCATATTTGTTTCCTAATTCTTCCCAAAAATCTAAAAGCTTAATGATGTAACTATAATGTTCCTCCATTCTTCCTGTTCTCAAATAGAAAACCATTAGATTATTAATAGCCCCAGATCTTGCAAAAAGATCATTAACTTCTTCTGATAGTTTCAAAGCTTTTTCTGTTTGTTTTATACTCTCTTCAATATAATTTTCAGGGACTGGTTCTCCAAGAAATGAACGAATTGCAGGTCTTACTGCTTTAAATATCAAAAACAGAGGTTCTAATCTCTTTGCTTCCCTTGGGTCTTCTGAACATATTCTTCCATAAATACTATCTAGTTTTAGGGCTAATTCAAGATTTTCCTTATACATTGAAAGTCTATAATTACTCCATGAGAGAAAAATTATTGAAGTAAAAAGAAGCGAAGGATTGTCAATTTTCAAGGATTCTTCATAAGCTTCTAAATCTAAAGCACGAGCGGTTCTAAATCGATCTGGTTGATGTACAAACTTTCCCAAATAAAACTCAATAAGACTTTTAAGATTTAAAGCTATAATTTTATTTTCAATAGAGATATTTTCAGTTTCTAGAACTTCTTCTATTCCATTCATTGCTTCAGTATACTTACCTTGAAAGATTATTTTCCTAAGTCTATCCAATTCCTTTTCCAATGATGAAGCCAGATTACCCACCTTTATGAATCATTAAACGATACTAAAGCTAGATTATAACTCTTTTGAGATAAAGGAAAAAAAAAATTCAGAGAAGAATAAAAGAAAAAGTGTTAACAGTTTGTTTTCTTACACTCTTCTTTCCCTGTAGAAATCAACTTCCTTTTTTGTTATCATTTTTCTACTTTTTTCGCAAAAAAACACTATCTACATACTGATTTAAGATAAAATGACTTGAGTAATCTAATAGTTGGTCTCTATCACTTGAAGCTACAACAGTTTCCAAATCAAATTTAGTGCTTAAAGCGATTTTTGAAAGCTCCTCCAATTCCTCCCAAACCAGTGCGTGTTTAGCTAGAATCCCAGTAATTTTTCAATAACAAGAGAATCACCTTCTTGACTGTCCTAGTATGGATCTTTTCTCTTTAGCAAATTCGATTTCATTCCACATGTCTGTAGCTATTTTACCTGTCTCCTCATTTTTATGCTGTTGGAGTTTTTATAATGTGAAAAATTCTATCTACTACCTATCTAAGTCGTTTTTGTTAGAACTGTTGATGTCTTCAGTCATTTCTTTCTTCTCTTTATACTTCAAGAATATTTTATTGATGTAGAGTCTAATTGCAGCTCCAATATTACCTCCAATCACTACAGATATTGGAAAGATAAGTATTTTCAAGAAATCATTGATAGACCATGAACTTATATCCCAGATAATGAAAGAAAGAAAGTAGGATAAAATACCAAGGATTAAAGATGATATGACCCCATCCAAGAATTTCATAGGAATTAGTCCTGAAATCAACCCTCCTGGAAGCATAAACATTAAACACAAAATAAATATGTGAATGGACTGCAATCGGCTTTGATATAACCAAAAGAAAATCCAAATAGGTTGTAAACCTAAACTAAACCCTAAAAAAGCAAAACCTAATCTTTTGATAGTTGTTGATAATTTCATCTAAGTTACTCTGTTGGAGATGCTGAAAAACTTTTTGGAGTAAGGGAGTGAGTATATAAACCCCAAGTATTTTTTTTGTCACAACTTGCAACCTAACTGCAACTTTTGTACTAAGTGATTTATAAGAAGGTCCCTTGTGGACAATTGGACATGGCAAGGTTTCCACTATGAGCGTGGCATCAATACAACAAATTGAGGAGCTCGGGAGTTTCCTGAGCACTCATGATTTATCACAAATTCTAGCACCAGGATTACGCAAGGCTAGCATCATCAAAAGCTACTTTGTTGATCCTGAGGAAGACCGTACTAATAGGATTATGGAATTTGTTCTTCTAGTTTCTAATATTTTCCTTGAATTCTTTCCCACTAAACTAGTTACAGAGACTACTATACAATTCCAACGATTTCTCCCTGACTTCTTGGAAGACTTTGGTTCTAGTCGCTACTTTACAAGGAATGTTATCGCTAACTACTTCTTAGCTTTACTAGATTTCAGACTTTCATTAGTAGGTTCAAAACTTTCTCCAAATCACGTAGATCTTGTTAGAGAGACTATGGGTATGAAGAAAGGAAAAATCTTCAGCTACTTTGCTGTTAAGCAGACACAATCGGAACTGCTAGCTGCAGGCTATATTCAACGCAAAAGGAATACAGTCTTTAGCCCTTTACTCAAGAGTAAGGTAGCTAATATAGTAAATGAAGTAATTCTCTTTTTCCCCGATAAGGAGTTAGAACTTATCAAGCTACAAGAGAAAGCATTCGATTTGATCGATGAGCGAATCATTCCTCGCATAGATATTGAGGAAGCAGCATTCGTTATTGTTTCTTCTCTTCTAAATTATTATATTCGGGATGATGGAATTATCCGTGCATACTGGGTCTTTATTGGCAGACACTACAGACAGAATGTAGAGTTTCTAAAGAGGAAGGTATATCGATATCGTTCTATGCTTAAAAAAGCAAATAGTGACGGTAGGTTGGGTTTAGGTAACGTGGATGAGAGGAGTAGTAGGAACTATGGTAGTACCTCCGATACTAGTAGATACATATGAAGCTTTAGTAGGTGTGTTCACTGGAGCTGCAAGAATAACTTTTCTTGCAATCCTAGCACTTTTTATTGCTAAATTTTTCTGGGATATACTCACTGATTGGTTGTTCAAAGATCTTAAAAAATATTTCAACATCCTCTTCTTTCCTGGTAGTTGGAGTCACCAACTTTGGCACTCACTAATGATCAGAATGTTAGGATATGATGTGAAAGTAAGTTTTCATATGTCCATGACTCTACGCGATGTAGCCAGTCAAAGCATTTCTGGAGATTTGAAAAATGTTTACCATGCTTTCTTGATAGGTATTGCTCCGTTAATGAATTTTGCTTTGGTAATAGTTCTACTTGTATTCAATAAAGATTTCAAGGATTTCTTTGTTTGGGTAGACTTCCCAGCTGGTCATTATCTGATCGTCTATTTGATTATCTGCTTTGTATTCTTTGGATTACCCGATTTTGCTGATTTAATGCTACCGTTTACCACAGCGACAGCCAAACATGCAGAGTTGATATTCTTACTACTTTTTGGCTTCATCAGTTTTGTTATCGCCATCGGAGTCTGGGGCTATTTCATCCCTCTGATTAATCTCATCTTGTATATCATTGCTTTAATTTATCTTGCTGAAAAGAAAGTATTTGATAGATCCTTCAAGCCTTTCAAGAAAGGTTTTGAACCAACAACTAAGGAGACTGACCCTGCTGATTAAGATCAGCAATGCTAGCCAAAAATTTTTATCTTCCAAAATCTTTCTCTTCTTATTCCATTGACCGTACTAGGTGTCCTCTATGAAACTTCCCGTAACCTTTGAATCAACTGTTACTTCTTCTAACCGCGTTACTATCCCTACTTGGTTATCATTCATCGATCCTGGCGATTTACTCGAAGGTTACGTCCAGTTAATTAACAAAGATGACTCTTATCCTTTCAGCAAGAAAGTCTCCAATTCTAGACACATTACTGTTGGTCACATCAAACCTTTCCTTCAATCCAGAGAACTCCCTTCTCGATTACGTATAACCATCGAGAAAGTTCACAAACAAATAGCTGATGGATTGGATTTCAATTTAGTTGGGTATAAAGAAGAAAATGGCGGTTATGCGATGAATTTCTCTTCTATTAAACCTGAAACCTCTACTCAATTCCATCTAGATACCTTCACAGAGAATTTTGTTAAGAAATATTTTGAAGATGAAACTCAAGCTGTTAAAACTCTATTGAATCCTTTCTTTCTCGATGAAGTGAAAAAGTGGATTAAACCTGTTTTTCTACCTCTTTATGACGAAATGGGTGCGAAGGTTCCTGTTATTCTCTTCTTAGTTCTCTCTCAGGATTATTACCAGAAACTAATTGACAACTTATCCAAGATTGATACTCTTCTTCAAAGGTTGATCAACTGGATATATGATATTAATGACTTTAATATTGCAACTCTTTCCAAACTTTCATCTCAAATACAGCTAATATTAGAGAAACAAAAAGAACCAGAATATCTAGATATGAAAAGTATTCTATCCTTGCCCTCACTCCAGCGAGAGATTGTCTTAATAACTCTAAAAGAACATCGTCATGGAGGAATTACTCTTGATTCTATTGTTAGTCAGGTTCGCAATACTAAACAGAATGTCGTAAAGGAAATTGATGCTCTTGTAAAACGAGGGATTCTAAGACAATTCGATGACGAACAAACCATAGTTGTCGACAGTTTATGGGTTGTTTGACACATTATTTTTTTAAATTAGCTAGCTATAATTATTATCTGATGAAGCGTATTCAAGTAATTGACTTCCTTCGAGGTTTTTCAATTCTTGCTATGCTATTTTTCCACAGTTCTTATTATTGGTCCTCTCTTCCAAGTAAAGACCAGATGACACAAATGTTAGGTAATCCTTTTGCTGGTTTAGCTTTGCTTTTAGGAAAAGCTGCTGGGATTTTTGCTTTAATTTCTGGTATGTCTAACGCCGTTAGCATGTCTTCTCGTTTGAAATCAGGTAAGAGCAAACCCAAAGACATATTCCTAAGTGGATTAATTACCGGTCTGTGGGTAATAATTGTTGGGAAAATCCAAGTAACTCTTTTTAACCACACATTTATCGGAAATGCAGAATTTCCTTATCCAGATGGTCCTCCTAATTACACACTTATTGTAGGAAGTATACAAACTGGTTCTCTTCAGTATCCTTCCCTTTATACGTCTCTTTACATGAATACTGCACTTTCTGTAATAGGTTTAAGTATAATCTGCACTGGAATAATTTTAGCTCTTCTTGGGTTACGGGGAGGACATA
>JAAFKJ010000200.1 GCA_021399395.1 Candidatus Heimdallarchaeota archaeon
GTGCGGAGAGGGAGATTCGAACTCCCGGACCACTAAGGACTAGATCCTCATTCTAGCGCCTTTGACCACTCGGCAATCTCCGCTTGAGTATGTATTAGACCGAAACTACAGATTTTTAACTTTATCGACAGTTGATTTTTGTTACTTTGGAAATAGTTCAACCGCAAAAGATTCCAAACAAAGAAAATCTTACCACGTAGATATATTTTCTTGTGGTAAGATTAAAAATTATTTATCTCAAATCCCTGAAAGTTAATCTGATTAAAGATGAGTGATTTAAGGCATTGTTTTAATTATATCAGTACCTTGCATCATTAGATAATTCGCTAACTTCTTTTCTAATCCACTAAATCCATACTGTTTACATTTTTTGATAGCCATGTACTGGAGAGCAGGTCCCAATGGATCACCGTTCTTGAAAGCACCTACTTGAATAAAAGCTTCCATTAAGATACGCAATTCAAGAACTTCAATACGATGAAGTTGGTTTTCATACTTCTTCAAGAGCGGATAAATTTCCGTAAAACGATTTATTCTATAATATTCCTGTGTTGCCAGTAAGTCTGCAAAAGCCTTCTCTACAAATGTCATTCGTTCTTCTACTGGCCTCCTCTTCAATATGGAAATTGAATTTACAATTTGCTTTTCCTCTGTCTGAGTTGCTTTTTCAATAAGGAAATTGAGGATGTGTTCAACTCGCTTAGTACTTGGATTGTTCAAATTTCTTATTTCTACCAGTTGTTCACTAGTAAGATCAGCGTTCAGAAGGAATTCACTAAAGAATATGGCATTGCCATAATATCTGTGAATGTTGGCTAGAATAGTTTGTACTAATTTTTGTAAACTTCTTGATTGAAAGTTTTGTAATCTTGATTGAATGTAGAATTTTGTTAGATTAAAGATGTGGTTCATCTGTTCTTTGCTAAAATTATCTAGATTTTTTGTTGCAATTCCTTCTTCTATCAATTCATCTACTTCCTTCATTTGTCTCTGTGCTAATTCTAGCTTACCTTGAAGCGCATAAGTAGCAGTTAAATATGAAAGACCAGTTAAGTAATAACTAGAATAGATACTTGTTTTATAGATTGGTTTTAAAATCCTTTTTGCTTCTAACAGATGCTCTTCTGCTTTTCCGAGATTGAAGGATAATTCCTGGCTAAATCCAATGAAAAAGTGAATATTTGATCTTATTTCGCTTGGTATTTGATTCAGAAAATCACTTCTTCCAAGAATTTTTCTGGTTAATTTCATCGACTTTTCCTTATTTTGAGTTTGTAGATAGATTATTGCTAAAATCCCTAGTCCCATAACAAGACCATGGTAAAAACCTCTATAATAGAAATAGTTACAACACTCTTCTAATCTATCTTCAACTCCAGCATCACGATTTACCAGCCACTCATGAATCGCGAAAGAATAAGTACAAATATAATATGCATAATCTTTTGAATCCAGCTTACTTACATTATCTATTGCCTTTGCCAATGATTCTGTGCTTATTTTCATGTTTCCCTGAGATTTCTCGATACCCCACTTAGTTGTATAAGCTAGTGCCAATCCCTCTACATAATCAATTTTAGTAGCTAATTCAATCATTTCGTCTAGATTTATTGAGAGTTCTTCTATATTAGCATCAAGATGAAAATTTTGTTTAATTTTCAATTCTAACAAATTAATGATAGCAATATTATTATTCAAGTTTCGACTTTTTGCTAACGCTCTATCTATTAATTTTGAGATATCAGCATTCTTCTTATTTGAAGCAATAATTCTAAGTTTGTCAGTTATAGCTTTAAGATTTTCTTCTGATTTCACTTGTTTAATAAGAATTTCTATATCTTGAAACATTAATCTACCCACTCAGATGAATAATACTTACTTTCATTTATATACTCGTGAAATATTCATTTGCTAAAAAATAAAAATTTTGGAGATTTTTTAATTTGGGAACCATGCTGGGGGTAAGATTCCATCGTCTCCTTCATCAGGGTCGTATCTTTCGTTGTACATTATCATTCACTCTTAGGAAAGGGTTACCATAATAGTAGAACAAAACTATTAAAACACATCAAGGAAGAAGATGACAAGAAAAAAGAGAAAAAAAGAAAAGCAAAAGCAATTGGTTCAGTATGGTGACCAAGCTGGGGGTAGTATTCCGTCGTCGCCTTCATCAGGGTCGTATGTTTTGTCATTCATAGTTATTCACTCTTGGATAAGGATTAAATTAACAGCTAAATTTGATTATTAAAACGCACAAAGAAAAAACTGACAGTTGAAATGTAAGCATCTTTCTTTCACATTCAACACTTACAGATACTTTTAGTTTCAGTGTTGTTATTCAAACTGCATTTTAGACCCAGCAAAAACCGTTACAATACCACTAGCCCTTTTTGAAGGAAAATCACTTTCAGACAAGTCTCTCTATTAAGTATAAATAGTAAATTCCCTTGAGTAAGTTAGAGAGGATATGATGCATACTTCAGATGAAGAGTATTTCAACTCATTACTTAAGAAACCAACTGTGTTTAAAGACATTGGTTGTCTTTCTGTAACATATATTCCACCTTATCTTCCACATAGGGAGGAAGAACTCAGAACACTGGCTAAATGTTTCAAAACGGTTTTTGATGGCCAAGATGGGCCATTAAAGAAAGTTTGTATAACTGGTCCTACAGGTTCGGGTAAAACAACTTTAGCAAAACGATTTGGGCAATTATTAGAAAATATAGACAAGACTAATAATTTCATGTTAGTGTATATTAACTGCCGTATTTACAAAAGCCCATATTTGATTATTAGCACTTTGGCTCGTAAATTGAATAAGGCTATACCTGCACGAGGATATTCGTTTGAGGAATTACAATCACTCCTAATTCGCTTACTTGATTTCTATTCTCCTAATGTATTATTAATCTTAGATGAGGTAGATTATCTAATATCTAGAGTCGGAACTGATTTCCTTTACACTCTACTTAGGATCAGCGAAATGACAACAAAACAGTGGATTTCCTACATTTTTGTTGCTAGAAATCTCAATTTCGTATATCAAATGGATGCGAGTACTCAAAGTAGTTTTCAATCAAGCCATATATCATTAGACAGATATTCAGAACCTGATTTGAAAGATATCATAAAATCACGTTCGGAACTTGCATTTTTTGATGATACTATAACAGAAGATGCAAACGAGCTAATTGCAGATATTGCAAGCAGATCTGGTGATGCTAGATATGCTATAGAACTCCTGTGGGGTGCAGGACAATGTGCGGATGACGAGAATTCACCAATTGTGTATCCCGATCATGTAAGAAAAGCGAAAGCATTAATTCACCCTGAAATTAGAAGAGAAATTATTCTAACACTAACACTTCATCAGAAATTAATCCTTCTTGCAATCATTAGAAAACTAAAGCACACCAAGAATGCGTATATTTCGACTAATGATTCTATAAGTTCCTACAAATTAGTCTGCGAGGAATACAAAGAGGAGCCAAGAAAACACACCCAGGTTTGGTCTTATTTGAAAGAACTTTCCAAACAGGATGTTATTACTACAAAGATTTCAGGTGAGGGTATGAGAGGGAAAACAACATTAATTAGCATTCCAGACATTTCAGTCGAAACCATTGAAATGTTCCTAGTAAAAGCAATAGAGAATCAAAAGAAAACAGTTGAACACGTAGAGAAATAGAGGGTTGGAAAAAAATGGTAAACAAAATTGAAACAGAGAGTCTGCCCAGAGTAGCACTAGAAGATGTTTTTTCTTCTAAAGGCAGAGTAAGGATATTGAAGTTATTAGCAGAGATTGGAGAACTTAACGTATCTGCAATTTCAAGAACTATTAACCTCAACCATTCTGCAGTTAAGGAACATCTAAAATTCCTTACTAAGGTAGGCCTACTTAAAGAAAAGAGATTTGGTCGAATATTGATCTATCAATTTAGGGATAGTAATATTCTGGCTCATTCTTTGAAACAACTTTTCAAAATATGGGATGAAAACTGAAAGAAATTTGGTGCCTCGACCGGGATTTGAACCCGGGTCTGCGGAGTGAGAGTCCGCAATGATTGGCCGAGCTACACCATCGAGGCGATAATCTAATGAGAATCAATTACTTTTTTAATCTTTCTTTATCATTGCAGTAGATTTTTAATTTCTTATCAGAAAATCTATACTGTACATGAGACGATATGCCATACGAACATTCTATGATGGTAGGAATTACCAAGGATATCAAAGACAACTTAATTTGCCAACAGTTGAAGAGACCTTAATTGACGCTTTGATAGAAATCGGATATATCGTATCTCCAGATGAGAATGAGTTTCGAAGTGCTAGTAGAACTGATAGATATGTCAATGCCATTGGTAATGTCTTTGCTTTTAATTCAGAAGAGAATGTAATCCTAGAACAACTAAATGCTTCACTTCCTAGTGATGGTTCGATAATCTGCTGGAGCTATGCTGAGGTAAGTGATGACTTCACTCCAAAGTATAGCAAATCAAAAAAATATTGGTATGTTTTACCATTGAATTACTTGAAAACAACTACAAACATGGATTTAGATGAAATTTCCTTGATATGTTCATATTTCAAAGGAGAACATGATTATAGACTGTTTTGCAAGATGGATGACAGAAGTTCAATAAGAAAAATCGATGAATTCAATCTCATTGTCAAAGAGGATTTAATCATCTTTGAAATTGAAGCCAGTTCTTTCCTCTGGGAACAGGTTAGAAGAATGGTTGGATATCTTTTGAAATATGAGAAACTATCAGAAAAACTTCAAGATACGGAGAATTTACTTCAGGCAGATACACAGATCACGGATCTAAACCTTGAACCAGCTGATCCAAGACAACTCATATTGGTTGAACACTTCTATGACAACATAGATTGGCAATCAAATAAAAAGGCAATTGAAAACATCAACAAAAGAAGTAACAGGCTTCTCATGCGTTTAAAACAAGATGAAATTGTTGTTTCCTCCATTCACGAGTTTTTTAAATCGAGGGAAATAGTAGAATGAGATTTTAGAATATAAAAAATTAATGGGAAAAAAGAGATTATTCTTTTGTTCCTTCTTTTACAAGTTTTGCTAAAAATGCACTTAACTGAATATTACTTGAAGCTCCCTCAGATATTCTAAAGTCAACTTCAGCGAGATATTCATTTATTTCCAATTTCTTTAAATCTGGAATATCAAGTGTGGGTATCTCTCTAAATATCTGATAAGTTACATCTGTTCCTGAAAGACCAAATTCTAGTATGAGTTTTTGTAAAACATCTCTTGATTTGTAAAAATCACCCTCGAGAGAATATTTGAGCATCTCTCTTATTCTTTCAGGATCAGCATGGCCTACAGTTTGAAGAACAGTTACTTTTTCTATAGACTTTCCTGAAGCAACAGTTGATTGAATGATATTAATTGCCTTCCTCAAATCACCCTCAGAGATGTATAGAACTGTGTCAAGACCTTCTTTATCATAAACCAATTTTTCATTCTTGCATATATGAATGAGAAAATCTTTCATACTTTTCTCATCTAGTGGTCTGAATCTAAAAATAGCACATCTTGATTGTATTGGTTCTATTATCTTACTGGAATAATTACAAATCAAGGCAAATCTACTAGTTTTAACATATCTTTCCATTGTTCTTCTCAGAGCATGTTGAGCAGCAGATGTCAAATTGTCAGCTTCATCCAAACAAATTATTTTGAAAGGCACTCCTCCAAATGAAGCAGTTCTAGCAAATTCTTTTACTTTAGTCCTAATTGCATCAATACCACGATCATCAGATGCGTTTAGTTCTAATAGATTTCTTGAAACATTACTTGGACCAAATAAATCGTTAGCTAATGCTAATAATGCGGTAGTTTTCCCAGTACCAGGGGGGCCTGCAAGAAGAAGATGGGGTAGATTCCCTCTTTCAACGAAACCCTTAAGCCTAGATATAATATCATCGTGCCCTCTAAGATCATCTAGCGTCTTAGGTCTATATTTCTCTGTCCACATTACATCGTAATTGGTTTCCATTTTCCCACAACATCAAGTATAAGTTTTCTCTATTTAAAGTTATTACCTCTAAACCTAACAACGTATTATTGTGTGATAGAAAAAACATTCTGTGTAACTAAATCCAATAAAAAATGTGGTGTTGAAATAGTAAGTAGTCTATTAAATAATGCAAGAGATGGTTATCGATATGACTAGTACTAGTTATGTACAGGAAGAGAAACATAAACAAAATGAAACCAAAGAGGGAAAAGAATATACTATTAGAGGTTTCAAAATTAAGATAGAATACAAAGAGGGGACGCTATTTTATAGAGCTCTACCTGAAATCGATTTGAATCAAGAACCTTTGCTGTTCGCTGAGCTTTCCTCCCTGATAAAGAACAATCAAAATAGACTTGGGAAAGAGATACTAAAGTTTGATGAATTAGTTGATACAGTCAAATCCATCTGCATGTGGAAAATTCTTGAAATAAGCAATTTAAACATTGACCCAGAAATCTTTGCTGAGTTGTTTATCTATCGATTAATCAAAATTGACAGAATTATTCCTTTCCTAATCGACGATAATATAAATGAGATATATATGGATCAGAAGGGTTCGCCCATATACCTAGACCATCAAACCTTTGGTAGGTGCAATACTCCTATCGTTTTAGAGGAAGAAGAATTAAAGGCTCTACTTACAAGAATCAAATTAGAACACCCCATTACTATTTCCTCAAAAAAACCATCATTAAAAGTTGAATTTCAAACACGATTATTCCATTCTCGTATTTCCATGGATTTTCCACCTTTATCTCCGAACGGACCTACTTTCAACATAAGAAAACTTAAGAGAAAACCCCTAAGACTTGTGGATTTGATTAACTTAAGTACTCTACCTACAGCTGTTGCATCTTATCTAATTGAGGCAATTCAAAGTAGGTTAAATCTAACAGTAATAGGAGAACCAAATGCTGGAAAAACAACACTAGCAAACGCATTGGATTTGTATACACCAAAACATTGGAGAAAAATCGCAATAGAAGATGCCATAGAATCAATAAATCAAGCTCCTATGGGTTATAAACAGCTCTCAATTCAGGTGGATTCTTTTGAATCAAATAAATCAATTCATACTAAGACTACAGAGATATTGAAATTACTACACAGATCACCAGATTGGATTTATTTAGGAGAAATTCAATCTAGAGAGCATACTCAAGCTATGTTTGAAGCATTGAATGCAGGTTTAAAAGGGATACAAACAGCACATGCTGATTCTGCTGAGAAAATACTAAGAAGATGGGAAAACCTCCATAAGATTTCAAGAACGGACTTCTTATCACTAAATATTCTAGTTGTGATGAAAAGAGAAATCACTCAAAGCACGTTTGTTAGAAAAATATTGGAAATTTATGAGGTCGACCCTAGTAGCAATACAACTGAAGGATATGGTTTTCTAAAGAAAATCTATGACTGCGAAATGAATGAAAAACAAACATTTGATCTGATTAAGAAGAATTCAATTCTGAAAGATAAATTAGTAGAGATTATGAAAAGGAAGGAGATGCTAGATAACATCTGCAATGAATCTTGGAGACAAGGTGAATGATCAAAGCATATCTAATTCAAGAAGGTGGAGTAAGATGGAAACCAGTTTAACGAGAAACACTTCAAAATCAAAAATGATGTCCTTCAGCATTTTTCCAAGAAAGTTGCTTTACAGAACTATCCTAGGCAAAATTAAAGATTCATCTAGTTTCTTTGTATCAGAAAAGGATTACAGAGATATCAGATTAGTAGGAAACCTAACCCCTATTGTTTTCATAATAACAACTGTTGTTATATTTCTTATCACCCAATTGAATATAGTATTAGGATTAATTATAGGTCTCATCTCTAGTATCGGGTTTCTATTCGTGTTTGGGGATCATATTCGATCAAAAATTATTGAAAGACACACGAAATTTGAGGAAACGGCATTTTTAATCCTAAATTCTCTCTCAATAAACATGTTGTCTACTGAATCCTTCCCACATTCAATTGAATTGTTACTTTCCAAAAGTGGCATAGATGAAGATTATAAGAAATATTTTCAGGAGATGATCCATAATCTAAATTTAGGAGAAAGTGAGGATCATATAATTCAAGAAGGTGGAAAAATCTTTCAAACTAAGAAATATGAGAATGCATTTCAGAACATTAAAACAGAGAATACCTTTATTGATTCCGATCCAGATTTTCTGTTAAGGGTTAGAAGAGGAATAAAGCTGACTGAAGATAATATAGTCATCTTTATAGCTGTTTCATGTCTGTTACCATTGGTTCTAAGTATAGTGTTATCTTTCATATTACCATCAGATTCATTAATAATTTTCGTATTTCCTCTTCTTTATGCAATATTCGGAACACTAATACTTCGCTTTATGCAAAATAGAGGGTCTGGTGACTAAAATAAGTAATCTAAACTGTACAGAATTTGATTTCCTTAGCAATGTAGCTTTTCGTTTAGAAAGTGGAGAAAACCTTGAACGTGCATTTTTCTTGACTGAAAATGTTCCTGGAGAGATTCTTGTAAGACTTCAACTCGGAGAAGAACTCGCAAGTATTGTCACCTCTATTAGTTTCAAATATCCAGCTCTGGCAAATCTATTTGGTTCCATTGACAATGCTGATGAATCAGATATACTAGAGCGATTAAAAATAACATCTAGACTTATCAGAATAAGGGAAGAAACTCTAAAAGAGAAAGAAACGACATTAAAAGTACATAGACGAAGAATCAAGATAATACGTTTTATTACATTGGTCATTATTGCAATAATTGCAGGTTTCTCACCAATTTTTTCAAATTTATATGAATTCATTAATACAGGAGAATTTACTACTTCGCTTTCTATTGTTTCATATCTGTCAATTTCCTTCCTTATGATCAATCTACTAAATAACTATTTTCTCCTCAAGATGTCAAATGAAACTCACATTAAAATTAGGTTGATTATCGTATTGGTCTTACATTCTATTATCTTAATAGGAGTGAGATACTTTTTAATAGGAGTTATTCCTTTTTAAGAAAACTCCGTATTAGTTAAGATATCCAACATAATTCAATCAAAACTTGAAGATAATCTCTCGCTGATTTCATTAATAATGTCTTCATAGTCATATGAAAACATGAATTCAGCATGATCTCTTATTGTAAACTCAGCAACATTTGTAGATTGTGCCACAAGCTTTTGTGTTAGAGCAGAAGAATGCTTTATCTTTCTAGATAAGAGCTTATCTGCAACATAAGCAGAAGCTGCTGAAAGAGGGTAGGGTCTTCTTCCTCCACGATCAGGATAAGGTATTCGTTCAAGAATTTTCAAACAAAGAAGCTGAAGCATCCTTTCATAGACATAAGCATCAATTGAATATTTCTTCTGAACTCTTTCCTTTATTGTAGAACAACTACAAATCAAAGAACAAATTCTGAAAACGTATTCTTCACTTCTTCTAATTCCGCTTGAAGCTGGTTTGATATTTAGGTCTTGCATAAGACTCAACAGATTCTTTCCAAGAACTCTATGACCTAATTCCCTGTAAGTATTCACTATTTCTTTTAACGTTAAAGGACAATTGGTTCCTGATTCACGCACACTTAGAAATAGTGCCATAGCTGAAAGCAAAACATGGTTTGTTATCTTCTTTTTATGTTCTGACTTATACTGATGGTAAAGAAAGAGTGTTCTTTCTCGTATCTTATTTGGAACTTGAAGTCGTGAAAAAACTTCATTTAAAATCTTCAAAGTTCGAAAATCAGTTTCTTTTCCTTTAATGGCTCCAGGAATATGATAATAAGTTTTGAATTTTCTAAACTTATATTGCATAGTTTCATCTAAAAGAGATCCATTTGAATCCCTAAACATATATTCTTCCACAGAACCAATAGATGAACCTAGAGAACTTACAACAGCCAGATTGTTATTTATCGACGTATACTGTTGGCTTTTTCTATTTCCACCGGTTGTCACCGAACCTAATTGAAAAGACGAAGATTCCAGAATTGGATCATGTACAAGACCACACCTCTGGCACACATACTCCCCGTTCTCTTGAATTATTCGAGATCCACATTCATCACACAAGCAATTTTCCATTTTACTCAAGAGAAATAACTATACCGAAACTATTTAGAATTTTTAAGATTCAAACGGAGCTGTGGTTTACTGTTACTAGAATTCAATGTCTTCAAAAATAGTTTCAATGTATTTGAAAAGCAAGAGGAGGCAGTTGACTGAAAGTAATATATAATCGATTTTTGTTGAAAAATGGTTAGAAAACTGAGATAATCTAAGACGAACAGTTTCTAGAAAATTGTGCTGTTTTTAAAATATAGTTTACATAGAATAATAGAATGAAACACAAGAAAATGATAATGGCAGTTTTATTTTTCTATCTAATATTAGCATTAGAATCGCCAATCGCGATTAGTGATGATGGTTCTTACACTATTGATAAAGAGCTAAGAAGCCTAAATGCTGATGGAAATTTCATCAAAGAAGACAGAGAGATAGAGGAGAAAAACACACAATTCAAAACTTTAGGAGAAGAAGAGACATTAGAAGAAACACTGAATTCTTTCAATCCTAATGTAAATATAACTGGGGACTATGCTGGCGAGGATATAGAGGGCACTATAGGGGATAATTCAACCATTATTCTTCCTGGAAATGGAGAATACTCACTCGAAGGAAATGTAACTAATTTAGAGTCACAATATATTCAGAATCCTGGAGCTGAGGAGGAATTACAGTTTTATTCAGAAGATGCAACTAACGTTGGTCTTGGGTTAGAAAGGATAGAAGAAGCAAATAGCTTTAATGGAGATTATGCATGGAAATTCTATTCTCAGAACACCGAATCTATTACGTATGCATTATATCAGGAAGATTTACCATTATATCAGACAGATACAGAGATATCTTACAATTATTTTCTTGTTTCAAACTCAAGCTTACAAAATGTTGTGAACTCATCATTGATATTCGATTTTGTATTTGATACATGTCGAATAATGGTAATTCATTGGCATTATACAGATATCGAACCCCCCTCAGTAGGTGATAATACTACATCTCCCTTCATTGTATATAGGCTTCTTCAGAATAGTAGTTGGGATGATCAATGGAATGATTTCACCTTATCAATCTCAGATTTATTCGCAGACGGAGATCCATTTATTCCTACTATGATGAAATCTTTTGGTATATATGTAATCTCACCGAAAATATCAGAATGTACAGTTTTAATCGATGATTTTCAGGTCAAAACATCAGTTGACCCTTCAGACATCAATTTAACAATAAATGATATACAAGTGACTTCAATAGGTCCGGGAACAGGGTCTGTTGATGCTATAATTACGTTCGAAGAAGCACAATATGTTTATGATATCATCTGGGATCATAATTCAAGTAAATCAATTACAGGTAATTTCTCAACGAAATTATTAGGAATAGTTGAAATGACTTGGGAAAAACAAATTGTTTTTTACAATCAGTCTACACTTCTATATTCCATAAGTATTCTCAATTTGAGTGAATTAATTAATCAGATAAATATCACATATCCAGATAACTGGTTAGACTTTGGTAGTCCAGTAGGTGCTGATATCATATCTAATGATGACTTAGGTAATGGATACAAGAGGTTGTCTCTTGCCAAGCAAGAAACATTTTACGTAATTCACTGTGATTTTGCACTGACAAATCATATAGTTGAAGTGAATTACGAAAATACATCAGTTTTTGAAACTTTGAATGCATCATTTGTATTCCAAGAGCTAGTATCTACACCATTCATTTACATATTTTGGGACGCAGGAGGTGCTACATGTGAGTTAGCCAGCAATAATATATCTTATTTATTCCCTCCATCGATTATTGATGGGTCTATTGATATTACTTTTCTAGTAGTTGATGGAAACTTCATTGGATATAGAAATGATACAATTGACATTCTTAGAAAGCCAGCAATTATGACTGTAGAAGAACAGATTAGCATACCAAAATATGCAATGAAAGAACTGAAGGTATCCTATGATAGTTTAGATCCATATGTAGAAATAGAAAATACAGTGGTTGAGGCGAATCTAGACGGTGAAATAATTCCAGCAATTATGCAGGATGGTGAGTATAGCATCTTTATTTCATCGTTTTACCTGACACAAAGTCAATATGTACTTGAAATTCGAGCTCAATCTCTAACCCATGCAACAATATCGAAATCGATCAATGTTACTATCGAGGATAGTGAGATTGTAATTGGATTTCAATATGAACCATCTGAAAATCCAGCAGAATATGTTTTGTGCTTTAATATCACTTCAAGTGGAGCATCTGTGGGGTATGCACCAATTACCATTGAAATAAATCAAGATATTCAACAAACTGGAATAACTAAAATTGATGGTATCTACACCTATGTTGTTGAATTACCTCTAGATATTTTATCTGTAAATGTTACATGTACAATATTCAAAGTTACACAAATTGTAGGTATAAGAACTTTTGAAATAGAATTTGAAAATAGTTTAGTCGGAGCAGAAAGAAGTGCTGATGATGTGCTCATTTCCACAAATATAACATTGATTTATGATATTCATTATTCAATAAATCATGATAGATGGATACACATGTTAGAGGAAGAGATGGTCCCAATATTGGATGCATACATAGAAACCTCTTCATTAAGAATTCCTGTAACATGGGATTCAAATGCTTGTTACTGGCAAATGCAAGCAAATGAGGAAACAGACGATCATAAACTAGTAATCATAACAGAAGGACCAGATTTAGAAATTACTGATGAAGAAACTGATGATGAAATAAAAATCCACTTTGTGATAACAGCTGAAACAAAAGAGTACTCAAATTTATCAGTTTTATACCATTTCAACGAAAGTTATACTACCTCAAAATATGACTGGAACCTTATAGTAAACAATCAAAACGATGTTACCAAACTCTATGGTTTGGAAGTAAATAATCTGTATGCATACTTTACCAATCTAGATGTTGTAAAAGGCAGTATTCTTGTTTTTGATCTGGTGGGGAGTAAAAATTCACAAACAAACCCATTTACAAATATAGTAATTCCCGTAGTTTCGAGTACAAGTGTGCTTCTAGGGGCAATAACAGTTGGAATTAAAATCTACAATAAGAGAAAAGGCATGATACTAGAAATTTAGAATCATGTGGTTTCTTCTTCTTTTCCAACACTAAATGCATGGTAGAAGAGTGCAAAAACTATTGCTATTATTATAACGACTATAATTATGGTTTTTATTGCAAGGAAATCCATATTATTCGTTTGAAGCTGTTTCTTGTTTATTAATAAGCTTTTCGACCCATTGCAAAAACTACTAATTTTAATCTGTATGAATCTGATTAATCATGGCTTTAGTTGCTTCATTATATTTCACTCTTTCAATAGAGTTAGCAATTATTTCCAAGCTCTTCAGATAGGGATTCTTATTTACTTTACCACTTATTATAAGCTCTGAGTTAACGAAATTTTTAGCTTTAAGATATTGGTATGGAGCTTTATCAGATTCATTTTCATCAACCATTCTTGCTGCGTCATTAGCAGACATACCCAAAACAATCTCTGCTAGTTTTCCAGCACATAGAACATTGATATTTCCAGTACCATCATTAGCTATGAAAGTAAATAAAATTCTATTTAGAGGTTCAGTTACTTTTCCGTGCTCAGAACAAGTATAATTAGAGTTCTCTTTTTTCGTCTTCTTTTTACACTCAGGGCAGAGGGGATACACAAATTGTTTCTCGATTAACTTAATTACAGTAGCTTGAATAGTAACATCATCACCCTCTTCTATATCTTCAATATCTTTTAATTTCTCCAAATTTGTTTCTTTTGGGGATACGGTTAAACTAGAAACAAATCCTTGTGGATTAGATGAATTAGAAAGAGATTTTTTTACAATTGTATTTCTGGTAATAAGGAGTTCAGAACCATATCCTGTATCTTCTTTGACTTTAGCATTGAACAATTCTATATGATCTCCTACAGCTAAACCAGTAAGTTTTGATACATTTTCTCTCCAACTAGTTATTCGAATGGATGCTGTCTGGTCTTCAATTTTAAGTTTCCTTAATTGAACAGTATCATTGTTTTTTGTAACAATATCTTGAACTGCAGATAAATCTGTTATTATCCCTTTAACATGAATTTCTACCAAGTCATCAGATATATCCTTAATATCCATAAAATCAAAGTCAAGAGGTTCAATATCATCGGAATCAGATGGTTTTGTATCAAGAAGTGTTTGGTTTCCACAATGAATTTCAATATCATCGTTTCTACCTTTTCTTGTGTATCCATTTTTTATGAACAAGACTTTATTGATGTCTTCTTCTGTGATTAGTTCTGTTTTATCATCCCACAGAACCACACCAATTATACCTGATTTATCAGAAATTGATACGTTTCTAACTTTACCTTTAGTACCATCTTCTCTTGTGAATTCATGTATGGGGACTATATTGACAATTAATCCTTTAGTGGAAACAAGATCACTAACACCAGTAATCTGTTCGATGGTTGTTAATTGTGCATCAACAGCAGTCCCAGTCCCAGAACCAACAAAACCTTTCTTAACAATGATATCTTCTGCTTTATCTTGTTTGGAGACATTTGTATATCTACTGGAATGTAATTCTGTAAAACCCCGTAATCCTTCCTTAGCAGCTAATCCAACTACTTCTATAATATCACCAAAAGCTAAGCTATCAATAGCATCTACTTTATCATTCCAAAAATTGATATGAATTTCACCAGTTTCGTCACCTACAAGTAGCCCTCGCTTTTTTCCTTTTGTTCCATCCTTCCTTTCAAACTCTAGCAAGTCATCAATTTGGGTAATTCTGGCCACTAAAGATAAATCAATCTCATTTCTTTTGATATCTTTTATTTTCACAAACATAGACTGGACTTCAGGAAGATTGGTTTCATCAACTCCTGAAGGACGAATTTGAACTTGACTACGAATTCCTAAGTGTACTTCTACTGATTGATCTCGACTTAGTTTTGTATAACCATTTAAAATACGAATTGGATCTCCCACTTTGACATTTTTATCTTGTAATTCAGACACAATCTGATCCCAAAATACAACCCTTACCTTGCCAGTTGTATCTTCAATTAGGATTGATTGTAGTACTCCATCTGTACCATCCTTTTTCTTAAAGGAATAACGATCATAAATTCTTAAAATTCTTCCAAGAATATTAACACTTGTTATTTCAGGAGCCAACTGGTCAACTGTTAGCTGAGATTGTACTTGAATTGGAGGTTCAGAAGATAAGTCAACACTCATTTCTCTTGCAACAATATGAGCAGCGCCCAATTCGGTCACAAACTCCCCTAGTTCTTCCATTTTATCATTTATGCGTTTGTGAATCTCCTCTTTACCTAAGCTAGTTTCATTAGAGATTATTTCTATTATTTCTTTTAGTGAGCGTTGACTTGACATACAACAAACATCCTTCTTTACGTTGTTTAAGTTTTTTGATTTAAATGTAATAATATTTTTTCATTATCTGTAGTTTGATCAAGGACATTTTTTTCAATTACTTGAAAAATGTCTACTGATTTATTGCTTTTTTTGTATATAAAATTGAAGTCACTTGGGAAAATAGAGAGAAATGTCATCCATTTGACATTGTTATCACCATCTTGTACCTCATATGATCTTATGAAAGGAACCTTGTTGTAAAACTCAACAAGCTCCTTTTCTGAAATCATCAATATTATCATCAATTCTTTATTTTCTAAGATTATTCTTGGTTCAAGTATGCCTATATCCTTTAGTTTGGATTTTATTCTGAACAAAGTACGGATTGAAACATCGAAAATATTTGCAATTTGTTTAATATTAGGTCTCTTAAAATTTGTTTCACAGTTTCTAACTAATCGTAAAATGTAGTCCTTACTTACTGGAGTAACATAAAAATCAGTTTGTTCTCCCTGGATTGGGGTAGGCATTTTTACTCGTCTAACAGAGTTTTTACTCCAGTCTTTTAGAGAAATCCCCAGAGTTAGAATTCTAGTATTGCATATGATCTTTTTATTTATTACATCATATATCGATGACGCACTGATTTTCTCAGAAGAGACACCATAACCCATAGAAAAACTGGGAAAGAGTTCATATTTATGCACTACAACCATGGTATCATCATGCAGAGCATGCGTCCCTAATGTAAAAAATTCATAGAAACCTAAAGCGGAATAGTCGACTGAAGATCCTAAGGAGATACCTTTAGCTCTTAGACCATTCATTAGATGACTTATTTTTTTCTCAGAAACATGGAATTTTTTCGCTAAATCTTTGTTCAAAAAATAAGGAGTCTGATCAAGTTGTTCAATTACTCGTTGTTCAAGATAACTAAGACGTGGTTGACTGTTAGTCGAAGAGAGGGTTTCTTCAAAAAATTGTATAACTTCAGTAAAATCCATGCTTCTAGAATAGATATAATCGTGGAAATTCCGCAATTGCACCCAAAAGTCTTTGTAATCGACGAATTTCCATAAATCATTATCTTGATATGATTCATTATTGAAAAAATAACGAAAAAATACATCAGTAGTTTTTGAGCGCAAATTTGAAATAAATTTAGGTAAACTATCTCTAAATAGATTTTTTGTCATAGTCTGTGAGTATTGGTTGATTTTGACTCCAAAATCACTTGGATTAATCTCACCACTTGTTAATGAATCTATTAGTTGTGAAACATAATAACTAGTATCCGTACTATCTTGAACATCCATCAGTTAGATATCAAAACTTCAATATTTATACACCACTTTTAAAAAATAGAAAATGTAACAAAGTGAGACTAAGATAGGAATCTCACTGTAGTCAACTGCTGAGTGAAATATTGCTCAATCTTACCCAAAAACAAGAAAATTTTTGGAATGAACAGTAAAGGTAAAACTATGTTAGGAA
>JAAFKJ010000201.1 GCA_021399395.1 Candidatus Heimdallarchaeota archaeon
TTCCTAACATAGTTTTACCTTTACTGTTCATTCCAAAAATTTTCTTGTTTTTGGGTAAGATTGAGCAATATTTCACTCAGCAGCTATAGACAGTTGAGATATCTTTATTAGCAAATAGACATATAATGGATACTAGTTGAGGTCTAATGCCTTTTCCTAGGACTAACATCAATCCTTTGGTAGCTGTCATAATCTATGATTTAAAGGGAAATAACATCTTTGAGCTTGAAAATGCTAAAAATGAGGTTGAAAAGACTGAGATTCACAGTTATTTCATCCATCCTATAGAATTTTATCAATGGGTTAGACGCTACAATGAGATAACTATTTTCAGAGGTAAATTCAGAGCAACCTATATTACTTTCATTGATTTAACACTTCTTTTTGTATCGAGAGTAGAAAACATTGCAGCAGAAATTCGACCTATTATACTAAATTACATTACAGGATTAGGTCAGAACGTTGTAAGAAATCTAACTACTCATGAGAAGGAAGATCTGCTCATTAAGACTTGTGGATATTCTTATGATCAAGATATAAATCAATTTCGTAATCAAATAGACAAAATCTATTCTAGATTAGGAATTGAGAGAATGGAACCAGAACCCCTTACACTTGATATTCCAAAAGAAGAAGAACCAGTCATTTCAAGAACTGAAACACAAGCAGAGGTATTTGAACAAAGTCGTCCATTTGAATCTGTTCCGAAAATCCGAGTAAGTGAAATGACTCAGGAAATTCTAGATGAAGCTAATAAACGAGCTATTACTTCTTTATTATTTTCATCGATTAGAGGTTGTGTTTCTCCATCTGCATCAGCGTATATTTACACCAAAAATGATGGGGCAATTGGAGAATTATATGCGGGGAATTTAGAGGAAAGGAAAATAGTCTATGTACTTGAGACCATCACTCAGTTTCCAAGAGTTATCTTCGAAATGATTAATTCAGACGATGAAATCAAAGCTTTGAATGCAGAAGTTGTTCAAATTATTGTGGAAGAAAGTTCAGATGGAAAGATTCTTGTTGGAATGACCACAAATGTAAATGATGTAATCAATGTAGGTTATAAATTCAAAATCATCAAACACATACTGAATACAATGGGTTTCTAGATAAAAAAGTTAATCACTCCATTGGAAAAAACTTTTAGAAATCAGAATTTATAATTAGTATTAATGGATGAAGGTAAACTAGATATTGCTCTTCTTAAAGAGATTTTAAGTAAGAAGGGATACAGGAATGAAGGAATCATAAGTTCTGGTGAAGTAGGAACTGATGCAGCCTCATTAGACATCTCTTTAGCTCAAAAGAAAGCACAAGAGTTTTACGATAATTTTTCAGATACATATCTTATTGTGAAATCAGATCCAGTTACCTTCCCAACCTCAGAACCAGGCAAATATGCTGTAATTGTTAATGCAAATGATATTTCATGCACAGGAGCAATACCTTACGGTTTCTTAACCACAATCATTGCACCGCCAAACACAAGTTTTGAAGAATTAGAGCTAGTACAAAAGCAAATTCATCAACAATGTTTCGACTTGGGTATAAGTATATTGGGAGGGCACACAGAGATTTCAGATTCAGTCAAAAGGATAATTGTTTCTGGACATATGATTGGTTTTGTACCAAAAGAATACTACGTTTCAAATAAGCTATCTGTAGAAGACTCAATTATAATTGCAGGAGAGATAGGTGCAGAAGGAATAGGAATCATAATTTCTGAAGCTGCAAATCTTATTACCAATATCCTTGATGACAAGGAACTAGAGGAAGGAGGAAGGATTGGTGAAAGATTAAGCTTAACAGACATTGCCAACATTGTAAACAAAAAATTTCATCCAACTTTGATTCATGATGCGACAGAAGGAGGTTTATACGGTGCTTTAAGTGAATTATTACTAAATAGAGACGTAGGAATTCAGCTTAATAGAGAACCAAAAATAAACCCAATCTTAAGTAAGCTCTCAAAATGGTTAGAATTCGACCCATTTCGAGTCATTTCATCTGGCTTAATGATTTTTGCAGTAAGTAAGAATATTACTCAAAGTGTTCTTGAGTTTCTAAAGGAATATCAAATCCCACGGTCCTTAATTGGTACGGTTACATTAGAGAAGGGAATCTTAAGACTTGAAGATAAAATTCTTGAAAAACCAAAGGGTGATGAAATCATTGTAGCTCTGAAAAATCTAGAAGGGATAAAAAATGAAAGAAAGTAACTTAGATGCTCAGAATTCTATTCGCGACCACGACACATGGGGAGCTGAAGCTTTTCTCTTTAAAGAACAATGGTTTGGATTTGATGTAATCAAGAAAGTAAGATCCCCCAAAAAATACAGGATTAAAGAAATTGATATTGAACTTAGAACTAGTAGAACGATAATTGAATCAAAATTATTGATAGCAGCAAAGAAAGCAGGAATTAAGACCCCAAATATCTTTGAAATTGATCTAGAAGACACAACTATAATTATGGAAAATATCGCTGGGATTCTTGTAAAAGAATGGTTAAAAAACTGTAGTGATGCCACCAAACAGAATGAGCTCATAAAACTAATTGGTAACTATGTTGGTATTCTTCACACCAATGATATTATTCATGGAGATTTAACTACTAGTAATATAATAAAACAAAATGACGATTTATATTTCATAGATTTCGGGCTGGGCAAGTTTTCTCAAGCAATTGAGGATAAGGCGGTTGATATATTATTAATCAAAAAGTGTTTTACAAGCACCCACACACAATCAGATAAAGAGTTCTTTTTTGCTTTTCAAGAAGGTTATATGAAAACTATGAATCAAGCTACAAGTATTTTTCGAAGAGCAGCCAAAGCAGAAGCAAGAGCTAGACATTTGAAAGAAGATCAAGTTATAGCCCATTATCTGGTCTCATAATCGAAGGAAGTTGCAACAATTTCTGACTTGTTTCCCAAGCAGTTTGAGCGTATTTTTCTTGATTAGTCCAATTGCCTTCTATTTTCCCTTTAGAACTCAACTTCCCTAACATCTTTCTTATCTTAGGATATACTGGCTTGAAAGGTGTATCTTCAAGTTTTGTTCCAGGTAAAGGCATGAAAACATGAGCCCTAATTAATGTTTGTCGTTTAGTTAATTCTTCTATAACATGAATGGTTTCAAGTTCATCTTCCTCTGAAGCACTTGGAAGACCAATGATGATATCAACTACAGGAGTAAAACCGATATCTAATAGGATATTGATAGCATCTATTCCTTCTTCAACAGTATGCCCCCTGTGAATCTCTCTTAGTACATCGTTACTTCCCGATTGTAAGCCTATAGAAATTCTTGAATTTGAGATATATGGTTTAATATCTTTCATGAGTTCCTTAGAAACCGTCTCAGGACGAACTTCTCCAGGAAAAGTTCCAAAATATAGATCCCTAATTCCATCTACCTTACGTATTGAAGAAAGAAGTTCTACAATAGCTTCTTGATTTACTACTCTTGGTTTTGAAGACATATATCCAAGAGAATTTGGAGTGATAAAGCGGATATCGTTCAATTTCTTTTCAGACATCCATTTTACGGTATCAACAATGACTTCGACCGATCTATGTCTAGTTCGATGCTCAAACAAAGTTGGTACCTGGCAGAAAGTACAACCAAAAGCACAGCCTCTTGAAAGCTCAAGAGGAGGATATAGTTTTCTGGTTTGTGACATAAACGGATAATCATCCAAAACAATTGGGACGGGTTTTTCAGTTAGTTTATATGAATCTGCATTTTCTAGATAAGCTATACCTGGTGTTCTAAAGATGTCTTCATTCAAAATCATTTGTTTGAGGAAAAACGGTAATGAATATTCAGCCTCGCCGATAAAAGCAAAATCAAAACCAGTTTTCAAAGTTGTTAGAGGACTACCTGAAGCATGACTTCCACCTGCTATGAATGTGATCCGTCTTAATTCTGATGGGTGAAGTGATTTGTAGATATTTTTCAGCCTTTCGTAAATTTCAGGAAGTTTGGCTGTACGAAATGAAAAACCTACAACTAAATGATCGTATTTATTCAGAAGAGATTTTAGAATAGATGCATCTAGTTTCTCTTCTAGGATTACATCAATTTCTTGAAGAACTTTGTCCAAGTCTAGTGTAGCTATAAGCGAGGTAAGACTGTAAAAGTTCTTTTTTGAATAATCAAACACCATTGCAAGATTCATCTTAATCACCAGACTATTTCCAAGAAACGGGTACATCTTCAGGTCTAAAGTGTTGATCTATTATCGTGTCCTCTATTTCCGCTTTGACACCAGAATTATGCATTAGAATTCCTAACCATGCAATCATTACACCATTATCAAGTGCAAGATTGGCATCAAGACCTTTGAATGTCGCATCATGTGAGATTGCCATTTCATTTAACATTTCTTTTAATCTTCTATTTGCTGCTACTCCTCCACAAACTAGGATTTCCTTTTTTCTTGTATGAGCTAAAGCACGTTCAGTGACTTCTACTAGCATAGAAAACACAGTTTCTTGAAGACTAAATGCCAAATCTGGTAAAGCATACTTATTGGATTGATATAGTTTTGTTGTATGGGTTAAAATACCAGAAAAGGACACATCCATTCCTTTTATAACGTAAGGGATGTCAATATATTTTGAACCTTTAAGAGCTTCATTTTCAATTACCTTACCCATTGGATCTTTCTTATCACTTAGTCCAGCATTTCTACCAAATACATCAAGACAGTTTCCCACAGGTATATCAAGTGTTTCGCCAAAAACCCTATATCTACCTTCAGAAAATGCTATAACTTGAGTATTACCTCCCGAGACATACAGAACAACGGGGTCTTTTAGTTGCCCTTCTAAACATCCTATTTCCACATGGGCTATTGGATGATTTACTGGCATCAAAGGTTTGTTCAAAGCTAAAGCTAGAGTTCTAGCTGTTATAACGCCAATTCTTAAGCATGGGCCCAATCCCGGTCCTTTGGTAAATGAAATAAGATCAATTTCATCGGGAGTTATTCCTGCCTCTTGAAATGCATCATCTATTGCTTTAGGCATGTTTGTTGAATGAAACTCGGAAGCTTCTCTAGGATGGATACCACTACCAAAAGGTGGTTTGTAGGTCATTCTGATATTTGATAGTATTTTACCATCGCTATCTATTATTCCTACTCCTAATTTGTCTGCAGAACTTTCAATTCCTAGAGAAATCATAGTCAACTTAAGTTTAGATATGAGGGGTTTATAAAATCTTTTTTCGAAACTAAGAATAATATTTAATATTGCAAGATAGTAATTTATACCAATGTCTAATCTCATTCAACCCATTTATCCATGGAATAGATCTAAAGTTGCCATGAAAAAAAGAAACCAGGGATTAGGAAACATTATTTCGTTGAATTTTATTTTTCTATATTACTTATTGTTTGTTTTTGTCATATCAGGGAGAGTTTATCCTGTTTTGAGACAGGCAGATGTAAACCTTCTTGGTCATGTGAGTACTCTTGTTCTCTCTCTGAGATTTCTTGTCTTTAATTGGTGGATAAGTATTATTCTATTTTTTATAATATTGGTAGTCACATTTGTTATTACTGCATTAATCACTAAAACTAGGCCAAGTCTTTTCAAAACTTATTTTGAATATCTTAGAATTGATACTAAGAGTCAATCAAAAAAAGAAGTTACTAAGACTATATTAGTAGATATTTTGGAAATAGCTGGATTATCAATTATAAGCTTTATAATTCTAGAATTGCTAACTTTCGCTATCTCGTCACTTATTATAACCATGATTCTCCCTATAACTTACAATATTACAGAGGTTTCATTAAGTTACTTCTTTCTAACCATATTAATAGCTCATATAGTCTTTTTTCCATTACTAATCTATTTCTATAATAGAATGGTGATGAAGAAGATGGTTATCACTGAAGGTGTGGACTTCCAGAGATTCTTAACAGAAGATGGCGAAGTTGATATGGAAAAATGGAAAGAAGAATCTTGGGGCAAAAAGCCATATACATTTGATTGGGAAGAAGAAGATGTATTTCCAATTACTTGTTTTTCTTGTGGTTCTATAATATCCAGTGATTTAACCATCTGTCCCATCTGTGAAGTTGACTTAATCAATGAAATTGAAATTATAGAAACT
Source organism: Candidatus Heimdallarchaeota archaeon (assembly GCA_021399395.1). Taxonomy (GTDB): domain Archaea; phylum Asgardarchaeota; class Heimdallarchaeia; order Heimdallarchaeales; family Heimdallarchaeaceae; genus UBA460. The sequence continues at coordinate 6,136 of JAAFKJ010000201.1, forward strand.
GAAACATTGGATGATCCTGAAATTGAAAATTCTGAAGAAGCCATTCAAGAAGATGAAGAAAGTGATGAAAACAGTCAATAGTGCCGTACGAGATCCATTTAAACAGCTGTGACTATAAATAAAGCTATCATTCCTATAATAAGTATTAACATAAAACCTGCAATTAATCCACTGCGAATACGAGTGGTTTTCAAACAGTTATTACATAGAACCATTTCTTTTTCTTCACTCTTTTTAGGTTGAAACATAGATGTTATTGCATTAGTTTGCCAGTAAGAATTAGAGCAATCATCGCAAATTGGATAACCACACCGCTCACAATCATTAGTAGCTAAGTGTCCTTTATGGAAGTAACAGAACTTTTCTGACATTTTAATCACATTTATTGCCTCAGCCAAAAGTCGATCATCAAGAATCAGGTCGTTGCAACTACATCATCGGCGATTAAAAATTATTCATACAATTTTAAAGAATTCCTATTGGGAGGAAATCATGGAAACGATTTTGTCGACCACCAGTTTTCTAACTTTACTAGTAGTGCTTTCTCCTTTAATTGTTTCAACAAGAGGTAAGTTTCTTATTTGTGTCTCATTTACCAAGTGTTCATGTATTTTTCTTATATTATCAAAATTAGCTAATAGTTCCTCTTTCTCCTTTGTATATTGTGAGCTCAAGTTTTCTCTATGAAATGCTGGATCAGGAACAGAAATTGTAATATACAAAACATTAGGTTTTGATAGAATCATCTCATCGAAAAATGCTGGTAAAAGATGTTCGCCTTCTATAACAATAGAGACATTTTCCTTTTCTGCCCTAGATAAAACAGCGTCTACCCCAAGATTAACATATTTGGAATGATAATCAAAACCTAGAATAACTTCATCAAACCTACTGCTGTATATAGGTTTTAAACTTTGAAAGGCACAATAAGATGTTGAATGTAATTCTGGAACTACTTCTTCAGAAAGAATTTTTCTCAAAATATCTCTAACAACATCAGTTCCTATCACATGCTGAATTCCAAGCTCTCCAGCTATTCTTCTTGAAAGTGTGCTTTTACCAGTGCCTATGGCTCCAGCTATAAGTATCCAAATGGGTTTTCGTAAGCCCCTCCATTCTTCAATCTTTAAGTACTGTTCAGCTAAAGTTTTGTTATAAGATGAAGCTAGATGAGAAGAAATGATATCATTTATTTTTTCTTCTGGTATTATTTCTTGATTCAGATTAATGATATCATCATATACGTCAATAAGAAACTCATAGCCTTCTGTTTGAGAAAAACCAAGCAAAGTTAATTTTTTTGCAAGAATACCTCTAGACAATAGATGTTTCGTTCTTCCTTGGATAAAAACATTAGATTCTTTTTCCATTTAGATATCACAAATCGAATTTTATGATATCAATTTGTATTATAGTGTAAAAAAAGTTATCTTTTTAGATAGGTAAATCATACTTACACTAATGAGCAATAATAATTCTGAGAGATTTCTTCGTATAAAATCAAAGAGAGATAAGTATGAATATTTCTCCAAAGGTATTCTTGCTGAATCACTTTTTTCAATTGGAATGAATACAAACCAAGCTCAAACAATTGCAAATCAAGTAGAAGAAGAAGTTAGTACATTAAATGAAACACAAACAAAGAAAAAACTTGTTCGAATAATAACATCAGCTATCGAGAAAGTTGATAAAAAACTTGCAGAAAGATATATTGTTTTCAAGGGTAAAAGAAAATATAAACCCAGCATTATACTTCTTGCAGGTGTCCCAGGTATAGGTAAAAGTTCCTTAGCAGTTAATCTTTCAGAACGACTAGAAATAACAAATATTATTGGAACAGATATGATTAGAGCGATACTCAGACAAACAATTTCGTCTAAACTTATTCCGGAGATTCATAGCAGTAGTTATGAAGCATACAAACATTTGAAACCAACTTTGAATCCCATTTTACGTCCGTCAATTGTTGGATATGAAGAACAGAGTAGACATATTATAGTTGGCGTTGAAGCTGCTATTCAATCAGCTCTTTACTCACGAGAGAATACTATAATTGAAGGTGTTCATTTAGCACCTAACTTACTAAATCAGGAAATTCTGAATGATGTTCATGTTATTATGATACTGCTCTATTTAGAAGATGAAGAAGAACATATAAGAAGAATAACTTCAAGAGGTTCAAAAATAGAACAAAGAGGTTCGGATAGATACATTGAAGCATTTCCAGAAATCAGAGATATTCAAACCTATTTAGTAGAGGAAGCTACTAAAGCAAAAATACCAATTATTGAAACTTCAGAAAGCTCAAAAGCAATTGCCAAAATGATGGACACTATTTGGGACAGAATTTTAAAGATAGATGAAAAAGAAAAGGATTAGAGAGCTAATAAGTCTCTTTAACCTTACATTCTAGAGAGGGTATTAAAGGTAACTCAATCTCGAAACCAACAACTGGAATCCAGATTTGATTCTTTTCTAACACATTTGGAGCGATCTCACCTATTATTCCACACTCCTTTTGGTTGATGATTATTTTTCCACATCTTCCTTCTGTAAAGGAGGGATGTTCCAGCTTTTCAATCTTATATGAAGTTCTCAGGAGTTTCAGTAGAAATTCTAACCATTTATGTGCATCCTCAAAACTTGCATCAGCATCAGCATGGAAGAATGCTGCATTTGTTTGAGTTATTACTGATTTCTTGGTTATTTTTACTACTTCTCCGACTTCGAAAATTGATTGTGGATACGTTTCATGTGTATTTTTTGAGAATACATTGATTAGTAGGGGAAAGATTTGATCCCTTAGAACACTATAGGTCTTACTAACTGGATTTTCAATTTTTACAAGTTTTCTATCTTCGAGATTAACATTTTCCATTAGTATATCTGGATCTGTTAGAGTGAAGGTAAGAAGCTCAATTCCTCCTGTACCTAATAGAATGTCTCGCACTATATTCTCACTTTCAGTTTCAGGTAATATACTCCCAGCTGTAAGAACTTTCCATTTGGTCGCACCCATTTTATTAAGATCCATTGCAATTGCAATTTCTTCTGCAATGTCTACCCAATGAAGAATATCCTTTCTATAAGGAGGAATCGCAACTGTTAATATTGATTTACTCTGAGAAACTCCATTGAAACGTCTTTTCTCCACCAATTCAGTTGCATCCTTCATCGAAATATTTGTTCCAAGATATTTATTGAGAACATCTATATCAATAGCAATTTCTTCAATTTCTAAATTGGGGTTGATATCATTCTTATCTCGTATTTCCTTGGGATATTCTATTTCAACACTGTAGATTTTCGAACCGTGGTCTACCATTGTTTGACAGAGGATATTTAGAATTACATTCACAGTTTCATAATTTGTTCCTGTAACTTCAATGAGACACTCTGTAGTTTCCTCTGTAATTCTCCCCACATCATTACTGTTGATAACAGGAGGTAAAGAGAGAGTTATTCCATCAGCTGACAGTAGAATAGGATAATGATCATATCCTTTTACAATATCACCAAATTCCTGTCCTTTTTCATGTTCTTCAAGTATTTGAGGTAATTTCATTTTTTCTTCATGACCCAACGGAATGAACTCATGAGAAGCGTCAATCACTTTATACTCAATTGGACTCTTTATCATGGAGAGATTATACATTCCAATAGAAGATCTCTTTCTCTTTCTACCATAAGATTGATCAATTTTCTCTGCCAGTTGCATTAATTGCTTAATGTGATAATCTGTTAAACTGATGTTCTTAGCTATAGCACATGCGATATAGGGACGTGAAGAAGCCAATTTGGGATCAACTACAACTTTGAAATCACTTGGTTCAATTTCATAAATAGGGATTTTATTCTCTTTCCCAAGAATGCCATTAATTTCCCTGACCATACCTTCCGCACACCAAAGGTCAGGACGATTACTTGTTTTAATATCTATAACTAGCATATCTTCTTCTTCAACATAATCATCAATTTCAGATTTGGCAAAAGCTAAAAGATTACCTAGTTCGTCTATGGAAACATCTTTTCCAAGCATTTCTTGCAGTTTTGTGTAACTAGTTTTTATACTTACCATTTTTTATACACCTCAAGACATCTCCGCTGTTCTTAGCCACTCTAATTTATGGCTGAATAGTTCTCTAATATCAGTAATACCATGTTTAATCATGAATAGTCTATCAATTCCTAAACCCCAAGCGATAACAGGGGTTTCTATTCCAAATGGTCGTGTCACTTCTGGACGGAAAATCCCCGCGCCACCAAATTCCACAGATCCCATTATAGGATCATTAACGCTCAGTTCTACTGAGGGTTCTGTAAAAGGATAATAATCAGGTTTGAAAACGAAATTCTCTGTTTCAGCAACATCAACTGCAAATGTTGTTAGTATCCCTAGTAAATCTCTGAAAGTTATGGAGGGATCAGTTACTATTCCTTCAACTTGGTTAAACTCTGCCAAATGAGTCGCATCAACAGCATCAGGACGATAGCATCGTGATATACTGAAATATTTAGAAGGAACTGGTAAATCAACTAAAGTTCTTGCACTAACAGATGTTCCATGTGCTCGTAATACTAATCGAGCGCTTTTTTCTGGAGACCATTTGTATCTCCATCCTTTACTTCCAGTATCATATCCGTCTTCATGTACCTTCTGGACTAATGAAACATAATCCTTTTTGGGTAACTTTCCTTGTTTTGGATTAGCCACCCTGTAAACATCCGACCACTCTCTAGCAGAATGATCTTGTGCTTGAAACAATGCATCGAAATTCCAGAATTCGAGTTCAACTAATGGACCCCGCATCTCATGAAAACCTAGTCCTATTAGTTTTCTTTTCACCCAATCGAGAAAATGAGCATATGGTTGTTTTCTTCCACCATAAAAAACGGGAGGTGAAACCCCTAGATTATACTCTTTTAATTTAACATCCTTCCAAGAACCATTTCTGATCATTTCGGGAGTTAGACGACTAATTTCTGATGTTTGTTTTATACGAGATTTAACCTCTTCATAGAAAGTTAGTATCTCAAGAATTGTATCTTTAACTTCTATTAATTCAATCAAGTTTCTTTCAAGTAAAATTGCTTCAAATTCTTTTGTATCAACTTCTTTGTTAGCCAAAAAATCTTCTAGAATACCTTGCAAATCAGCGTTTATATCAGTGTCTTGTTCAGCCAGCGATATTGTTCCTTTCTCAATTTTGATCAAGTCTTTCTTCTTGAGAAGTCCTATCCCTGCATTCATTTCTTTCTTATCACAACCCATTAATTCAGATAGATTTGCGAAAAGAACATCCTTGTTCTTCCTTAAGACTTCAACAATTCGTCTCTCTATAAGTTGTTTTTCAGCAGCTTCTCTACCTTCTTTGGTTAGAGACATAAGATGACTAACGATTGGTAATCGAGAAACTAGATCATTAGATATTAGAAAATCTAGGAAATACTCTAGTTTACCTCTGTCTAACTTTGTTGCTTCTTCAATTTCTTTAATTGAAATTTTCTTCTTTTTATTAAGAATCTTATATATCTCAACAGCTTCTATTGGCAAAGATATATGCTTCTCTGGTTCACTCATTGTTCAACACTCCTAGCGTAATAGTTTAAAAAAATAGTTACTACTAACTTATTATTTTTCAGGTAATCAGATAGTATTATCGAAATTCCAAGGTACGTTACGCCCCTTAAAGTTAAGTTATAGTGTAAATAGAAAATAATGAAAGAATTATTTAAGATTTTCGAGGTTAAACCTAAAATCTAGTACTCTGAGATGTTATCACTATATTCATAACCTGATTCTTCATCTAATCCTTCTGACTCTTCTGAATCATCATCATCAAAATCTTCATCCTCAATTTCCTCATGGAAAACATCCAGAATTTCATTTGAATCCATTAGTTGATCTAAATCATCATCAGATCCAATTTCCATTTCAACAACCCATCCTTCTTTATATGGACTTTCATTTAATAACTCTGGAGATTGTCTTAGGATATCGTTTATCTCAGTGATTTTACCGCTAATTGGTGCTTTTATTACAAGACCATCTTCGATAGAATCGATTGAAATTATTTCCTCATCCTTATCAACAAAGATTCCTGTTTCAGGTAGCGTAATTGAGATAATATCATCTAAAACATATTGGCCAAAATCTGTAATCCCAATACGATAGACTCCTCTATCTATATCTTCCACCCAAACAGAAGTAGAGTAGTATAAACAATTTTCTGGAAATTTAAATTGACGTTTCATTTCAGTCTACTCAACCGTTCTTAATGTGTTTTTGAAGTTTTCCTTATTTATCTTTTTATAGTAAACTGTAAAACCTATAAAAAAATAATAAAAATAAAAAGAAAGGGGTGAAGAATTCTATCTTAGTCTCATTCTCATGAGGAATTGTTCATCTGTTAAATTAAACAGGGTTGATAGTGTTTCTTCAATAGGTGTTTTGTTGAAGTATTCAAGCGCTACACTAATTGTTACTTCTTTGTAATCTTTGATGAATTTGTAAATTCTTTGACTTAATGGATTTAATTTCACTACTTCTTTCTCTTTCATAGGATTAACTGAGAGTGGGTGTAGTGTCCATACAAATAATTCTTCACTCAATGTGTCCATTATTTGATGTGAATTCTTTGTGAACTCATCAGTAACTCCATTCCAGTCATGGAGAATTGGTTGGAACCTTTTCTCAAACCATTCAACAAATTTTGCTAAACCAGTTTCTACATCTACAGAAACATCAGTTGTACTGAATAGATAAGCACAGATACAGTCTTTGGATGCACTTGAAACAACAAACTGTCCATAATCTAATTTTTTTACAGAACCTGCTGCTCCACCGCTTATCTCACTGCCCATACCTGCTACAGCTTGTAGAAAACCAGTTACCAAGGTAGAATCAACTGAAATCTCTCCTCCAAGATCCCATTCATAAACCGGTAATCCTGTTTCTGAATGTACAATTATTACTTTTCTCATTGCAAGAACACTTGTAAGTATCTTAGAGATTTTATCTAGATATCTTCTCTTGGAAGCTTTCTTCTTTTGTTTCTTTGGTCTAATTACTGCAAAGTAGATTGTGAGAACTATGAATATAACAGCTAAAGCTGCTAATCCACCAACCATATAATATGTATATTCTTTAAACAGGAACGTCAATAATGCAAGGAAAGCAGGTGATGCAGTTGTATCTTCACTTTCTTCTGTTGACTTAGAGAGTAAGACATCTTGGTTTGTTGCACTTGGAACATAGGAAGCATAATAACTTAAACCTGTTACTTGCCAAGGAATTTCTATTGAGTCACTCTCACCCAAATATATTCCTAATCCGCCAGTAAGAGTTATACTAACATTGAATGTTTCCTCTGTTCCATCCTTGTAGTAGAATGTATAAAACACCATAACTGGGTCTCCATCAGGATCTGGAGCCATGTGAATTGGATAGTCACCTTGAAGTGACAATAATTCTTGAGAAGCATTTTCTATGGTAACTATGAAATAGAAATCAGCCAGTTGTCTCAATTCACCACCAGTTTCCACCATCATATCATAATCTACTGGAGGATAGAAATTCAAACGAATGATAATAGTTTTAGTAACATACCCATATTCTTCAAAAGTTAATTCAATAATACATAAAGTGCCAACAGTTAAAGCTGTGTTTGGATCAAAACTTATCTGAATATAGAGGCCATATATACTAACATCTATAGAATCGAAGTAAGTATTTATGTTAAGAGAATTGTTAGCTGTTGCAAAATCAGCTGTAACGTTACCTGTAAGAATACTAAGATTTCCAGATATTCCATCCATATATTGAAAAGATAAA
>JAAFKJ010000040.1 GCA_021399395.1 Candidatus Heimdallarchaeota archaeon
GAAACAAAAATCATCATTTCAGGCCATGATGAAGTAATGTATGATACCAAGCTAATCAAAAGCAATCTAGAATATCTAGAAGAATTAACTGTTGGTAAAGTAGATAGATCGAATTTTACAAAGAAGCACAGAGGAATCCATTATCTTAACGTCTCACGATTGGGTGAGATGATGAAGGATGCAGAAGATTTTGAAAAAGCAAGAATGTATTATGAAGAAACACTAGAACTTTTAGAAGAAGTGGAGAAAACTTTGGAAATTGAAGCTAAAATCGCTGAAATCTCCAAAATACTCAAAGAAATTGTATAAACAATGATTGTTGCAACTAATATTTTTAAAATAACATTAAATCAATTCTAATAAAGTATAAATACTACTTGTTTAATTCTTGTTTAATTCTGTTAAATATCGGTGCTGATAGTAAAAATGACCTCTGTGAACAATGCTGGTGATAATGAAGAGATTCACACTAAAGAAACGCAATTATTGATGGGAAATAGAGCTGTTGTGCAAGGACTTTTAGAAGCAAAAGTTGGTTTAACTACAGCATATCCAGGTACTCCAAGTACAGAAATACAGATGCAGTTGTACAAATTAAGTAATAAAGGACAACTCTATTTTGAATTTTCTGTAAATGAAAAAGTTGCACTTGAAATTGCTGCTGCTTCTGCTTTATCTGGTGTAAGATCAGCTGTAATTATGAAACATGTAGGTTTGAATGTGGCCTCTGATCCCTTGATGGCACTAGCTTATTTTGGTGTAGTTGGGGGGATGGTTCTAGTTGTAGTTGATGACCCGGGATGCTTATCAAGTCAAAATGAACAAGATTCTAGATTTTGGGGAAAATTCTCTCATCTGCCTATTTTAGAACCTTCCACTTCTCAAGAAGTAAAAGATACAATAGTCAAAGCTTTTGAATTATCGGAAAGGTATAACTCGGTATTTATTGTTCGTTTAACCAATTATACTTCTTTGAATACTTCAGAAGTTGAAAAGAATGTTGTTGAGGAAAAAATGAATAAGGATGGAGAATTCTTCAAAGACGTTCGATATATTGTACCCGCAAGGTATGTCTATCACAAAGAATTACACGGTAAAATCAAAGCTATTAGGGCAGATAAAGAGTTTTTAGGATTTAATGAGTTAAGATATTCTGATTCAAAATCTAATAAATTGATAGTAACTCAAGGGTCTATCTTTCCAATGGTGGAATATACTAGAAATTTTGGTAAACTAGATATAGCTATCCTAAAGGTAAGTGCTATTCATCCTTTGAGTGAAGAACAACTTTGCGAGATTATTAAAAATTACAAATACATCTACTTTGTCGAAGAGCTAGAATCTTATTTGGAGGATGAAATTTCTGCAATTATTGCAAAAAACAATCTAAATGTGAAGATTATTGGAAAGGAAAAATTACGAATTCCTCAAGAAAACAAAATTACTCCAGATGTTCTTCTAGAACCTTTCACACTAATTGCTGCTGACCCTGATGATGAAAATACTTTCAGGTATGAAGAGATACCACAATTACCTTTCGAGCCAGTCATTGGAAGAGAAGACTTGCTTCTTCCTAGAACCTTGCCTAGATTATGTGATGGTTGTTCTCATCGAGGAGCATTCTATTCAATAAAAAGAGCAACTAGTGTCTCCACACACATTTTACCATCTGATATAGGCTGCTATGCTCTAGGTCAAGTTTCTCCAATAGAGGTTGGTGATTTCTGGTTGTGCATGGGTGCAAGTATAGGAACTGCCATAGGATTTTCACTTACTAACAATAAACCAGTTATAGCAATTATAGGCGATGGAACTTTCTTTCATGCAGGTATTCCTCCACTTATAGATGCTGTGCTCTATAATCATAATATCACAGTAGCAATTTTGAATAACCGATTAACAGCAATGACGGGAGGACAACCTACTCCATCTTCTAATGAAGATTCGTCACAGAATCAAACCCCGGTTGATATAGAAGAACTAGTAAAAGCTATTGGTGTTAAGTGGGTCAAATCTGTTAGAGTAGAGGATGTTAAAGAAAATACAAAATTGGTTAGGGAGGCTATGGATTTTGAAGGTCCATCTGTAATGATATTTAATGGTGAATGTGTAGTAGAACTCTATAAGCATGATTTCGATTTAGGAGAACCCCCATACGTAGATCAAGAAATCTGTAATCACTGTGGTATATGTTTTATCGAATTTGATTGTCCTTCAATTGTTAAAGTGGAAGGACGTATAGAGATTAAGGAAGAAACATGTTCAGCCTGTAACATATGCGTAAATGTTTGTCCTCAGGAGGCAATTATTCCTAGAAAGAAATAGGTGAGAAATATGAGTCAGAACATAGATAATGAAAAACCGATCAACATTGCAATAATAGGTCTTGGAGGACAAGGAGTAATTACTCTCACCAAACTGATAGCTAACGTAAGCTTTGGACTAGGTAAGAAAGTATGTTACAATGAGATTCATGGACTATCTCAAAGAGGTGGCTCTGTTCAATCATTACTTCGAATAAATGAAGCTGAAAATCCTGTTTTCGCAGCCAAGGATGCTGATTACATAATCGGATTAGAAAAGTTAGAAACTCTTAGATACTTATATCTGGCAAAGGGGTCGACAGCAAAGGTAATTATCACCAATAAATATCTTATCAGACCAACCTCAGATTTGGGATATGAGCAGTTCCCAGATGAGGATGCAATTATGCTAGAAATAAAGAAACACTCTTCTGAACTTTATCTTTTTGATGCTTTAGGGTTTGAAGAGAATACAAAAACAAAATTCAAACCACTAAATGTAGCTGTTTTCTCAGCTATAACAACCTTTCAAGAATTAGGTTTACCAACTAATAAAGCAGAAAATCTAGTGAATGAATACCTTGGAAGAAACATGATAATAAGACAGATTAACAAGAAAGCCTTTAAGGATGGTTCAAAATGGCTGAGGAAACTGGAGTGAATGAAATGAATGTTATAATAGTAGGACCTGGTGCGATTGGTTGTGGTGCTGCAGCAACTATAGGAGACAATGATCATACAGTTTATCTTCTCGGTAGAGAATATCACAAAGAACACTTTTCCAAAAAACCTGTGTTTTACAAAGTAGGAGATAAAACTATTTCTGCAAAAATAAATCCTATAATTATGGATGATTTAAAAGGTGGATTTATCAAACCTGATGCTATTTTAATTACTCTAAAAGCAAATAGTACAATGGCTTTGGTTAAGGAAATGGAAGAATATCTTCCCTCTGAAACACCACTAATTTCTCTCCAGAATGGTTTTATTGCACAGGATATTTTTGATAACACTTCGTTCAATAATGTCTTTGCTTGTGTTGTTGGTTTCAATAGTGTTCTTGAGGATACTGGTGTAGCAATTCAAACGACTGATGGTGATATGATTGTTGGTAAAATTAAATCAGAAAATACTGAAAATACCAAAGATGATATTCCCGGATTTATTCTTGATCTTCTAAATCACTTAATTGAAACTAAAGTTTCTCAAAATATCATTAGTGATGTCTGGATGAAGGTAATGATCAACTCAACAATAAATCCAATCTGTGCAATAGGTAATCTAACATTAGGAGAATTAGGAATCTACGAACCTGGGCTCAAACTAGGTTTATGGACCTGGAGAGAGCTTGTTCATGTTGTTGATGCTTTAAAACTGCGGTTGAATCCTTTCCAAGGGATCTTACATCCAGAAATGTTGTATGTTTATGACATTGTGAGCTATGGTATAGCAAGAATGGTAATATGGAAGATGACTGGAGATAACAAAGATGCGGTTGTATCCATGCTTCAAGATGTAAGGAGTGGGCGTTCAACAGAAATTGACTATCTTAATGGAAAAATCTTCGAAATAGGAAGCGAATATGGCATAGAAATGCCTGTAAATCAGATTCTGATAGATACCATAAAACAAATCGAAAGAGGAGAACTAAAACCCTCTAAAGGATTGCTTAACAAACTATATAGAGACTACATTATGAAATGAGTTATTCTCAACTCTCTTTTTCTTTTAGTTTTTATGTTGAAATCCGGATATATTTTTGAACAGATAGGTCACACTTAAAAATGACTTAATTAAAATGTATTACTAAGTGCTCAAAAGTGGTTAAAATGAAAATCGCAGAACTTAAACCTGATTCAAATTTTGACGAAATAAAAGTAAGAATATTATCTAAACAAGGTCCTAGAGAAGTGAATGCCAAAGGCAGAATGATGCAAGTTTGGGATATTTTGGTAGTTGATGATACAGGTACTACAACTCTAACTCTCTGGGGTGCTACAGCTGCTGACAACTACAAAGTAGGTCAAGTAATAACCATAAACGATGGTTGGTGTAAGCAGTTTATGGATAAAAAACAGATATCCTTAGGACGAGGAGGAAAAATCTTCCCTGCAGACGATGATTCAAGTATTCCGACTAAACCCCCAGAATAAATTTTCTATTGCTTCTTCAAAAACAATTATATTTCCTCTTTCTTTTTGTTTTCATATCAAATGAAGTGAAAGAATGAGTCAGATTATAATTAAAAGCCCAAACCCAGATGTTATTTGGAATTCATGGAAGCAAAAAGCTTCAAGAAGAAATATCAAACTTGAAAAACACTACAAAACTAAAGGGGCGGTGTTCTCTTTAGATAACATTACAGCTGCTGAATATGTGAAAGCTGTAAACAAAGCAGTAATTGTGTTTTATGAAGAAATATACGAAGCGAAACCATCCTCAACCAACAAAGTAATCAAAAAAGGGAATGTGAGATCTCTTCAAAAAGAACAATTCTACGAATTCAAAACGGTAGCTGTGAAATCAGAATGGAAAGGTCCTGAAGATGTCTCCTATTTGAATTCTATTCAACAGTACAGTTGTACAACTTGTAATGGTTCAGGTGCAATCACCTGCTCGAAATGTAATGGTAGAAAAATGATTACGTGCTCGAATTGTAAAGGTACAACTGTTGGTTGTAAAACCTGTAAATCAACAGGTAAAACCACCATTAAGATTTCTGTCATTGATCAACAGAACAACAAGATGAACGTTGAGCAGACAGTTCCTTGTCCTTCTTGTTCTGGTTCAAAGCGAATAGAATGTTATAAGTGCGGTGGTGTAGGGAAGGTCCCATGTGATTCCTGTCAAGCAGAAGGTTCGAAGCGATGCAAAGATTGTAGCGGTCATGGGGTCTTATTCAAGTGGGTTGTTCAACCAGTTCCTTTCAAAGCAGAACGAAATGCTACTCCTGTTATTCTATCCACTACCAAACTCTCTGGATTTGAAAAAGAGATGGGTGCAGAAATTCAAAATGCAATAGAGAGAGTTGAAGGGATCGCACTCAGAGATCCATACAATGAATTGAATCAACGATTTATTGAACCTAGTTTGGGTTATTATTCTAAAGAAGTAGATAAGATTGTTCACGAAACTCAAAAAAGCTGGAGAAATGCAGAGAAGAATAAGGATTATACAGTTAAAAAACCAGTTTATCTCTTCCCTCTAATAGTATTAGATTGTGAAACTGCTAAGGGAAAGAAATTTCAAGTATTTTCTATAGGTTCAGAAAGAGGATATCTGGTGTTTGGTAAGATTTAGAGGGTTTAAATAAACTCCTTTTCCTTAACAATTCAGGTGGAATGCTCCTGCAACTTTAACACCTTTTTCTGCAAGCTCATTAAATTTCTTCATGGCTTGAGTGGATTTTTCTATAATAACAGTGATTTCTTTAGCATTTAGCTCTTTTATTAACTCTTCTGGGATATCTACCAAACCAAACATGCCTGAACCTACAACTAAGGTTTCTATTTCTTTTTCCATTAGAATTTCTAAGTCTTTTAAGTGAAGAGAATGTCCTTTCTTTCTTCTCCAATTAGTTTCAATAGAATCGGTGAAAATTATCAAGTCTGAGGTGTAGGATTTACCATTGATTACCATTTTACCAAATTTATATTTTTCTATAATATTCATTTTGAAAAGAATTAATATACGATTATACTGAAATAAAAACTTATAGAAAAAAATAAAGATTGAATATAAGACACTAATTTTTAGTTGCTTTTTTTTGTCCTTTTGGTGCTCTTGTGATAGAGGTTTTCTTTTGTTTGCTTGTTTTCTTCTTTGCCATTTTCATTCCTCATATCAATCTTTTCGGTCCAGCTCTTCTAATTGTATTCGTCTTCGTCAAATTCTTCATAGGAATCTTCATCGTCTTCGTCGTCATCCCATTTTTCTTTGAACCAATTGTCTTCTTCATCGACTGGTTGTTTCTTATTTCTAGATTTGCATTTACAGCCATTTTTGCTGATTTTGAGAAAATCTAAAAAAATGGTATATAATGAAATGTTTAAATTCAAATTGATAGATAAATGATTGCTGGCGGAAAGTAGTGAAAATAAAACTGAGACCACCTAATGAATGGGGTTATTATCTTAACCCAGAAACATTCGAAATTAGAGAGACAATAGGAGATATTCCTAACAATGTTTTAGTAGTAATTCGAAAAAAAGAATATAGAGCAGAAATAAGTAGATCAGTTTTTAGAACCTTTTATGCAACAATTTCCAATAATATGTTAGTATACCTCTCGAAAAAAGACACTGCTAAGAAACTTACTAAGCTTTGTGTTCAATTTATGCTTGAAAAGGGAGAAATTCCTCCTAGGGTAATTATTGATCAAAAAAGGATTGAAAATAAGCCTTTTGAGCTTATTTTTCATTTCAGAACATTTGCGACCTTTCCATTGAAATTCTCTGATAACATATTTGAAGATGAAGAACAAAAAGAACATATTACAACTCTTATTAATAGTATCAAAACTGATTTTATCAAATCTAGAGAAGATAATTCTTGGTATATTGAATATGCACCAAATGGAAGAACTCTTTGTAAAAAGTGTAAGAAACAAATTAAATACAAGGAAATGAGAATTACTGAAATCTTTAGTAAGATAGAGCAGAAGGATCAACGGTTCTATCATTTCAAGTGTACAGACTGGTCCAAACTTACTTCAAACCTTGTTAAAGGAATAGATAAATTGACTGAAGACGATCAAAATCAAGTAAAAAAGAAACTCAAGCATTAATCGAATTTCTTGACTTTTTCATTGACAAAGTATTATATATAGATTCTATCAATATTTCTTTGAAAATTCAAAGGAGTTAAAAAAAATGGCCGAATTATGGTGGATAGGTATAGTTGTAGGAGTACTCGCATTTTTCTTTGCTATCTGGTTCCTTTCAGGCATCAGAGTTGTACTTGAATACGAAAGAATTGTTGTATTCCGATTAGGAAGATACAAACGAACAATGGGACCGGGAATAGTTTATGTTCTTCCCATCTTAGAAAAAGCTAGAAAAGTTGATTTAAGGATTATAACTCAAGACATTCCTAGACAAGAAGTTATGACTCGAGATAATATTCCAGTTTTAGCTAATACAGTTGTATATTTCAAAGTTGAACGTCCTGAAGATGCAGTGATTAAAATTGAGAATTATGTATACGCAGTTAGACAATACACTCAAGCAGCTCTAAGAGACACAATGGGAACAATGGAACTTGATCAAGTGCTTATTGAAAGAGATAAAATTGCTCAAGATATTAGAAATATTGTTGATAAAGAAACCAGTGAATGGGGTATTGATATCAAAGGCATTAAGATACAAGAGCTTGAACTTCCTGCAGAGATGAAAAGAGCATTTGCAATGCAAGCTGAAGCAGAAAGAGAAAAAAGAGCTGCAATAATTAAATCAGAAGGTGAACTTCAAGCAGCATCAAATCTTGCAGAAGCAGCAGGTAAACTTGCAGGTAATCTAGGAGCTATGCAATTAAGAACTTTGCAGACTATTAGAGATATATCTCAAGATCCAAGCGAGAAAATTGTTATCTTCATGCCTAGTGATTTAACAGAAGTTGCTAAGAAAGTTGTAGGTAAGAAATAAGAGGCGAGAGCTTTTGGATTTAGATACTATCAAGAGATATGTACAAATTGCTTTCAATGGCTCAGCTCAGCAGGTTCGAAGAGTACTACCTCAGATAAAATATGATCCAAGAATAATCATAGAGGCAGGTACTCCATATATTAAAAGAACTGGTATGGCAGGAGTCAGCCTCATCAGACGAATGTGGCGTGGATTGGTTGTTGCAGATATCAAAGTTACAGATGGAGCTGTAAAGGAAGTGATGTTCTCAGCTGCTGCAGGAGCTAATGCAGCAACTGTAATGGGTTCTGCTCCTGTTGAAACATTGGATTACTTTGTTACATATTGTAAAAATCACAATATCTACTCAATGATAGATATGCTAGGTGTTGATAACCCTCTACGGAAAATGCTTCCTATGAAATCCAAACCTGATGTTATTGTTATTCACAAAGGAAGAGATGAGGAAAGCAACAAGAGAACTCTTATCAGATATAAAGATATAGCAAAAATACGTTCGAAATATAGTTCTCTTGTTTCAGTAGCTGGTGGATTGGACTATTTGCATGTTAGAAAAGCTTACTTCAATGGTGCTGACATAGCTATTCTGAATGTCACAGAACCAGACGACCCGAATGTTGGAATACCTGATCGTTCAAACTTTAGGCAGATAATGCCAGCAATTCTAAATGCAGTAGGTAACTAACCTACTCTCATTTTTTTACTTTAAATCAACCCAATATTCTGGTTGAGATGGGAAAATGCTTTAAATTTAAATGTATAAACTATAACTGATGAAAGCTTTCATTTCTGTTGATTTGGAGGGAATGCCTTACGTCGTTATTCCTGGTCATTTGAATCTTAAAGGATCACTTTATCCTGAAGCTAGAAAAATAGCTACCCAAATTACTCTTTTTGTAACTGAAGAACTTCATAAGAATGGTTTTGATAAAATAATAGTAGCTGATAGCCATGGACCAAAGATAAATCTACTAGTTGATGATTTACCAGAATGTGTTGAAATTGTGAGGGGTGGTCCTAGACCTATAAGCATGGTAGCTGGTTCAGAAGGTTGTGATGTAGGATTATTCCTGGGTTATCATGCTAAATTTGGAACAATAAATGCAACTTTTGATCATACATACAGCGGAGGAAGTGTAAACAAACTCGTCTTAAATGGAATTGAAGTGAGTGAATATCTTATGAATTCTTATACAATTGGAGAGTTTGGTATACCTTCAATATTGGTTGCAGGAGATAAGCAATTGATAGAAGATGATGTTAAACCATACACTCCATGGGTCGAATCTGTAACATTAAAAGAATCTCTTAGCAGATTTTCAGCAAAGAGTCCAAGCATGAAACTAATTGAAAGAGAACTACGCGCAGCTACTAATAAAGCAGTGATAAATGTCAATGAAAATCTTGTAAAGCCCCTTGTTCTTGAAAAGCCGATTAATGTCTCTCTAACACTTCGTGACACACATCAAACTGATGCTGTTTCTTATCTACCTTTTATTTCTAGAAAAGATGCCCTTACTGTAGAATATGTCTCTAAAAATATGGTTGAAGCTTATAAAACATTTCAAGCAATTATGTTCATTTCTTCGGCTTCCTCTTCAATACTTCAAAATCTCAAATAAAACCGACGAGGGATTCCTTTGCCATAATTTTTTTAATGAGCATTCAAATAGTAGCCCAGAGACTTTGGAAAATACTTTCATGAGGTTCTAAATTGGGCAAAAGAAAAGTACCTACTTTTATTTTCATTGCTATTCTTGTTGTATCAATAATAGTTCTTGATGTAGTTAGACAAGCTCAATTTAGAGGAGATAAAGATGAAATTGTTCTAAGTGTTCTCTATACAAGTGAAAAGAAAGGATGGATAAATTCAATAGCACCTGAATTCCCTGAATGGTTTTCTGAAAGGAATCTTGGGATGAGTGTTCGATTAGAATTTGAAGTATTAGGAACTCGAACGTCAATGCTTTCTATCCTATCAGGTGAAAGTAAACCCGTAGTTTGGAGCCCAGCCGCATCAGTGTGGGTACCACTTTTTGACTGGTCTTGGGAGAAAAAGTTTGGAAACCATATTATTGATTTTGATCAAGTAAAACCATTGGTTGCTTCACCAATTATCCTGGGAACTTGGGAGAGTTACAGAGATGAAAATAATTTCACTAAATGGGCAGACCTATACGATTTAGCTAATTCTGAACTTAAACTTGCACACACTTCTGCTCAAGAATCAAATTCTGGATATATGGCTGTCCTTCTCGAAATCACAGCTGCCAGTGGGAAGGAACCAGATCAAATAACCATGACAGATTTGCAGAATACTACGATCCATGATTGGATGGAAAAGGTAGAATCGACAGCTGTGCTTTATGGGTCTTCTACTGGTTTTCTAGCAAAACAAGCAGTTCAGTTAGGACCTTCAGGTCTAAATGTAATGATACTTTATGAGAATTTAATCATCGAAACTGCTAAAGATGGAGAAGCCTTTGCCAAATGGGGAGAAAATATTGTAGCAGTGTATCCTGAAGAAGGAACACTGTGGAGCGATCACCCGTTTGTTATTCTTAATGCTTCATGGGTTACTCCTGAGGAACAATTTGCTGCGACAGAATTTGAAACCTTCTTGTTAAGTAAAGAAACTCAAAAACAAGCAATACCCTTCGGTTTCAGACCTGGTAATGAAACAATAGTAAATGATACTGATATTATAGCAGAAATGGAACAAGTATTCAAATCTGAAAATGGTGTTGCTCTAGACATTACCATACCTAAATTCAGCGTTCCAACAGATGGAGAAGTGTTGGACAGAATTCCTGATGTATGGTTGAAAACGAGAGCGACAACTCTTGAAAAAGACGAGGATGCTGAATATTTTCAACTAGGTTATGAATTTCTGACAGTGGTTCCAATAGTATTCGGCGCTCTTCTTATTCTAATTATTTTCAAAAGAAAGAGGAGGGTAAAATAGTGGATTTAGAAGATAAGAAATTGGATGCAGAAGTTAAGATGAGACGAACGCTTCTAGCAGCTGAAAGATGGTTATCTAAGAAAGGTGTTCTGTCTGTTGGGAAAGTGTTTACAGTTGGAATATTCATTCTTCTAGTTCTTGGACCTATTCTTTATCTTCTTCTTCAAATAATAATCAGCTGGGATGACATCAATTCTACTGTTTTCAATGACCCTATCTTGGGGAATGAAGCTTTTCTTATGATGATGAGGTCGATAGGTCTCTCTCTTAAGATTGCAGCTATTGTAACAGTTTTTGATATAATAGTTGGAGTACCAATTGCTTGGATTTTAGCAAGATATAACTTCAGAGGGAAGAATATTTTGGACACTTTAGTAGATATGCCAATGGCCGTCCCAACCAGTGCGTTAGGTTTCTCAATTTACCTGTTCTGGGGAACAAATAATGGGATTTCGAAATTATTTAATTCTGAAGTGGGGTTGGTTTCCCAAGGAACACTTTTGATAATATTAGCTCATGTAGCGTTTACTTTTCCCTATGTAACCAGATCGATAAAAGGTATAATCTCTGATTTAGATTTGAATCTAGAAAAAGCAGGAAGAACCCTAGGAGCCTCTCCATTTACCATAGCTAGAATGATCTCTCTACCATTAGTTAAAGAAGGATTACTAGCAGGAATAGTTTTAGCTTTTACTCGATCACTTGGAGAAACTGGAGCTACTCTCATTGTGAGTGGTGTTTATCAAACGGCACCCGTAGTTATCGTGAGTTGGATGAAAGGTCTCAAGATTCCAACCACAGCTTTCTTAGCATTTATGCTTATAATAATCAGTTTAACATTGCTGACTTTGGTTCGATTATTTGCACGAAAAGTTGGTTTACCTTGGAATAAAGTATTTCCAAGATTTGAAAGAAAACTTAGCTCAAAACCCGTTACCCGAACCCGTGATGGAGTTTCTCTCTTCTTGTTTCTCATTTTTGTTTTTGTTCCCGCTCTCTTTGTGATTGTATTCCTATTCCAATGGTGGGGTGGTTCTCCCTTCTCAGGTGATCCACAAGCTGGAATGATCTACCAGGTGTTCCAAGCTCCAGATCAGAAAATTACGGATATTACGAATGCGTTGGTAACGTCTATAGAAATAGCTCTAATTGTAACTTTGATCAATGTAATCATAGCTACACCAATGGCTTTCTTCATTTCAAAAATGAAAAATAAGAAATTGAAAGGATTCCTTGACTTGTTAATAGACATACCTCTTGTCATTCCAAGTTCTGCTTTAGGTTTTAGTATTTTCTTCCTGTGGGGATCAAATGGGATGCATATTCTTTCTCCCGGGTTTATGATGATTATTGTAGCTCATGTTTCTTTCACGTATTCTTATTGTGTCAGGCCTCTGATAGGGTCATTTGATGCCATACCTACGATGTATGATGAAGCAGCAACATCTTTTGGGGCATCGAAGTTCACTGCTTTTAGAAAAGTAACATTTCCTTTCTTGAAGAGTGGATTGATCGCAGCTGCTATCATGACCTTCACAAGATCCATGAGTGAAACAGGTGCAACAATTATATGTATGGGCGTAGAAAGAACTATCCCTGTTCTATTAGTTGATTTCTTCGAAGCTTCTACATTTCCAGCTGCTGCTTTCGCTGCGACGATATTAATTGTCATTTCATTCTTACTGTTACTGTTACTAAGATTCTTTTCAAGGAGGAAGAGAAATGAGTGATATTCGATTCCAACATGTGACTAAGATTTTTGGGAGAAAAGTAGAAGCTGTAAAGGATCTTAGTTTCATAATTAATGATGGTGAATACGTCTCTTTGATTGGTCCTTCTGGATGCGGAAAAACAACTGCATTACGATTATTGGCAGGTACTATCTTACCTACGAAAGGACAGATATTTTTTGATGATAAACACATGGAAAATGTTTCGATTCAAGATAGGAATATTGGTTTTGTATTCCAACATTTTGCAATCTTTCCACATATGACTGTTTGGGAAAATGTTGCTTATGGACCAACAGTACGAGGGAGACACAAGAAGGATATAGAATCGTTAGTAGAAAATGCTCTCAAATCTGTCCAAATAAGCTCTAAAGCTGAGCTTTACCCACCCACATTATCTGCACCAGATTGGCAAAAAACTGCTCTAGCAAGAGTCTTAGCATCTGAAGCTCGCATTCTTCTACTAGATGAACCATTAGGCGCACTTGATCAAAAAATCAGAGAAGAGTTCCAAGTTTTTCTCAGGGATCTGGTCAAACGTGAAAAACTAACTGCAATACATGTAACTCATGATCAAGCTGAGGCTCTAACTATAAGTGATAAAGTAGCAGTCATGAATAAGGGTGAGCTAATTCAACTAGGTTCTCCAACTGATTTGATATATAATCCGAATCATATTTTCACTTCGTTTTTTGTTGGTGAATCAGATTTCCTGGAAGGTGTTGTCATAAATGATGAGGAAAAAGAATCAGAAGTGAAGATAGGTCAATCGATAATTAGAACTCATAATACTGGTGTTTCTAAAGGAAAAAGAGTAGCAGTAGCTGTAAGAAGAGAATTTTTCCAACTGGAGAAAATCACCAAAGATGCGGACAAGATTACTAATAATTACATAAACGGTACAATAATTCAAGACCAATTTTTAGGTCTCTTGAGACGAGTTAGAGTTAGACTAGAAAATCAACAAATAATTGAAGCGAAGATACATGCAAAGTATCCTATTCATTTCAATGAAAATGAAAGTGTGAAAGTGGGTTTTGATTCATCTCTTAGTAGATGTTTTGATTATCCTAAAGAAGGAATTATAGCTGCTTTGGAGATGTGATGATATGGTTAAAGTCGAATTGAAAGATGTAACAAAATTCTACGGAAAGATACGGGGAGTTGAGAATATCGATCTTTCAATTGATGATGGTGAATATCTTGCCGTTTTGGGGCCAACAGGGTCAGGGAAAACATCTACAATGTACTTATTGGCAGGTTTGCTCAAACCTTCATCTGGTTCCATTCACTTTGACCAAACCGATGTTACAAAAACACCTGCAGAGGATAGGGAAGTGGGTTTTGTGTTTGAAGAATACAATCTCTTTCCACGTATGCTGGTGGAGGAAAATGTTCTATTTGGTCCAGTGGTCAAAGATTTGGACATACCTGAATCTAAACTGATTGCAAAAGAACTGTTTACTTTGCTCAATATAGCTGGAAAAGAGAAAAACCTTCCAGATGAAATCAGCGGGGGACAAAAACAAAGAGTAGCCCTGGCAAGAGCTATAGTTTCAAATGCCAAACTCTTGGTGATGGATGATCCACTTAGAGCTCTAGATGCAAAAATTAGAGAAATACTGCAAGTTGAACTTCGTAAGCTAGTAAAGGATCTTGGCTTAACATGTATTCATGCTACTCATGATACTCATGAAGCAATGAGAGTAGCAGATAGAATAGCGGTTTTCAAAGATGGAAAAATAGTTCAAATCGGCTCTCCAGAAGAGGTTTACAATCATCCAAATTCATTATATGTCGCTGATTTTCTAGGTGAGAATACTACAATAAAGGGAAAAATAAGTGAGAAGAAAAACGATTGCTACTTCAAAACAGAAGATGGATTAGAGTTTAAAATAGAGACGAGTTTGAATGATGGAGAAGAAGCGATAGCTCTGGTACCTTCTGAATTGTTGGATGTTTTTGATGTAAGTGAAAGAAAAAATATCAATTATGACAATATCCTAGAGGGAAAAGTCCTCAAATCGAAGTGTATTGGAGAATTCAATGAAATAGAAATCAAGCTCAATAATACTATTTTCAAAGCTAAAGATCTAATCGGGAAGAATATCCCGTTAAAGAAAGGTAGTACAGTATTGATTGCTACCGATAAAGATGATTACAGAATATTTCCACAAAAAGAGGAGATAGAAAATGAAAAATGAAAAGAAATCAGAGAAAATTAATAAACGGTCTCACATAGTTAAGACTATAGATTCCTTTGTTGAGGGGTTTTAAAATGAGTAATAGAGAACTTAAACAGTGGTTAAGTCGTCGTCGTGAATCAAGAATCTTGAAGCGTATCAGAGATCACTTGATTTATGTTGACAGTTGTATAGTCAAAGGTAAGGATTTCTACAAATTCTGGCTGGAAAAGGATGAGGAAGCATCTAAGAACATGTACGAGATAATTTTTCAAGAGGAAAAAACAGCTGACGGTGTTGAAGCTGAAATCATTGATATGCTTTCAGAAGGTAAAACACCAGAATATGTTAGAGCAGATCTACTGAGTTTCATCCGAACAGCTGATAAAGCTGCTGGGAATGCAAAAAGAGGAGTCAAAAATCTACTTGTACTCATTAAACATGAATTCCCTAAAGGTATCAAAGATTTAATTGGTAAAGTCTTTGATCTTCTCGCAGAAGAAATTGATGCTTTCATAGAAGTCTTTGATGCTATGTTCAAAGTTGAACATGAAGAGCTAATCGGAAACATCGCTAAAGTTGATAACATTGAATCTCAAATAGATGATTTGTATGCAGACCTAAAATATGAAATTGCTTATAATTCAGTAGATGTTCCTGCAGGTGCATTAATCATTCTAGATCATGCAATAAAAGATCTTGAAGATGTATCGGATTTAGTGGAAGATTGTGCAGATATGATAAGAAGTATAGTTCTACTTTAATCTCAATGAATAAAAATGAATTGCTAAATAGTTAACTGAAACATTTTTATTCAATAAACTCTCTCGAATAGTATGGGTCAGAAGGAAACAAGTAGTGTGTTAATTGATAGAGTTTTAGATACGATTATTAAGAAATCCCTTAAAGAAATTAAGGATTTTATCCTTCAAAATTGGCATCCTGAGACATTAGAGAAGAGAGGAGTTAAATCTATTTTAGATTCTCTACATCACATTAAAAGAGAACTTGATGGCGTTGAAATTTATCAAACTTTCAAAGAATCGCCTGAGAAAGAATCTGCAATATTATTGAATCCAGAAACAGAAGATTGGATTAAATTCTCTATAATGATATCTGAAGAGGAGCCATTTTTAGTTAAGGGTCTAGGCTTAAGACCTACGTCACCTCCAAAAGATATTGGTGTTGAAGTAAAAGAAGAGGATTTAGCATCTGCAATAGGAGATTCTATCAAAGGTTTGCTAGATAAAAATCTCTTCTCAGGTGTTGTTATTGTAGCTAAGGAAAATAAAATAGTCTTTCAGTTGGCACATGGCTATTCAAATGTAGATTCAACCATTCAACTAAATCTTGATACTAAATTCAACCTTGGTTCTATGAATAAGATGTTTACATCTCTTGCGATTGCAAAACATATAGAAGAAGGTCATTTTTCTTTTGATAGTACAGTTGCTGAGTTACTTCCTGAAGCACAGATTGATCAATCAGAGCAAATAAAAGTACATCATCTACTTACACATTCATCTGGATTAGGTAGTTTTTTCTCTGCTGAATATATGAAAAAGAAGGATCAATATGTAGAAGTAAAAGACCTCCTACCCTTAATTGAAAAAGAACAACTATCTTTCTCACCAGGATCTAGTTTTCAATACAGCAATTCTGGTTTTGAGGTACTTGGAAATATCATTGAAAGAGTTAGTGGAATGACCTATTATGATTATGTAAGAGAAAACATTTTTCTTCCATTAGATATGAACAATACCGATAGTTACAGACTTGATGATGATCTAGAGAACCTTGCTATTGGATATACTAAACATCTGGGGATGAATCAACCTCCTTCTAAAGAATGGGTAGCAAATACGAAAATGGCAAGAATCAAGGGAAGTGCAGCAGGAGGAGGATATTCCTCAGCACATGATTTGTTAACATTTAGCCAAGCCTTATTCTCCTATAAGATACTTAATGAAGATTTAACAAAAGAAGTATTGAGTGGTAAAATACGCTTGGAACCAGGGAGTGATGATATTATGTACGGTTATGGTTTTGGTATTCATCAATTCGGAAATATAACTAGATATGGTCACAACGGAGGTGCACCAGGTATTAACAGTTTTTTTGGAGTATATCTGCCAATCAATTACACTGTCATAGTACTCTCAAATTATGACCCTCCTTCGGCTGAAAGAATAGGTAATAAAATCCACTCTATATTATCCAAAATGAAAAAATGAAAAACTCATTAATATTAGATATAACTACTATTAATGGCTTTAACTGGTCCTCCGCACTCTGGACATTCTCTTTCTCCAAGAATCACTTCATATCCACAGTACTCACAGAATCGAGGTTTTTTGACACCAGATGGTTTGTATCCTGGTGCATAAGGACCTATTTTAGATAATTTGAAGCTCTGAAGAGACGAGAACATGTTATTCTTCCTTCTTGTAAACATCAGTATGAGTGTTGGTGCAACAATAAATGGTATGTATCCCATGCTTCCATAGAGTATGTACACTCCTATCATCATCCTATCAATATCTGTAGAGGGATCCTCTCCAAAAATACTTGAGAAGATAATAACCAAAGCTGCAATTATTGCTCCTACAAATATTAGCATCTCTATTAGTAGGATGTATTTGAATGCGCCACTCCCCTTTTTCTTTGTTTCAGTACTCATCTTGTTATTTTCCTCAATTAGATTAATAAATGTTGAGATGAAATCTCTCAAATCTCCAAAACTACAGTTTATAAGTGCATATAAGGCGATAGTTTTTAGTGTGAAATCATGATTTTGAAAATGAAATCAACAAAACAACAAGTTATAATTATTCTCATTCTAACTATGCTATTTTTTACTAACTACCCTCAAGCATCTTCAGCCTATAATGATCCAATTGAGATCCTTATTATAGTTGATGATGGGTATGGTGCAAATGTTCCGCCAATATTAGATCATTTCGACGATTTTGGTTGGAATGTTACTATTGCAGGTTTAAATCAGACAGTTACATCTTGTGAGTTCTTTGGTTATGTTACAATGGAAACAGATATTCTTATTCCCGATATAGAAGATGTAACAGTTTATGATGCTGTAAGTGTCTTACCTGGCGAAGCTCATGTTAACTTGCTTTCTAGTCAGACAGTTTTAGATTTGATAAAGACAGCAGCTAATGCAAACGTTGTCGTGAGTGGATGGTGCAAAGCTGTAAGAGTGCTTGCTTATGCCGATGTAATTGATGGTAAAAATGTTACAGGACACGCATCATTTATTGCAGAGTATGAAACTGCTGGTGCTACATATGTGGGTGAAGTACCTCCAGTTATTGATGGAAATATAGTTACAGGTGTAAGAAGCAATTATTATCAGATACACAAATGCTATGCTATTGGTAAAGCTATAGGTGTTTTTGAATCAAACCTCCCAGTATTGGGTGAAATTACTGTGGAAACCTCATCAACAAATGCCAAGCAAATAACATTGAGTGTTGAAATAACAGAAGAATCAGATCTCTTGCATGCTAAAGTGAGGTTATTTGAAGTTAACAGAACTACAGGTGAGAGACTATCAGCATTCTCTTCATACTATAAGACTCTAAC
>JAAFKJ010000004.1 GCA_021399395.1 Candidatus Heimdallarchaeota archaeon
ATCTTCATGGTAATCTCTTTGATTTGTTCCCATGAATATTCTTTGCGCATTGGTTTGACATCATCCGGCCATTTCTCAGGTAGAATTAATCTCTGAAGGAATGGATGATTCTCGAAATAAACTCCGTAGAAATCATAAATTTCTCTTTCATAATATTCGGCTGCAACAAAAAAGTCCGCCATACTTGGAGACTTTGGATTTTTCTTATCAACTTTTGTAACAATGAAGTTTATTGGTACTTCTCTAAACTCCTCTTCTATTCTGTGTTGAATATGATAACAAATGTTGAATCCATCTTCCTTTTCAACACCACTTATAGTTGAAAGGTGATATATACCCGCTTCCTCATTAAGAATTTTCATAAGATTATAAGCATTTTTAGCATTGCAAAGAATGTCAAAATGCCCTTCTTCAACCTTAATTACTTCCTCAACGAGTTTTTCTGGTAAACTTACATCTAAAATACTTTCTAGTTCTTTGAGTTCTGCGCTCATAAGAAGTCCTCACTTAGCATTTTATTTATTCTCTAAATAGTTATAAAAAAAGGTTGTGTTGTATAGGTGTGAATTTTATAGAGAAACACTTGTTTATATTAATCATTGTTGAAGTATTAATCTTTGATGAAAATATAATCATTCCCTTTGAATTTCTCAGGGATTTCCTGAAGATGCCACCCCCTAACTTGTAAAGCCAGAAGATTACCTATCATCCATGGTGTTATACTATGCTCTCCACATCTGAAATTCTCTTCGGAGATCCAAGACCCATCCTTCTCTTTCAGTTCTAACCATTGATTGATAGAAAGAAAACGTCCTGTATACCTTACTCCGTAAGATCTTTCTAATAACTCAGGAATTGATTTAACTAATGTTTGAGCTATTTCTTCATCATCTTTCTCTTGGCAATCTGCAATTGTATTCAAAACTGCAGTTTTAGTATCAAAATTATCTGATATTCTTGGTTTTACAGGATTGAAATACTCAAACGAAGGATTAATTGCATTTTCTTCGCAAAGAAAGACCCTTTCTGTAATAATTCTAAACTTAAAACCTCTTGTGATGAGAACGAATATGTATGCAATATCGATATTATTCAGTCTGTATTTTCTTCTAAGTAATTTTATTCCCTCACTTACACCTATCTTGCTTTTTGCTTCACCACTGCATTCATGGTCATCCAAAATTTCAGGGATTGAACGCTTTAGATTTGTTAAGAAATACTGGTTTGGCTTATTTGAAAAATCAATGAAATTTCTTAATATCTGGGCATTAGCATCCTTTTCTCTGAGCACCATACTAATAAAATATACTAAAACTAATATATTTAACTTATTCGTTATTCTTCGATAGAAACAAGCAAAGACTAAAGGGAATTATGGATTCAATATTTCATCCCAAAGTTTCAGATCTTCTTTTGCTTGCTCTGAATCTAATTTAGAAATGATAAAACCTGTATGGACAAGTACGTAATCTCCAATTTCCAAAGGTTCTTCCAGTAATGAAGTGTCTGCTTCTCTTCTAACACCTGTAATATCTACCATGACTCTTTTGTCACTCAAAATTTCACAGATCAAACCTGGGATTGCTAAACACATCTTAACCACCTTTTTCTTATCAGTTAATTAACTCTTTTCATTAAGCAATTTATTCTTCCCAAATTATCTCTTCATAAGTGGCTGCTACATTACATGTACCTTCATGACTAACCATACATGCACCAATAGGATAATCTGGTCTACAAGTTTTATTGAAAAGCTTACATTGATGTGGTTTTGATTTTCCAATTAATATCTCGTCGCATATACATCCACCTTGGAGATCAATTGAATTCAATTCAGGAATATTATATTTCTTCTTAGCATCTATGTGACTATATTTTTCGCTTATTTCATGACCTGTATTAGGCCAAGTTCCCAATCCTCTCCACCTTGCATCTGAAACAACATATGCTTCATTCAAAGCTTTAACTGCTGCAACATTGCCTTCATATTTGACATATCTCTTATAATCATTGGAGACATGAGGATTGTTTTCCTTAATCTGCTTCAGTAACGAATAGATGCCTAAAAGGATGTCAACAGGTTCAAACCCAGCTACAGAAACGGGAAATCCATAATCTTTGGCAATGAAATCATAGGGTTGAGCTCCAATAATTGTTGAAACATGTCCTGGAGCAAGAAAACCTTGAAATTCTAAATCATCACGTTGAACTAATAATTCCATTGCGGGTGGTACAAGTTTATGAGAAGAATAAATACTGAAATTTGGTTGTTTAGTACGAATGACTTCTGCAGCTGTTACACAAGAAGTAGTTTCAAACCCCACACTGAAGAAAATTACTTCTCTCTCTGGGTTTTGTTCAGCGAGTTTAATAGCATCAGAAACACCATAGACAATATGAACATCAACACCTCTTCCTTGAGCTTGATAGAGAGATTCTTTAGAACCAGGAACACGCATCATGTCACCAAAGGTGGTAATGATAACATTATGATTGTCAGCAACCCAAAGAATTTCATCAACATCTTGAGCACTAGAAACACAAACAGGACATCCAGGTCCAGCTATCAAATCAATCTCTTTAGGTAATAATGAACGTAATCCAGCTTTTACTAAATCATGTTCATGGGTTCCACAAACATGCATAATTCGAACTTTATCTTCTATCTCATTTGTTATCTGCTTTATCTTTCTTATTAAAGCATCAACAATCTCCTTATCTCTGTACTTTGAAGTTGGCCCTGACATTCTCGGATCTCTCTGAAGTTCTATAATTCTCTGCTCGAAATTATAATTAAATAGCTTCTTCTCTTAGACAAAAATAATGATACTCGTACTTCTAATTGAACATACTTTTTTTTCTAGTAAATTCCATAGGCTCTATCAAGTTCTCTAAGAAGTGCTGCTACTTCAGGGTCAGTACTAACAATCCCTGCTTGTTCTAAGGTTTTACTAAGGTATTTTATATCAAAAGTTGCAATTGCTTCATGATAAGTTTGTTTGATGAATTCTTTAGTTTGTTCATCCATTTTAGTACCTCTAATTTAATCTAGAAGAAATGCAACAAATATATCTATTTTACTTTCTTACAAGTTTTGACTAGGTTTAAATAATGGGTGGAAAAGAAGAGGATATGAAAATACTTGTGACCTATTTTAGTCAAACTGGAAACACAAAGCAAATCGCTGAAGCTATTCATGAAGTAACATCACAAAGCAATGATTCATTTCTGAGAGACTTTAACGAAATTACAGTTAGTGAACTAGATGACTATGATTTGGTTTTTCTAGGATCAGCTTGTCATCATGCTAATTTAGCTCCACCAGTACTGAAGTTTATTGAAACTATGCCTTCTTCACCTAACTTCAAGCTTGCAGGTTTCGTGACTCATGCAACCTATCCTCCTGAAGGTTCCGAATATCATGCTGAGATGTTCGAGAAGTGGGGAAGTCTATGTGCTAAAACCTATGAAAAACTTCAAAATGAGAAAAACATTGATTATAAAGGTTATTTCAGATGTATGGGTATTCCATCGAAACCAATTGAACAATTCATAAATCAACAGATAATTCCTGATGAGGAAGAATGGGCTGAATATATTGCAGTAATAGTAAAACATCCTGATGTATCAGATATTGAAAATGCGAAAAAATTTGCAAAAGAAATTCTTGATAAATGCTAGGTTCACTAAATCAATGAAAATTCTTAGTAGAAATTAATCCTTCGAAATGTTTATCAGTCAGAAATTAAGCTATTTTCTTTGATACTTGAAGGGTTAACAAATGAAATTAAGGGATTATATCCTCGTAACAATAACTTGGGTTTCTTTATTCACGCAAATCATTCTAACATTCGTTTTATGGGATAATTATTATGATATCTATGCTCTAGTTATTGTTGGATATGTCTTTTGGGGACTTTCAATTATTTTTGGTGTCATTCCAATATTCTCATTTAGAAAAAGAGGTGGTGTTCCAAAAAAATCCAGTTATATTCATACTACTGAACTGGTTGATTCTGGAATATATGCAATAGTTAGACACCCTCAATTTTTTGCAGGCATACTTTGGAGCATGGCAATAGTATTTATCTCTCAACATTGGGTAGTGGATGTTTTATTAATACCAGTTGTCGTTACCACATATCTTGATACTTTGAGGGCTAATAAGGATTTGATTGAGAAGTTTGGCGAAGATTATGTAAAGTATATGAAAACAGTACCGGGCTTAAATGCTTTTTGGGGTATTATGTTACTAGTTTTCCGAAAAATAAAGAGAGACAAGAAATGATACATATCAAATGATATGGTGTCACTTCTTTTGAAATTCCTCAGGGATATATACGGCAAATTTACATTCTAACGCACCAGTAAGTGGTGTTTCAATAGGTTCTACTTTGACTGGTTGATCAAAAATTATGTCCCAATATTGTTTGAAAAAACCAGCACTACAGTTACAGAAATTAGGTGAAATATTTTTCTCTTCTCCTTTCTTAATCGCTCCTCTAACCCAAGCACAATAACAACTATAATATCTTTTCATCTTTTCATCATCCGTATTAAGAAAACTTCCCATTTGATAAGGTATTTTTGTTACAATAATTCTATCTCCTTCTCTTATGCCTGGAGTCATAGTACTACTATTTTTCACGTAATTTACAACGTCTTCAGTAACGTACTGTGCATATTCTAAAGTACCTTCTTCAGCATGTTTTTCTAATCTTTGAACAAATTCATCTTTCTTGGTTTGTAGAAATTCATCTATATCACCAATTTTCAAAAAATCTTCTCTATCCTTCTGAATTGGTTCGATGGGGCGTCCATGCAAACAAGGAGCAAGAAGTTCTACAGTTTTTTCTTCACCTAAAATCTCTTCAAGTCTTTTCATAACTAGTTGTGTTGTTTTTGGTTTCTTATCGGGATCTACCCCTAAAGGAGGAAGAACTATACTTTCAAAGATTTTATCTCGTATATTCTCCCCATGTTTTTCAGCTACTCTGAGATATAAATTATCCATTGCATTATGGGCTTCTACGATGTCAATTAGTTCAATGACATAATCATATTTCTTAATGAAATTTGCATAGTTAAACAATGCGCGAATAAAATTCAAAACGTTATCTTGATTTGTTTCAACCAATCCTTCTGTATATTCTAAGATTTTACCTTTTGGAATTGATTTTATATCAATACTTTCCTTCTCAAAATAGTCCTTAAATTCTTCTAACAGTTTTAGGAAAATTTGAATCTGTTCTTCCTGAACTTCTTTTTGTACTAAATAATCCTCAAATGATTCCATGTAATTGTTTCTTGTTTTACAGACAGTTATATATTCTCTGTTTAGATTTCAAAAATAGAAATAAAAAATGAAAACAAGACAGAATTGGTTTTCTTTCTTATCTTCTTTTTCTCTTGAACTTAACTTTAGACACAATTACACCTAGGACAAATATCCCTGATAAAACACCAATTGTTGATATTGGTAGTCCTGTTGTGTTAGTGTCATCGTCGTCTGGTATCTCGCATTCATTGTCGAATTCATCAACCCAGCCAGAATTGGGGGCTATATCTTCTAGTGTACTTAGTGTGCTTGCTCTAGCCACTCCTTGAATAACATAACCTTTTCCAAGTGGTTGTTCTCTGTAAATTGCACCATTTATATCGAAAGTTATATTATAACCTGAAACAACTGCAATATCCAAATCTGGGATTATATCTTCCCAACTGTTACCATCCCAGTAAAATGTTCCTTCTACCTTGTCACTTCCATCAGATGTGAGATAATAACGATATGCTAGGATATAAGAGGTATTTAGCCATTGATCACCATTCCATCTACAATCGAAATGAGCTCTATATTCGAATACTTCTTCACTCCAATTTGTTGTATCTGGATAGGTATCATGCATACTTGTGTCAATCAAGATGTTGTAATGTCTCCATGTATTTGCTCCGCTGTCATTAAAATACGGATTCTCGTTCAAGGTGATTGTTAAAGATTCTTTATAAATTGATAATTTGGTGATATCAAAATAGGTGGCAGAAGCGTCACCAACAGTATCTAAACTCCAACCAGCATATGTTGGTTTTGAATGAAGTATGCTTAAAAGAAATATCATAATTGTAAGTGTAGAAATGATAATACTTCGTCTTTTCATAGTATATTATTCATCTTTTTGTTAAAAAACCTAACTTAAACTGCAATGCCCTTTTTTCCCGGGATTTAGTCTTTCTTCTCGTTAGCAAGTTTTATCCTTTCAATAAGTAATTCAGCAAATTCCTCTCCTGCTTCAATGCATTCTTCAGAAAGAGGAGTTTGAAAGTATAATTGTTTGGGTTGTATCCCTACATAAAGTGTAGATAAATCTGGAATTTCAGGTTTCAGAAACTCTTCTAGCATTGTTACAGAGAGTGTGTGAGTTGATAAGTGAAAACCACTTGAGACTGCTTCTTTGGGAAATATTCCTATGGCACCAGGAATTTCTTTCATGTCAGCAGCATCTAACAATATTATCCTATTGGGACCGAAATTTCTTATTTTTCCAAGAAAATGTTCTGGCACTCTTTCACAATAGAAATTCATCACCCATTCTGGCAAATCTTCTCTCTGCAGGATTTTCAGGATATGTAACCCAACGGCGTCATCACCATTATCTTCATTTCCTATACCAAGTATCGCTAGCTTTACTGCACCAGCTAGAAAATCATCTATGGCCTTTACAAATTCTTCAGTAAATGGTTCAACAACCTTCTTACTATTCATTTGATTGAAATTTCTTAGTTGCTTGATAAATTCTTCTTTTGAAGTAAAAAGTTAGAACAAGTTGCTCTACTCCGTTAAATCCCCCAAAAATTCGAGAACAGCTCTACTACACTCCTCCGGATAGAATAACCATACATATGCATGCATTCCTCCTTTGATGTGAACAATTTTACTTTCAGAGAGTAAAGATCTGAAGTGTTCCAAGGCAGATTTGAATTTCTCGTTTTTCCAGTTTTCTTCACCTGGAAGAAACAACACTGGTGCTTTGATATTTTTGTAGTAATCTTCAAATCGAATGGTCCAGTAGTTCTCCATATAACTCTCGCTTACCCAGAGGGGCACAGTTCCTGTATATTTTCCATCAAGAGTTTCATATATCTCATATTCTGCCATAGTTTTCACATGTTCATTCCAAAAACCTCGAGGTTCATAGGCTTCCTTCAGTTTTTGCATTATTTCTTCAGGAGAATCATAGAAAACTTGGGATGACCTTATCCTCTCTATCATTTGTTCTTTCTCTTTCTTCCTCTCTTCTTCAGAGGGGTCACTTAAACCGTAAGGATCGTAAGCATTGTTCATAGCACTACCTTCAACAACTACGGATAGAACTTTTTCAGGATATCTTGCTGCTATACTTACAGATAGTTCAGCACCCAAAGAACTCCCAACAAAGTGAGCTTGCTCTATTTTCATTTTATCCATTAATAGAACAATATCATCTGCCATAGTATCCAAGTTATAGTCTGTTTTTGGTTTATCAGAAAGCCCATGACCTCTGTAATCAATAAGGATTAACCTATATTTGTTTTTGAGAAAAGGTACTATCCCATTCCACATCGCAAGAGATGAGAACCCAAAGTGTAGTAAAATGATAATTTCACCATCACAGGGATAATCGTTATAATGTAAATTTATACCATTGACTTCTATATAGTTATCAATCATGTTAGAACCCTTCTTTATATTGCAAAGCACGAGAACTGAAATTTGAACCATTAAATACCTATAGTTTAACTGACCCAAAATAGCAATGTTTAAAATAGTCTGACTCCTTTTTGCAATTACGAAACTGAGTCGATAGCAACGACTAGCCGGGGACCTAGGGCGTCCTTGTACCAGAAGCGCTCTATATGCTGGGGTGAACTCTGTTGTTGAGGCTTCGTTGAAGTTGATACGCCTTATTCGGAAAGCGTCGAAGCGTCGACCCGTTGGACTGTATATTTCAGAGGCGGTTTCGGAGGAAATCGTCAGAAAGGATAAGATCAAAATGGGCCAGGCACGGAAGTGAGAAGCTCTAAGATCGATATGTGGTGCTTGCGGTCATCGGCGTGGAGCTTATGAGTAAGAAACGGCTTCTGATGCGTTGTCGAACTTCAGGTCGCTATGTTCGGCTCAGTTGTCGTCTATTTCTTACGAAAAATCTATTAACTATTATTATATGTGGTGATATTTACTACTGTAAGATGTGTTATCATGGATAATCTCTTGGACAAAAAATTCTCAGAGATAGAAGAAAAATTCCTTACTGGTAAGATTAAGGAAGCACTTCAAGATATGGAATCCATTGACCAAAATGAAGAAAGTTCGTTTGAAGATAGAACAATATGTGATATTCTAAGAACTAAGCTCTACTTCTTTTACCAACCATTTTCTCAAGCTATAAAATTTGGTGAAGAAGCTCTTAAAGGAAGTATGGATATTGGAAATGAATTATTGATTTTTGATGCAGCCTTTCATTATGGAAGGGCTCTGTGTTTGATGGGAATAATTGATGTTGGTGCTGCAAAGCTTAAGCTAGCAGAGGAGACTCTTAACAAATTCCATGATAAAGAATCCTCTGAATTTCTTAGAAGAGAAGTGTGGTTATTAGGTCATTCCAAAGGTTGGAGAGACGGATTTGACTTCTTATTTGAGAGACTCACCCAAGCTTTAAGCATCGCTGAAAGCTTAGACGACGAATATTTACAAGTGAATATCTACTATGAATTAGCCTCCCTATATCAATGGTATGGAGACCATCGTAATTTCAAAAAATATCTGAATATTTGCCTAGAACTTGCTGAGAGATTTGGTTATCAGGAATATATTATGTGGAGCCTAATAGGCTTAGGTACTGTAGATCTCTACAAAGGTGATTTGGACAAAGCTTTTGATTTCTTTATGGCGAGTCTTCCCATTGCTAATAAATTGGAATCATCCTATGCTCTGTCTTTTATTCTTGGAGATATTGGTTTAATTTACTGGCATAAACAAGATGAAGATTCTGCATTGAACTTCTACAATAAGTGCATTAAAGGTCTTCAGAATTCAGACAATACTAAGCACCGTCAATATCCTTGGATATTGTTTAGATCCATCCTAGTACTTTTGGAACAAGGAAGATATGATGAGGCTAAAGAACAACAAGAGATAATTACTTCTATTTCTGAATTACAGAGTTACAGATCACAACATCTTAGCCACAAACTTGCGAGGTTAAGCGAAGCTATAATGTTAAAGAAAATATCACCAATTGATCATTTTCATGAGGTTACTAAATTGCTTGAGACAGTGGCATATGATTCTCTTATTCATGATGAGTTAAATAAAACTGCATTGTATCATTTATGTGATTCATATTTTAGACAG
Source organism: Candidatus Heimdallarchaeota archaeon (assembly GCA_021399395.1). GTDB lineage: Archaea > Asgardarchaeota > Heimdallarchaeia > Heimdallarchaeales > Heimdallarchaeaceae > UBA460. Next base: position 9,389 of record JAAFKJ010000004.1, read on the forward strand.
CTATTGTCATCTAATGATTTGAGGTTTCTAGTGAAAATCAATGAAAAAGTAAGGGATTTAGAAAATATGGCAAGAAAACAAGAATCTTCAGTCATTCTTGCTGAAGCACTTTTGTTTGAATCTCAAATTTCCTTACTCAATCTAGATATAACCGAAGCAAAATTGCTGCTAAATGATGCTCAAAGAATTGCTGAAGAAAAGGAAATCCACCGGCTAGCTAACTTGATTTCTAATGCCTATGATAACGTTCTTGATAATTTAGACCAATGGGAAACTGCATCGTCTCTTCTTCCAGATATCTCTGATAGAATGGAGATTACGCATATTGAAGAACTACTCCATAAATTGATTAGGAATAAGATTATTTATTCCAGCATTGTAAAGGAAGAAGAACAACCTAGTGCGTTTATTATTCTCAATGAAGAAAATTCTCTTCTTTTTTTTGAAGTTTTGAATGACATATCCCTGGATGTTGAGGTGCTGGATGGAATTCTTCCGGAGATTCAGAATGTGGTAAATAAATATGATTGTGTGAATCCTGTATTTGAGCGTGTACGGTATAAGGGTTATACCATTATCGTAGATAAATACCGAACACTCACATTTTGCTATATATTTATTGGAAAATCATATTCTGCATGTGTAAAATTTCAGAAGTTAGTAAAGGAAGTGCAGAGTTCTTCCAATATCTGGAAAAATCTTCTTCCAAAACTTGAAAATGGACACAAGTTAACAACTGAAGATTGTAATCAACTTACAGCGTATTTACATAACATCTATAAAAATGAAAAAAGGATTTGTGAAGACTAATAAGTTTCACAAAGCAGTTCAAAGTAATTATGTGGATGACTACAGCATGGACATGTGTGTGGGGGTTCTTCACCTTCATGGACATAGCCACATTTTCTGCAGACCCATCTCTTCTTTTCAGATTTTTTGAAGACGGTACCTGCTTCCACTTGCTCAAGAAGTTTTATGTAACGTTCTTCATGATGAACTTCAGCTTTACCGATTGCTCTCAATCTTTCTGCAATTTTAGGATGACCTTCCTTCTCTGCAATGTCTGCAAATTCAGGATACATGATCGAATATTCATAATGTTCCCCTGCGATTGCTGCTTTCAGATTTGCAATTGTATCATCTAATACTAGTGGCGCTTCTGCATCAACATGAATTGCTTCTTCTTCAAAACCAAGTTTCTTTTTTAATTGCTTAAGCATTTGAAAATTCCATTTTGCATGTTCTCTTTCATTATCTGCTGTGACAAGAAAGATGTCAGCAATTTGCTCATATCCCTCTTTCTTAGCAACCTTAGAGTACATTTGATAACGGTTTCTTGCTTGGCTTTCACCAATGAATGCTTTTGCTAAATTTTTCATAGTTTCACTCATAATATTCCTCTCCTTCTGAGATAAATCTAGTGTGTTAGATATCTAGAAAATGATTGATTTAAATTAGTTTTGCTCATTAACTTTTGTACGAATGCTAAACAGAATATTTCAAGAGTCAAGTTGATTTTTTAACCAACAACCTCTGCAAAAGTCACTTGTAGTTGCTTCTCCACAGTTGTTACACTCTCTTAGTTCTTTCTTAGGTGGTACTGTTTGCATCATCTTGAGTAGTTTTTCATGACCTCTGAGAATATTAAAGGAAAGCATGGGTTGCTTTTCTTGTGTCTTAAATATGAATTCTCTGACATCTCCTCTATACGCTTCCACAGCGTAGGGACATTGAATTTCTTGGTATTCAAGGTCGTTAAGGTAACAATACATTACAATTTCTGCTTGGGGAGAGTTCCTGAATGGCTTTGCCCTAGGAACTAAACTGGTGTGAATCTTTCGAGGTTTAGGATCCAATCTAGATAATCTTTGTATATCTCCTCTAATTATATTTAGAAGGACGGTTTCAGCTTCATCTTCAAGATTATGTCCAGTAAGCAATATGTCTGCACCTACGTCTTGCGCTGCTTGATTCAAAATCTTTCTTCGCAAAATTCCACAATAAGAACAAGCACCGAATTCCCTGCTCTTTCCTCTCTCCCCTAGTTTACTTATAATCTCATCAAGATCATACCCAAAATCAGATTTAAAAGAATAAATGTGATGTTCAATATTGAGTTTCTGAATATTCTTTTTTGCGTATAGCATCCCTTCTTCCCTATATCCCTCAATTCCTTCATCTATTGTAATTGCAACTATCTCGCTTTCAGGAAATTCAGACTCTATCTTGGTTAGTATATTTAGAAGTGCTATACTATCTTTACCACCCGAAACACCAACAGCTACTCGATCATCTCTCTTAAGCATCTTATGTTTAGTAATTGTTCGTTGGGTTCGTTTTACCATTTGTTCGTTAAAGTGTTTAATACACAATGCCGTTTTATCATACTGACGAACATATACAACTTGATCTCCACAGAACGCACATTTCATTTTTTAACCTCATAATAACATTGGTAGTACAATATTTATAACTAAAATCAAGAGAGATACAATCCTGATTCCATTCAAGATTTTCTTATACTTGGATTCTTCTGAAACTTTCTTCTTCAAATAAATCTGAAGAATCTTATCCCCATCTGTCATAACCAATGGTAACATATTTAGAAAAACAGCCATAAGACTGATATTCAATGTATATGTTATCTGTAAGTCCCAGTAATAGGGAAACCAAATAGTTTGCCATGATGCTTTTGGCGGATAATAATTGTAGATATTTACTCCAAGATAGATGTTTGATGAACTAGTTGTATTCGAGCTAGGATTAATTTTCGTGGGAATTATTGTAATGTTTGAACTATCTAATAAAGTAATATAGAATGGGTCAGCTTCCAGATTCGTTAGCATAATCGTATTATAATCACTTACACTCAAAGCAGGACTATAAACGATCTCACCTAAGGAATCATTATACTTTCCAATACTTACTATTACATCTCCAACTTCAATTCCAACTGTATCAGCAGGATAATCATCATAGATGTTTGTTATTAGAACTCCATCAGAAGGACCATAACCTATTGAAACAATTGCGGGGGTTAAGAAAAATAGAGCTACAAAGAATAAAGAGAAAACAGCATTAATTGCTGATCCATTAAGAAGCACCTTAATTTTACTTTTGTCTTCTGCTTTTTCCAATGAATCTTGCAGAAGTTCAACAAACCCCCCAAAGAAAACCAAAACAAGAAAAACACCAGAAGATTTGATTTCAATACCTTCTCTTCTAGCCATAACTGCATGTGCAATCTCATGAGGAATTAACACGACTAATATTGGCAAAATAAAGAGGAGTGCTATCTTGAAATCAATGGTTACACCAGGAATAATTAATTGAATTCCTATACTGCCTGGTGAATTAAATAAAATTAGAAAAGGATTAACTATGAAAAACCCTAGTAATCCTATTGATATAATACCTGTAAGGATCTTTCCAGTATCATACATGAACTTCCAAAATCGTTTTCCTTTATCTCCCATCTTTTCAAGTATTTTATTGAAGAATTTAGTTCGAAAAATTATTCCTATGGGAATTATATAAATTCCGTATTTCTGAAGATTCAACATATTGCCTATGAAAGATAGAATTAATAGACCCATCAACACAATTAGTATGATTTGGAAAGTTGTTAGCATCAGTTACTCTGTTGCTTATTCTGATATATGTCTTTAAAAAACTGCTTTTTCGATTCAAATCTTTACTTGTGTCTAAAAACTGATTCTTTTTATTACCAGAAGATAATTTTTGAAAAATGAATAGAATCTCAAAATGGCATGACAATTATGTTGTTGGAATCCCAAGTGAAGGGTGTAGACTATGTTCGCTGGGTTCAAAGATGGTTCTATTTATAACTGGAATGTGCGACTCTAACTGTTTCTATTGCCCAATCATGAAAGAAAAGAGAAATGACGTAATCTATGCTAATGAACAACAAATAGAAACTATTGATCAAGCTATCAAGGAAGCACATATGATTTCAGCTCTAGGGGTTGGTATAACAGGAGGTGACCCCTCTCTAACATTAGATAGGGTTGTAGAATATATCTTATCATTAAAGAAAGAATTTGGTGAAGAATTTCATTGTCATCTCTACACTTCTCATTCACTAACAAACGAGCAATTCAAACAGTTATTTGACGCTGGTCTTGATGAAATAAGATTTCATCCCCCTTCATTGATTCTCACAGATAGAATTCAAAAAGCAATAATCACCGCTAAAACATATGATTGGCAAGTTGGTATTGAAATCCCAGTAATTCCAGATAAACACGATAAGATAATTCGGATTATAGATTTCGCAATTGAGTCAAATCTGAGCTTTGTGAATCTTAACGAATTTGAAATTACAGAAGCAAATATTGAGAAATTGAATAGTTTGGGGTATAAGGTAAAAACAGAAATTAGTGCAGCTGTTGAGGGGAGTGAATCTCTAGCAAAAGAACTACTTAAGAAATTCAAGAAATCTCCAATAACTCTACACTATTGTTCAGCAAGATATAAAGATGGAGTGCAGTTAAAAAACAGATTGATTAGAAGAGCAGAGAATTATGCTAAAGAATTTGATGAGATAACTGCAGAAGGTTTGGTTGTAAGAGGGCGAATAATTTTGAGAGAAGAAGGAATTATCTCAGAAATCATCTCAGATCTTCAAACTGCTTTTGAAATAGAATCTAATAAAATTGGGGTTGATACGGACAATACTATCATCTTTGTGCATTGGATCACTGCTAAAGAAATAAGTGAATTTTTGGCTGAGAAATATAAGGATAAGATCATTAGTATTGATATTATCCACCAATATCCTCTTCAAAATGGCATCATTACATACCTAGAACCTTTGTATGAATCTTAACTATCATGAAGAGGATAGCGAAGAAGAGCCGCAATGCCTCCTAAACTAGCTAATTGCTCTCCAGATTCATGGTGTATTGACATCATTACTGTTTTCCCTCTCATCCTAGAGTTTTCATCAACTAAACTGTCAATCATAGCTCTCTTCTCTAAATCTTCTACACTAATTTGATTATCACTAATAAGTAAAACCTCAATTGCACCCATTTCAAGAGCTCTTTTTACTCTTTCTAGTCCGTATGTAACTGTGCCTGTTTCTTGGCCCAATCTTTTGAAAATTTCTTCAACCAATCTTGTTTCATAGACAACTCTTTGTTCATTAGCAATTTTTTCAGGTAATTTCTTTGAAAGGACTTCCTTTAATCCGACTCTACCTCCCGTGCTCACATGAACACGATTAATTTTCTCTGTAAGTAGTGGGTCTCGATTCTTTATGAATTCATAGAAATTCTCTGGTGTAAATCCAGGACCTGCTAAAATAATAAGCTCGGTGGAATATTGTTTGACTGTGTCTTGAATTAACTGTAAAACATCAACAAAGAAGGTTCCCATTTCACTTGTGTGTTGCTGAATATCACTGAATTTTCTTGTTACGGCTGAACTGAACTCTGAAATGATCTTTATCGAAAACTGTGTTACTAAAGCGATACAAACACTATTATCTTCAATAGTCACTATTAGGATTTTCGCTAACATTGAAGCTTCTTCAACGTCATCAACGACCTTTTTTTCCATAGGTGTCCAATTGAGTTTTTGAATCCTGATTTTTTCCATAAGGGATAAAGAGATAGTATGATATGTACCTAATGAGACTAAATCGTCTGGACCAGCCAATATCTTTCCTTTGAATCTTAAATTATCACCAAAACCATGAAATGCTAGCTCCTCTATCTCAACTTCAAGTGTCATTTTTATTCGCTCCCCTGCATCAGCTCTACCGTCATCTTCTTTTTTTCTGATTCTTCTTGAAGTTGCAGCTCTTACTATATCTCCTGCTTTCAGGATACGGTAAATAGCATATAAATCATCAATGTTTTCAGGGATGAGCTCAAGTATTCCATTTTTGTAATCTTTTTTGAGGATCTTCATTTCAATCTCAGCTTCAACTTATGTATGAATAGAATTGTAAATTTCTTACTTTTGACCTTTGCGTTCTTTTTCATTTATCAATGTATAAAAATCAACACCTCGGTTCTTTAAATCATCAATTGCTACTCTATAACTTCCTCCCTTACTTTGAGTTAAGGAGTCTGGTACTGAGAGGAATAGATAATCCATGCGTTTTCCTACAAATTTCACAACTACATAGGATTGCGCACCTATTCTATCCGCAAACAATTGTAAACCTTCTATCTGTTCCTTTTGTATATAGAAAACGTCCTGACGACTAGTCTTGATTTCTAAAGCTAATAACATGCCTTTCTTTGCAGAACCTGCTAAAACATCAGGTCTAGGCATCTTGCTTGTTCCAGAAGAAGAAGGTGCTCTCATAACTGCAAACCCATAATCCCAAAAACGGTTAACCAAAGTTCTTTCATAATCTGTTGCTCTTTTTTTACTCAAACCAGTCATCTCAGACAATACTAGATTATTTGTATAGAACTTTCTTCGTTATAAAAAGTTGCTTTTCAAAAAAAGGTTATTTAGAAAAATAGAAATATTAATCGAAAATTAAGAAATTGAAGCTACAAAAGAGTGTTTGAGAAAATAACTAAACCGATAACCAAATCTCACAGTGAGTTTTATGAGTAAAAATCATCCAAAAATCATGCCAATGAAAGAAGAAGATATAACTAAAGTCTTTGATGTGGAAAGAAAATGTTTTCCATATCCATTTGGTGAAACCTTAATTGGAAATATTTTCTTTGGAGCTCCTGAACTTTGTTTAGTAGTAAAATCTGGGGACGGGATAATTGGTTTTGTACTAGGGGGTTATACTGCTACTCTAGGTCAAGTCCATATTCTCTCTGTAGCTATATTGGAAGATTATAGACACCAAGGGTTGGGCAAAGAGTTGTTAGAGCACTTCGTAAAGAGGACTGAAATTCTTGGTTATGACAGTATCAAATTGGAAGTAAGTGTAGATAATAACAAAATTATTCAGCTCTATGAAAGTTTAGGATTCGCAACAATTTCTAGAATACGTAAATACTATCAAGATAATTCTGATGCATTTTTAATGGTTAGAAAATAGTTAGTGTTTCATTATCTCTCTTAGTAATTCAGTTGCATATGACCCTTTTCTTAATTCAAATGAAATTCTGGCTTTGTTTTTACCTTCATTGAATTCATCAGGAAATACATCTATCAGTTTTAGTTTTTCTGGTCTCATTCTTATTGGTCTTAAAGTACCAGTCCCTCCTAATTTTCTTGATAAGGGTTTTGAGAAATCGTTTATTGACACAGTTTCATCTTCTAAAATACGTTCATAAATCTCTTTTACCTTCCCCGTTAACTGTACTTTGCTTCCAATCATGGGCGCATACACTTCATCATTACCTATTCTCTCTCCTTCAACTGGAATCAATAAATCATTACTATACTCTGTATATCTGATAGTTAGATACTTGTTAAAAAGATATGATTGATATGCATGAATGAATAGTTTACGTAATTGACCTGGTAATGAGAAAAATACTTGTTCATAGTCATTTTTTGTCCTTAGAAGTCCAGTAAGGAGTTGTCTTTCAATCTGTAAATAGTTTGGGAGTTTTTTTAGTGATTCTTGTATGTCTTCATTTTCCCAGTATATTTTGCGGGATTGGATAGCACTTTTGGTTTCCTTTTCAAAAGTTCTACCAACATATTCTCTAATTGCAGCTTTGAAGTCCCCAAGAAGAAGTTTCTCTCCCACTAGGTGTGTTATTGGTCTTACATCGCCAAAACGTTGGAGACCAAACCCATTAAGAAGTGTACCACTACTTTCAATTTCTCTGAATTTCTCCTTTATTCTGCCTCTTATTGTATCTTTATCCAGAGGAATGTTTCTAATCGTAATCTCAAAAAAATTCCCCCATAAATTTCCTAATCTTAGTTCTTTTAATTGAAGGCATAAAGATTTTGTTTTTATTTTAGGGGTGTTAATTTCTTGAATTTTACCTTTTTCTAGCTGTTCTTTAATCCCCCATACTGAAACTCTCTGTGCGGTTAGAGCTTTCTTATCTTTTGAACCAGCTATTCCTATATTTTTTCTAGGAATCCCCCAAATCTTTGCAATCCAATCTAAAGCAGCAGATGTATCAATATTATTCTTGATTAAAACAAAATGAGTGAAAAGTCCTTTCTTTCCTTCTAATTTGAAGTTTTCTCCCCTTGGATCTAAAATTTCAAAATCTTGTGAGATTTCTCCCACTATGAAATCTTCAGGTTTTTGTTTGATGACCCCTCTGATTCCTTTGGTTTTTGTGATGACAGGAGTTAATAAGGAACTTGAGGACATTTTAGAACCCTACTTCTGATTACAATAATGGTAAACTTTCTGAAACCTTATCTATGAGCTCTTCACGTGAAGGACCTATTCCAATTACTGTTGTTGTTCCAGGGGGGAGTTGTGTTAATCCTGCATCATTGATGATCGCATAAGGAATATCTGCTTTTCTAGCTGCTTCTGCTAATTCATGAATTTCTTTTTCAGAGCTAATTTTGACTGTAATCTTCTTCTGACCCTCAGAAAACCAATTATCTGCCCAATCAGGATAATATTTCTTTGTTTTTACATAAGCTGAAACGGATCCATGAGCTGTTTGAACCGCAATTTTGCCTTTGGACATTTTCAAATCCGTACGAACAGCAATCACTTGCTTATATTTGAAGCGCATACAGACATATTTCAAAACTTAGCTATAAAATAATAACGATAAGATGGAACAAATTAATCAAAACCAATACTTCTCATGGTTATTCTTCCTAATATCATCTATTAACATGAATTTTTTGAGTATGTAGTGTTTTAGACAAACTCAATATATGCATCCGTGTTAAGAACTGAAGTAACAGTTTGAATTATAATTTCTTCTGGAATTGGAAGATTATCTCTATATTTTTTGGCGATTTCAATCTTGTACTCTTTGTCACTAAGGGGGGGTAAATACAATGTAGTTACATTTAGAACAGGTATCGGATCAAGCAAACTTTCGACTAGTTTTCTAGGATCATTTGTTTTTTCAAGAAAGCGTATCTCCTTACGAACATGGCCTCTTAATTTGTCAACTATGTCTGTAGACGAAAGAATTGGAACATCTTGCTTCCTTGTAATTATCATGACAACATCAGATAATTCATAAGAAGAGAAAAATGTAATGTCCTTTAAGTCTTTATTAGATTTAGACATATCAATTAACAATTTAGAAATTTCGATATCTGTGTCTGAAATTCTACCCTCTCTATGAAGTTGTTTACACTTTCTGCAAAGAGTATTAGTTTGAGCATCTATCAGACAAATAGGAAGTTTCACTAAGTAAACACCAATAATATTTGTATAGTTTGTGGTTTTAAGAATTGTGAATACTGCGTGTAAATCTGTTATGTAAATGGAATGGTCAAAAACAATGGGTGGAACTAGAAAAAGAATAATGAAATTAAATTAAACCTCTTTCCATAAGTATTTTGAATTCATCTAGAGTTAATTTTTCTCCGTCTTTGTACCTGACTAAAATTTCTTCAGCTTTACCATCAAGTCTTTGCTCTCTAACTTTCTTTGCTTCCATCTTTCTAGCTTTTCGATAAGCTTGCTGTTGTTCTCCAACTTCACTTGAAACCTTCTTCACCTTTTGAGTAAGTCCATCCAACTCTTTACGAATGGAACTTATTGTAGAACTCAAAGCAATAACCTCAGCGTGAGATGCATCAGCTTCTTCTTTGATTTTTTTTGCTTCTTTAGTAGCTGCTATCATCTTTTCCTGATGAATTTGTGATTCTTGTGCCAAAGTAGTGACACTTGTGTGGTATGTTTTAATCTCTGTTTGCATATGACGAAGTTTGTTTTGAATGTCTCTAAATTCACTTCTTAAATCTTTAAACTGCTCTAGCTTTTCAAACTCAGAACTAAGTTCCTCTAGTTGCTGTAAAGTTTGTTTTTCCATCTCTTTGGTTAAGAAAGGAGTTGTTTCTAATTGCCTCTCAAGACGACGAATTCTATCTCCCACTTTTCGATTCTTAGGAACACTTATGTTTTTCAGCTGCGAACCAAGCTCGATGATTCTTTTTCCTATTTTATCTGCATCTTCTCTAAGAATATCTCGCATTTGTTTTCGAACTTGAACTTCCTCATTAATTTGATCTCGCTTCTCTTTAGAATCTCTAGCTCCTTCAAAATTTTCTCGAGATAATTGATTGTTCTTGTCTCTACTGCTACGTAATTCGTCTCTTTTTGAGTTGCATGAACGGAGTTTATCAATCAATTCTTTTCGTCTTAAGCGGATCTCACCGAGATGTTCTCGTTTTTCATCCAAGCTCATTTCTTCTGTTTCAGTACTCATCTTTAGTTCACGTTGGCTGGAATTAGATGTTCCTTATTAGCTAAATCTATCTACAAAGAAGATAAATTTAATTTAAATTTTGTGTCAACACACTGTGTCATTTTATTTTTGAAAATTGAGTGCCTTGATGGATCTACTTCTTATTTGATCTTTTCATTCTCAGCTGCTTAGATCTACATTTTCGACACTTAACTGCTGTTACAGGATTAGTAGCATAACATTTACGACAGACTTTTTTCTCCATTATATGGGATCTTGCAATAGCTCTATATTCTGGGTTTGTTACTGGCACAAAGGCTCACCTCAATTGTTCTGTTTCTTTGCAAATAACAGCATAATAAAAGCATTTCTATTAATAGCAAAAGTTATGGAAACTCAGCGAAAATTAGTTGTTTTGTAAAGTTTATACGTATCTATACTGAAACTTTTCTTTAACAAATTCTAATAACTCTTCAAGTTTTTTCCAGTCCTTTTTACCCTTAGTTCCTAGTATGGTCTCGATTTCTGTTTTATAGTCTTGGAGATCTTTGATATCAGCTATGTAAGCATTAATCTCAGCTTTATTTGTATCGATTTTAGTAGGGATTTCTTCCAAGGTTATCTCCATCTTTAATATTGACAAATCTTCACTTTCTTTTGCAGCAAGTAATTTTGTAATGTCGGTGTCAAGTTTTGCTACTCTTGAATTTATAGAAAGAATTCTTTGATTTATCATTACTACCATATCTTCTGCACGCGATGCTAGAGGATTTTTGATTTTCTTCTTGCGTTTGATTGAAAAAAATAGTATTCCAATAACTGCTAATACCCCTGCCCCCACACCTAGAATTATGTAAAGAGTGTTAGTCATTTTCCTAAGGAGAAAATTAATATGAAGCTATTTAAACTTAAGTAAATTGTTTAAATATTCGTTTCTAACATATACTTTGTTGTCCAAAAAACATATTATGTGTAATATGGGAACTTTTTTAATCCAAGCTTCATTACAGTTACTTGAACTAAAAGCATAGTTCAACATATTACAATGACAGGTAAAGAATACCTGCAACGTTAATGTGAGTTTACAAAAAAATGATGGATAAAACTCACCCTATCACGATTACAATCAATCACTATCAAATTACATTACCTTTACAAAATAAAGTGTGTTAAATGAGAAGAAGTATAATTTAGGTTAAGCTAAATTTTATTAATTTTAAGTAGGGTAGGGGTTTGTAGGTTTTCCATCGTTTCAAAGTAAGCTAATGCTACTAAAATACAAAGCAAAATACAAGGTGAAACAAATGGGCGCTAAAACCGATAACTCAACCACAAAATACGAAATACGCGCATCCTTCGAAATTGATGGTATTGTTGAAAAACCAGATATTATCGGAGGAATTTATGGACAAACGGATGGATTACTTAGTGAAAATCTTGATATCCGTGAGCTCCAAAAAACAGGCAGAATAGGAAGGATCAATGTTGAACTTCGCAGTATAAGAGGAAAAACTTCAGGGAAAATTTTCATTCCGACAAGTTTGTCTCGTATGGAGACAGCTATCTTAGCTGCAACACTTGAAACAGTTGATCGTGTAGGTCCATGCAGCTGTACTGTAAAACTTGACGAGATAATAGATGTAAGAATCAGTAAACGTCAAAGTATTGTTGATCGTGCTTCTGAAATAATAAGACAATGGGATCAGAATGTGAGTCCGTTTTCTACTAATATTACTTCAGAAGTTGAACGAACAGCTAAAACAAGTCCAGTTAAAGCAAGTCAGGTAGTAAGTATCAGTGATGAAGGATTTTCTGCAGGACCTGGTTTTGAAAAACAAAAGAAAACAATTCTTGTTGAAGGCAGAGCTGATGTTGTTAATCTCTTAAAATATGGTATTGACAATACTATAGCTGTAAATGGAACAAGTATTGCTCCAAAACTAATAAAGTTAATCTCAAAGAAAACTGTAACAGCATTCTTAGATGGGGACAGAGGTGGAGATCTTATACTCAAAGAGCTTCTACAAGTTTCCCACATAGAATATGTGGCACGAGCTCCTTTTAAGAAAGAAGTAGAAGACTTGAACAAGAGAGAGACCCTCAAAGCTTTAGATAATGCAGTTCCATTGAATAAGGCGATATTTCTTACTGGAGTAGATGAGGGAATTACAGTTAAAGAATTTCTTGAAAAATCGAAACCTCCGAGGAAGAAACTTCGATTAGGTTCCAAATCCAGAAAAACTGAACCTAAGAAAGAGAAGATAAAACAGCAAGATACTAGTGTAAAAGTTGTAAAACCTACTCCGACCTCAAGAAAAACTACTGTTGATAAAGGTAAGGCAAGAGCTGTTAAAACTAAAGCAGATGTGAAAGTTGATAAAACTCCAAGAACACCTGCTCCAAGTAAATCAGTTGCTTCAGCAACATCTCCAACATCCAGCCGCACCACTACTCAAAAAAGACCTCCTGGTAGGCCTTCAAGTAGGCCCCCAAGTCGTTCTTCTTCGACAAGACCTTCAAGTAGACCCCCAAGCAGATCGTCTTCAACAAGACCTTCAAGTAGACCTCCAAGTAGATCCTCAGGAAGACCTCCTGGTAGACCTAGCGGTAGGACTGGAACTTCCAGACCCCCAAGGAGAGAAATACGAAAAGTCGAGTTGTCAGAACATCTGTCAAAAGCTGTCAAAGAAATCAAAACTAAGTTGGAAGCAATTGTTTTTGATGAAGCAGACAAGGAAATACTAAGAAGTTCAGCTGCAGAGATTTTTGATAATTTGGGAAAAATCGAAAAGGGTGAAGTACTCGTAATAGATGGAGTAATAACTCAAAGATTACTTGAAAGATCAAAGGATAAAGGGATATCTACCGTAATCGGCGCACGAAAAGGTGAGATCTCTAAAAAACCAACAAACGTTAAAATTGTTGAATTTAAACACGTTTGATCCTTCCTTCTTTTTTTCTTTATTTCCGTAATATTTATGAATTCAGAGAGGATTCTAAATATGAGCTGATGCCCTTGGAATATCAATAGCCCATAACAATAGTTTTTCAACCTGGGTTATGGTAAAAGCGGTATCTTCAAAGTATGTTTTTAGAATTAAGGTGATTGTAATTGACTATTGAGGAAAAGGTTAAACTAGTTGTCAAAAATACAGAAGAAGTGATTCTTGAGTCAGAAATAAGAAAAATGTTAGAAGAGAAAAACAATCCTAGAACATATATTGGTTTCGAGTTATCTGGTTTAGTTCATTTAGGAACTGGAATTATATGTGGTAACAAACTTAAAGACCTTATCAATGCAGGTTTTGAAACTATTGTGTTTTTAGCTGATTGGCATAGTTGGATTAACAACAAACTTGGTGCCGATATGGAAAAGATTCAACTAGCTGGAGAATATTTCAAAAAGGCATTTGAATCTCTTGGAGTAAAAGGTTCAAAAGTACAATATATCTGGGGTTCAGAGTTAGCTGAAAAGATAACATACTGGGAAAAAATTGTAAGGGTAGCAAAATCAAATTCATTGACAAGAATGCTCCGCACACTTCCTATCATGGGACGAAAATCTGAAGGTGAGCTTGAATCTGCATTTCTTTATTATCCTGCAATGCAAGTAGCTGATATCTATAATATGGAAATTGATTTGGCTTATGGAGGTATGGATCAGAGGAAGGCTCACATGCTTGCTCGCGATACTGCTGAGAAAATAGGTCGAACTAAACCTGCTTGTATTCATACTCCTCTATTGACAGGATTGCAGGGTTATGGAAAGAAAATGGATTCAGAATCAAAACCAGATCTTGCTAATCAAATTGACGTTAAAATGTCAAAATCAAAACCTGAAACATGTGTATTCATTCACGATTCAGAGGAAGATGTATCTAGAAAAATTTCAAAAGCTAGTTGTCCACCAAAGCAAATTATTGCTAACCCAATCACCGAAATAGTCCAGTATATCCTTTTTGACGTTTCTGATGAATTGATAATTGAACGTGCTGAGAAACATGGTGGTGATTTATCCTATGACACCTTTGAATCATTTAAACAAGATTATGAACAAGGGGTAATCCACCCTCAAGATCTCAAA
>JAAFKJ010000041.1 GCA_021399395.1 Candidatus Heimdallarchaeota archaeon
ACCAATATAATTACCACTGAATAGAGATCATTTGCGAATGCTATTGCACTATCATTTGATGCAAAGAATTCTATTGCTGCATTTAATCCAACTGCTGAAATAACAAGAGTGATTTCTCCCTTTGGCATCATTCCAGTAGCAATTCTACCTGAGGAAATTATATCGGGTTTCTTAAGTTTCCACAATCTTGAAATCTTTCGTTCTTCAGTGTTTTCTACCTTCTCAACTACTATCTCCTCAGTTTCCCCGAATCTCTCCTTCATAATTCTAATGAAATCTTTCAGAGGATTTGTTGCAAACATTGCACCAGTAAAAGAACCTATCATTTTTGATACAATTATAATAGGGATAATTATAATGAATATGGGATTAAATTGAGTTAGAACAAAAGAACTTCCTACTGAGAAGAAGAACAATGGGATAAATGATCCTTCCCCAATTTTTGTGAACGTCTCCAAAGTGTCGCTCATTAAATACTTGTTTCTTTGCATTCCTACACCTAAAAGGAACGCGCCGATCGCAGCGGAAACACCCAGATATTCAGCAAAATAAGCCATAATTAGCAAAATTGCTAGAACTATTCCAATGGAGAAATAACTTGTTGATGCAGAGGAAAATGTGTTAAATCTACTTTCTAAGAATTCAAGAATTTTTGGTAATATGTATAAGATGGCGAGTATTAAAACACCAATGAATAGAATTTGTATTATTACAGATAGTGCAGGACTTAAACCGAATATTGTATTTCCTGAGAAGAGAATTCCTGAAATTATAAGTAGTAAGAACAGACCTAGAAAATCGTCAAATACTGCTAAACTTAGAAGCGTTTGCCCTTCTTTAGTATTTAATCTTTTTATGTTACTAAGCGTTCTTACTGTGGTACCAATACTTGTTGGAACAAATACGAGTGCAAAGAATGCTGATACACCAATAATAGCGTTCCCTTCAATTTGATGATAATTTGAAGTAGATGAGAAGAGTATGTAACTAAATAGAAATCCTAAACCATAAGTAATTGTAACATCTGTTAAGGAAATGAGAAGGTTCCTTTTTCCTGAACGTTTTAGCTCACTTGTTTTAATTTCTGCACCTACTATAAAGAGCAATAACAAAATACCAATTTGAGCAAAAGGTTCTATACTCTCTTTCATCCCTCCTTCTCCTATAAAGCTAAAGGGGTGATCCCCACCAATGTTAAATTCATTCAGATCAAAAAGTAAGAAAATAGGCCCTCCAAACAAGAATCCTGCAAAAAGCTCTCCCAGTATTGATGATAATTTCAATTTCTCAAAAAGCTCCCCAAGTAGTCTTGCTGAAATCAAAGCAATCCCCAGATAAAGAAAAATGTTGAAATTAAAACTCATAAACATAGCTCCCTATCATTCATCCATATCAACACAAGAACCAACCCAATTGTCTTTGAGGGTTCGCAAAATATCTTGCAGAAAAATAAGTCCTTTAACCTCGCTCTTTCTATCTGCTTGTCGAGGTAAGAAAACTGTGTTGTATTTGTCCATCAATCCAGCGACACGTTCAATATTATCTTCGTCTTTTACAATAGGAATGTCTGAGCGTAATAAATCTAAAGCAGTTATGCATGATAGAACGCGAGTTCTTGAAAGAACCCTTGTTATGTCAGTTTGTCTGGGTCTTAACAGTGATAACAAATGTCTCATCGTAATTATTCCAACAAACTCCTCCTTATCATTAATTACCATTGCAACAAGACTTTCTTCTTCCACTAAAAAATCCAATAATTCAGAACAACTAGAATCTTCCCTAATTATGGGTACTTCTCTAACAGGAAATTCTTTAGCTTTCATTTCCTTTATAGTGGAAAAAACATCTTCCATTATGTCTTCCATGAAAGGAATAAAGACATCAAATTAAAAAGTGTTATCTAAGGTAGAAAACTAATGTTTTCTTCTTTTCTTTTTGGTATAATAACCATTCTTTATCTTGCCTTTAGATTTATACTCTCACAAGACTATTGCTGTTGCAACTAGTCCAGTAATTACGAATATTACTAAGAATATACCTTCTAAAAATAGAGAAATCTGTTGTTGCCGCTAAGATCTAATTGCAAGAACTTGAGATATTTACCTTTTGTGTAAGGTAAATTAAAGATACGTAAGCTTTATTTACCTTCTACCACCTACTCCTTGTATGGAATCTTTATTTGAAGCTTTCATCTCCAAAATTAAAGAAATGAAAGCTGGAGACTTTTTAATGCTCAAAGCTCCAACAATTATTGAAACAACTGCTTGTTTTTCTATTCTGGATGAATCACTCCATCAGAATTCAAAAACTCTGATAGTTGTAGATGAGGAAGGCAAATATTTCGGAATAATATCTCCAAAAGACCTTGTTGTACTATTTACGACATTTCAAACAGATATCTCTACCGTTTTTTCAAAAGTAAAGGCATTTACTAGTTCTACAGCTAGAGATTTAGCTAATCAAAACTTGCCTATTATTATAGATGCTGACAAAATCTCCCGTGTTACTGAATGTATGACAAAATATGAATCTACTATTTTGCCAAGAGCTAAGACAAAAAATGATCCTGTTGAAGGTTTAATCTCAATAAATGATATAATTCTTGCTGTGCGAAACATCTGGAAGGACACTAGAATTGATTCTAAACAGCTCGTTCTAGAACTCGAGCGTGAGGAAGATGAGTGACCAGGTTCTGCGCATATTATTGTTTATTGGAATCGGACTTCTTAGTGCACGAATTTTTGGAGAAATATTCGAAAGGTTAAATCTTTCATCAATTCTAGGTGAATTATTTGCTGGAGTTCTCTTAGGTGGCCCAATATTCAGATTATTTGGTGAGAAGGGAATTGAAGCATTAAACACATTCATGGACGGAGAGATTTTAGAACAATTTTCACAAATTGGCATTCTTCTTTTATTATTTATTGTTGGTATGGAGATAAACATCGGAGATCTAAGGAAAATTGGAAAAAATAGTTTGCTCATTTCACTTATAGAGGTTTCTGTTGCATTGGCTGGGGGAATATTGACAGGCTATTTTATCATTAAGAAAGATATTGTTTTTGCAATTTTCTTCGGTACTCTTTTCACAGCTACTAGTATAGGTGTAACAGTTAGAACATTAAATTCCTTAGGTAAATTAGGGTCAAAAGAGGGGCAGACTACGCTTTCTGTTGCTGTCTTTGATGATTTTATTGCTTTAATCCTTGTATTGTTTCTTTCAGGTGCTCTTTTTGCACCGGAAGGAGGGAACTGGTTTCTTACCATATTAAAAGATCTGGGATATTTGGCACTGTTTATAATTTTTATAATGTTCATCTTACCAAGAATTCTAAAATTTCTTGAAAACAATTACAATATTTTCTCTTCTGCAAAAACGCCTTATTTTGCTTTAGGAACAGTTTTTGGTCTATTAGTTCTGATCGATTATTTTGCAGAAGAACTACATTTCTCTGGAGTTGTTATGGCGTTTCTTCTAGGCTTATCTCTGCAACAAAATAAGTTAATTATAGGAGAAATCAAAGAACCCATAGTCAAATTCGGAGAAGGGATATTCATTCCGTTGTTCTTCTTCTCAGTAGGAAGCAATTTTGATTTTAGTTCAGGAGGAATCTCTTTTATTATGGTAATAGTTATTCTTATAGCTATACTCTCTAAAGGTATTGGGACTTTTGCAGGTTCAAGAATCATGGGTTTTAATAATAAATCTGCAATAAGAATAGCTGTAGGAACGTCTCCAAGAGCTGAAATTGTACTTGTAATAGCTGGAATTGGTGTTCAACAAGGTATATTTGATACAAGTGTTTACACTATAGCAATTATGCTTGTTTTTGTGACAGTAATTATGACACCAATACTTCTTAAATTGGTTTTTCGCGATAAAAAAGATGAATCTCAAGAATTAG
>JAAFKJ010000042.1 GCA_021399395.1 Candidatus Heimdallarchaeota archaeon
CAAAAAATGGCTTTATATAGGATGTCGGATTTGTTCAGACATAAGAAAAACTCGAACGGTGAAAAAAATGAACAGCAAGATACGAAAACTGATTGACCCTGGATACAAAAAACTCTGCCAGGGTTTGCAAAAGTTGAATACTGCTCTAGCTGCTAAATGTGCAGAACAGCAAACGTTTTCCTCTTGCAGGATAAATGAGAAATCAAAATCGTTCATTACAAATGAAACGGAGGTGTAACAAAAATGTTGAAATTACCAAACTTCATCCATAAACTCAAAGTTGCTAAACCAATAGTCTATCTATGGAGAACACTAAGATATGCACTACCACTATTTGTTGTAGGTATAGTTGTTGGATTGGCACCAGCTTTTACAAGAATAGTTATTTAAGAGTTTGAAAAGTGCTCTCACTTTTCTTCTCCAATTCTTGTTTTACTCTTTATACTCTTTTTGAATTACTTAACTATCTCTTCGTCTATAAATAGCAAGGAATATGATTGTAGAGCTAAGGATTGTTAACATTGGTATTCCACTAGTCTCACTCATATTAGGATCAATCATTGCTGGTAAGAGATAGTCATCTAGGATTGTGTAAAACTCATCAGGTGGTTTAGAATCAATAGAAGAACTTGTTAGGGATAGAGCTATATTATATTCGGGTAACACCGCCATAACTAACATTGTTGATCCCATTGCAGTATAAAGGTTGTAATCTTCAATTGAGTAAAAGCGACAAGCTAATTTTCGTTCATGATCATTCTCAAGTGTTAGATTCCAGACAGGTTCAAGCAGTTCCACTATTGTCTCTTCAGGTATTATCTGATTACCATTCCAACTTCCATTGTTGAGTAGTAAGTGACCTATCCGAGTTAAGTCTCTAGTTCGCAGATATAATCCGTGACCACCATAATTTACCCCAGTACCATCATCGGTCCAAGTAACTTCTTCAATTCCTAAAGGATTGTAAAGATATTGTTTTGCAAAGTCAATAGGAAACATCCCTGTAGTTATATTGATAATTGTGGTGAGAAGATGCATGCTACCTGTATTCTCAACATATTGAGTACCAGGTTCGTACTTCATTGGAAGATCGAGCATATATTGTACTTTATCTTCGGCAGATATCCATGCTGCAAACATATATTCATCAATTTGCCATTCTAATCCAGAAGAACTAGTAAGAATATGCCTTATTGTTATATTATCTTTTGAAGGACTATAATTCGATATGTTTCTATCTGTGAAGTAATCGAATACTTTTGAATCTAAACTTTCGATAAATCCTTCAGATATAGCAATTGCTGTTAAAAGCGAAGTTATTCCCTTTGTAATTCCCCACAGATGTTTGGTTTCATTTTCACCCATTACAAATTTATAAGTTTCAGCTATAAGATAACCATTCTTAACCAAAACCATTGAATCAAAAAGTGTTTTTGTGTCAACGTACTCAATCATTTCATCTATCAGTGTAACATCTAATCCTTGATCATCGGGTAAAGCTTCAACCCACGTTTCATCTGGAAAGATCATGAGTGAAGTTGAACTAGAAGTAAAACTAGAACCTGCAAATAATAAGATTAATATCGAAACTATCATCCAATAAGTAGAATTTTTTTGTAACATATTTATCATCATTCTTTCTTAAATGAGTATCAAGAGTTTGAGACACTTATAAGTGTTAAAATTCTTATCGAACAATAGTTTAAATAATCACA
The DNA here is from genome assembly GCA_021399395.1 of Candidatus Heimdallarchaeota archaeon. Taxonomy (GTDB): domain Archaea; phylum Asgardarchaeota; class Heimdallarchaeia; order Heimdallarchaeales; family Heimdallarchaeaceae; genus UBA460. Next base: position 1,716 of record JAAFKJ010000042.1, read on the forward strand.
TTTTCTCAGTCTAGATGCTCCTAAAAAGACTGAATAGAGTAGTTAATGCGATTTTTAGGAGAATGATTTATTAATATTGAATACTCTGTACTCTTTATGAGTGTAAACGAATTCTATCTTGAGTTCCATGCAATTGATTCAAGAATAAAGAGTGGGAAGTATAAAAGTAGTGAAAAACCCTATCTAGATTTTGCTCTAAAGATGTTTAAACAAGCCGATTGCAAGACTCTTTCACTTGAAGATGCAATCCAAGCTGTCGAATTACTAAACGATCTAAATGTTAAGCTTCATCAAGAATTTCTTGAAGCAGGAGAGGGACAATGGCTTTCTACGATTGCAGATTATAAAACTCTGAAGGAAAAAGAGATGGTGGTTTTTGTTCTATACCCAATAGGTGCAACTGATTCTTCTGAAGAACCAAAAATATGTGTAGTTGAAATACCTTAGAACAGCAAGGATAAATCTTTCTTCTATATCGTTACAAAAACCATTCTAATATGCAATAAACGATTGAGTTTTAAAGCATCTCTTTAGAAAGTCTTCTGTAAATATTGTTTGGGATTGATTTGACGAAGAAGATAGTTGTTATTGGTGGAGTAGCTGGTGGAGCTTCAACAGCTGCAAGATATAGAAGACTGGATGAATTTGCAGAAATCATAATTCTTGAGAGAGGATCATTTGTTTCGTTCGCAAATTGCGGATTACCCTATTATGTTGGGGGTGTTATTCAAGATAAAGAGAACCTTGAGCTTGTTACACCAGAGATGTTTCAAGATCGTTTTAATATTGATGTGAGAATCAATACAGAAGCTTTGTTTATCGACAGAGAAAACAAGAAAGTAGAAGTTAGTAATCTAATAAATGACTCAAAGTATAATCTTGAATATGATACACTTGTTCTATCACCGGGAGCAGAACCGATTAGGCCACCATTCAAAGGAATGGAAGAAGTTCCTGTTTTTACACTGAGAACCATCCCAGATACTTTGAAAATAACTGAGCATATTGAGAAACATCAACCTAAGAAAGCCACAGTTGTGGGAGGAGGTTTTATCGGTCTAGAAATGGCAGAAAATCTTCATGAAAAAGGCATTGAAGTTACGATTATTGAGCTAATGGACCAAGTTATGATAACTTTGGATCGAGAAATGGCCCAATATGTACACTTTGAATTGTATCGCAATGAAATTGAACTTATACTAGGAGATGGAGTAGATTCTTTTGAAAGGAATGAAACTGGTCAAGCTAGTGTAATTACACAAAGTGGTCGGAAATTTCCAACAGATCTTGTTGTTCTAGCAATTGGAGTTCGTCCTGAATCAAAATTAGCAAAAGAAAGTGGTTTAGAACTAGGTAAGAGAGGGCATATTCTTGTAAACAAACAAATGCAAACATCTGATCCAAACATCTACGCTGTCGGAGATGCAGTTGAAGTAACTAATTTTATTACACAAAAAAGAATAACTATCCCTTTAGCTGGTCCTGCTAACAAACAAGGTAGAATAGCTGCAAATAACATTGCAGGTAAGACTGAGGAATATGAAGGTGTTCTTGCTGCAGCTGTTGTGAAGGTTTTCGATATAACAGTTTCTCAAGTTGGATTAAATGAAAAAGATTTGAAGTCTAATGAAATTGAATACGAGAAAGTCTATCTCCACCCAATGAATCATTCAGGATATTATCCAGGTGCTGATAAATTAGCACTCAAAGTACTATTTGAAAAGAATACTGGTAAAGTTCTAGGAGCACAAGTTTTGGGTGGAAGCGGTGCAGAAAAAAGGATAGATGTGATTTCAACAATAATTCATTTTGGTGGAACTGTATTTGACTTAGAAAAATTGGAACTAACTTATGCACCTCCATTTGGTTCAGCAAGAGATCCTGTTAATATGGCAGGGTATATTGCAACAAACATCATTAAACAAGATGTTAAGATAATTCACTGGCATGATATATCAAGTATTCAACAAAATGAAGGTTTAATTCTCGATGTGAGAAGAGATGATGAATTCGAACTTGGTACTATTGAAGGTGCAAAACATTTCTCTGAATTTGAGATAAGAAGTAGATTAGATGAAATACCAAAAGATGAAAGAATTTGCTTGTGCTGTCAAGAAGGGTTTAGAGCTTATATAGTACAGAGAAATCTCTCTCAACGAGGATATAAGGTGTGCAATCTCGTTGGGGGGTATAAAACCTATAAAATGGCTACAGCTTCACAAGAAGAGTTGAAAGAAATGGCTAAGAATCCTCCATTTCGTATCATTTTCTAAGATATCAATAAATCTTGGGAAACATCTTATACTTGGCTATTTCGCGATAGTCATCCCAAAGTTTACCATATTTCTTCTTACACCGTTTTTCATCTCTCCATGCTCTTTGCATAAGAAGAATTAGTAAAGAACCAGGGAGAATTAAAGGTAATGCGGAGATCAAACCTGTTGTCAAAACAATCACTAAATAAGTAAGAATTTCTCCAGTATAGTTTAGCTTTCTTCCCTTTCCCCAGAATCCAGAGATCAGAATTTTCCCCTCTAAAGTTTTTGCAGGTTTGAACCAGATTTTAGTATTCGGGTTTTTCTTAAATCTATACTTTTGCAGGTTTGCACCTCTGAAAATCCAGATTGAGAGGAGATATGCAACACACAGAAAGACAATTACATAGACACTAAAAGCAAGCTCTTGGCTAATAAGGAACCATCCTGCAATTGAATAGAAGAATGGTACATAAACTGTGTCTCCCCAAACTAACATTAAACCAAAATTCTCAGACATTATATCCCAGGTTGAGAGCATGAACTCTTCGAAAACATAGTGAGTAAAAAGATAGAACCACCAGAAGGCTTGGTATAACCACATCTGTGGAAGAATATAGCCTTGATTGTTTAACTGAGTAAACATAAAACTCCAATTTATGATGGATAAACCAATTAAAGATGGCTGGTATGCAAACATTTTCAGATCAACACCCCACCAAGTTGGATTTAATTCAGAACCAAACCAAATATCATGCAGAATTCCTTTGAACCCTTTGCGTCTAGCTTCACCTTGTTTTCTTCTTCCTAGAATAAATAGTAAGATAGTCCATACTATCACAAAGATATTTGCTACTATCAAAAGAGACCAGAATCTTATAGCAATATATTCTAAGTTCCAAATATAAGAGGAGACTCTTTCGTAAAGAACAAGTACTAATATTGCACTAAATGTTGCTAAGAGGAATAGGATTAAACCAGTTAACTTGTACTCTTTTCTAGTTCCATCTTTCAAAGGTTCTCCTAGTCCTTTGATCCCTGGTAGAAACTTTGTTCCTAGAAACATAATTGTAAAGAAAATTAGTATCATTAGAAATGCAGTAAGCAGATTCATTGGAGTTACAGGAAGTAATAATTCGAATATACCAGCCATGGTTGACACCTAATTAGTATGTATTTTTGATGGTTACTTAAAACAATTATCCTTAACATCATCTATAGTTATATTAAAAAGTGCTTCATTAAAACAGAAAGCAAGCAATAGAATAAGATTTAAATATTCTCAATAAACTGAGAATGCAGTATTAGAATCTTGAGAACAAAAAAGGTCAGATAAATATGTTGAAAAAAACTTCAATTATGCTCATACTAATTGCTACATCTTTAGTGATAAATCAAAATTCAGTCAAGGGAGAGATTGAACCTGAATTAGTTCCAATCAGTTTACAATTTGTTCATGCTGCACGGTATGATTTAGGAGAACAAGTAGCTGTTGAGTTTAATGACACTCTTATGCCTGATAACGCAGTTTATGGACCTGATGATGTAGTTTGGTTTAGTTTCACTTATGATGTTGCAGAATTCAGATTCGACACCCAACAGAGTGAGGATTGGAGTCAAGCTAATTATTGGTATTTTGCAGAAGAGGATGAGTATGGGGTCTATAACGAAACTAGATTCCAAGGCATTCTCAACGTCTATCTTGATGGAACTGATTTTGGTTTATCCAATATTCATACATTCGCTGATACTATAAACACTACACAAGATCTTTGGCATGAATACCTTGCTCCAGGATGGCATATACTTACTGTTTTTGCAGCCGAATATGTTTCAGATCCAGCAAGAACTTCTATGTACTGGCAGACTGCAAAAGATGAAAAATGGTTTTATGTTTCTTTAGACACAGAAATTTTACCTCCAGCCAGAGAGATTTCAGAGGAAACTTTAACTGTTAAAGCTAATCCCCTTGCAAGCGATGAATGGGATCCAAACTTTGATTGGGAATTTTTAAACATCTGGCCTAGAGCAAGAAGTACAGTTGGAACACCACTAAGTCAAGAGATTACTGAGGCAGGTCAAGGCGTTCAGGTTCAAGCAGATTTCAATGTAACAACTGGATCACTGATGTTAAATGGTACAAATTCTTCTGGTTCACAACAAGCTGTGTTTTATGACCCAGCTCACATGGGTGACGGTACAATTTTTTGGTGGATTAATGATGGTCCAGTCACTGATGATCTTGAAGCTACATTCGAACTTCATAGAGGTCCCAATTTCATTTACTTTGCAGCTATTGGTTTTAGAGTATACTACAGCCTTTGGTATGAAGAACTACTCACACCAAGAGCTGATATAGACAGTAATGTATTCTCAGTAACAGAAAGCATACCCACAGAAACGGCGCCATTTGGTTTTGAGAGTTTTGTTTTAGCTTTAGGAATATTCGCAACAATTAGCATCTTTGTTAAGAAGAGAAGAGAATAAAGTTTCTCTTTTATTTATTTTCTTTGAGAAATTTGAATCCAGTTTCCTTCAATATCTTGGAATGTTGCAACAAGTGTTGGACCCACATCATTTATTTTGTTTATCCCATAGAATTCTATACCTTTTGATTCAAGCTTCTTAACATAATCAAAAATATTTTCCACTTTAAAGGATATCATAATCTTTTGTTGTTCAACTTCAGAAGGATTGTTCCCAGCATAATCGAGTGCAAATCTTGTTGCAGTTTTTTCTGGAAAAACAAATTCCTGCCAATGTAGATCAGGTGTTGCGAAACCATTTTCTAATTCAAGAATTTCATTGTACCATTGACGAAGTTTTACAGGATCTTCAACATGTAAAAATACCACATCTACGCTTAAAATCATATAATCATATAAAGGTTGATGGTAAAAGATGAAATAGTTTTTGATGTAACGATTTGTGTCTAATTACAGTATTCTGCTATCATGAAGTTCTTGCTCAAATTCATCGTAATTCTTCATTAGAAGAAGCATCTTTAACCCAGTAAACATCAATTTGAGCTCATAGTACGATAGATTTTCAGCTAATTTAGAAAAATCTTCGGAGTAATCGGTAACGAGGGATTTTATATCAACATCTATTTTCTTATCTATTTTAATTAACATGTTCTTTAATGTAGAAACTGAAGGCTTTTTAGATTTGTTCAAAAGACCAAGAGTACCAGAAAGAAGTTTTAAAGCAGAGTCCATTCCTTCAGTTTCACTCCAGATTTCTTGACCACCTTGATGGAGAAATAACTTAGCTGTTCTACCGTAGAGAGTCTCGGACGCGGTTTGATTTTCAACTATTCTTTTCCCAGCTGGAATAACAAAACCTTGCTTCTCTAATTCATTTAGGTATTTGTATAAGGTTTTAGATTTACGAACTAATTTTTCTAGTAAAACATTCTTCTCTTCTTGTGAGAGATCCATTTCATCAATTCGCTCATTCACAAGTTCATTATACTGATTTTCAAGTTCTCTAACAGTTAGAGGCCCTTTTCTCAAAGCAATTATTATGGGTTCAATTTTAGGATCTTCCAAAAATTGGAATTTTTCGATTTCATTAAGAATCTTAATTGTTTCTTCTTTATAACTTGGATAAATGTGATCATGATAACTCAAATGTAAATCGCCTTAATTCTTATATAATATCATCTGTAACTAGCAAATTTAAGTTTTTCTCTGTTGAAGGAAATATTTTTATATTTGTTAGAAGAAACGTTTCTCTAAGTTCAGAGAAAATTAAAGGTGTTTCTATGACAGGGTTAGCAGAAATTAGTGAAGATACTACTGGGGCTTTCAAAAATTACATCTTCTTTTGGTCAGGACAGATGGTATCTTTATTAGGATCATCAATTGTCCAGTTTGTGATTATCTGGTGGATTACTATCAGAACTAGAAGTGCATTATATTTATCGATAGCTAATATAGCAGGGTTCTTACCCTTCATACTTCTGACACCAGTAGCTGGAGTTTTTGTAGACAGATGGAGTCGCAAAATTCTAATTGGATCATCAGATTTCCTACAAGCAGTGGTTACTGTTGGACTGGCTATGTTTTTCATATTTGAAAATACTATTTTCAATTATCCTAACTATGCTTTCAAATTTGATGTTGGGAATTATATCTATAGATACGATAGAGTTTTAGCTAATACTGGACCCATGATATTCATCTGGGTAGTAATGGGATTCCTTGCGATTAGAGGTAGTTTACAGGCTTTCCAAGTGCCTGCAATTCAAGCTATAATTCCAATTATGGTTCCAAGAAAGCATCTTAATCGGATGAATAGTGTTGATTTCTTATTTAACGGGGTAATTGGTCTTATAGGTCCAGTTATTGCGGCTCTCCTTTTAGCTTTAAATTTTCTAGATATAGGTGATCTTCTATGGATTGATGTTATCACATTCTCAGTTGCAGTCGTACCACTAGTATTAATAAGAATCCCAAGTGTTACGAAAGCGGAGAAAAAAGAGAAAAAAGAAACAACTTTCTTTCAGGAATTCAAGGAAGGGATTGTATTCATTAAGAACAAAAGAGGTCTACTTGCGCTTCTTGGAGTCTTCACAGCTGCTAATCTCTGTATAACCCCTCTATTTACATTGATCAATCTGTATATTTATGATGGACATTTGGGTAATGCTACGAACCTAGCGCTTGTTTTAGCGTTTTTCCAAGGAGGGATGATAGGTGCATCAGTATTAATGGTCATATGGAAAGGATTCAAGAAAAAGGTAATAGGTGTTGCAGGAGGAATTCTTGTAACATATATAGGGTTCTTACTAATCACATTTACACCTCAAGGATTGTTCTGGTTCATGGGGATAGGTGGTTTGATAATGGGAGTATCATTACCTATATTAAATTTATCAAGCCAATTTATCTGGCAAACGGTTGTTCCAAAGGAAAAACTGGGTAGAGTAATGGCTGTTAGACAAACTCTTGCACAATTTTCTGCTCCATTTGGGATGATCTTATCGGGAATAATAGTTCACTTTATCGCAAAAAAAGCAGAGAGTTCAGGTACTGAAGTAAATGCCATAGCAACAATAAATCCAGTTTTCTGGGGGGCTATTGCACTCGGAACAGCAATGCTAATCTTCTCATGGTTCTTTACAAACATGAGGCATGTTGAAGATGATTTGGATTATGATAAATCACCAGATGAACAAACATCTTCGGCAATTCAAGTTGATGAATGATGTGTATTTGTCATGTTGGCATACTAACCAAACATGGTTGAGCTTGTTTCATAGATACTGTGGGTGTCATTCCTTGTGGGTCTACACACACTCTACGTGGGTACATCACATACCCTCCTACCCCGTTCACTTTACGCGAAGGTAAAGCTTTCGGATCGCTTTTGACTAAAATGTTGTACGCAGCGTTAACATCAGCGTTGATCCTATGTCCTAGTGCAGAGGTGAACAACCCTCTAGAAGAGCGCTTACCTGCATACTTAGCTCTTTTTTGGGAAGACTCATTATCTAGAAAACTGCTCTTGGAAGTATAATCTTCAGGAATAAGAACGATATGTATCCCTTGTTCTTCACACTTGTATTTCAGCTGATTGATAATTCTCAAAAATGGGATGGTGACGAACATCTGAGTGACTTTCTTACCCAGATTCACTTGTTGCTTCCATTGGGGGTTATAACCTATGACCACCTCATGTAAGCCACGATTTACCAACAAATCTACTAGATATTTGGTGAGCTGGTGGAGAGCGTTCTTGAGTTTCCGTCTATACTTCTCTTTCAGTTTATAGTAGGCTAGCCCATAGACTAGCTTGTGCTGTTGTTTCAGTTGTTTCTTCTGCTGTTGGACATACTGTAATCTTAGTTTTGTTTGGAGTTTCATATAATATTGGATTATGGATTTTATCCCTTTTCCGTGATCCTTGATAACAATCGGTTGATTGCCGAGGTTATCTACGAAGGTCACGAGGTTGATGGTTCCTAAATCGATGGCACCTTTTCTTGTGTTCTTTTTTCTTAGCTTGGGGAGAAATTTCTCATAGACTAGCTCAAGAGTGTATCCCACCTTTCTAGGGATAACCCTCACTTCTTTCAGTCGAGTGCTAGCTGTCAGACGTGTTTTATAGTAAAACCCCACTTTCTGTGGTAAGACTAGCCACCCATTCTTGATCTTAGCTTGTTGGTTGGTAAGAATCGCTACACTCTCCCCATCTTTAGGTTTATACTTAGGAGGTTTGGGTAGAGCGTAGAATTTCTCGGGATGGCGCTTCCACTCCTTCTGTGCTTGAAAATACGCTTTCCAATTCCTAGTTAGAAGTTTGAGGGTGTGTTGAGCTGTATGTGCTGGTAACACTCTATAACACTCTTCTTGGTTAAGAAGAGTATTAAGATCGTAATAGTTAAGGAAACTATTTTTTTTGTTAAGTGATTGTTTTACCAGAAAATTTGCTCGACTGTAGAGGTTTTTAACTTGATGACAAAGTTTGCTTAGAGTAGGCTGAAAAGGGAGTTCAATGCATTCTACTCTCAGTACTTTACTCATCACTTTTCTCTTTGTTTTTTCCTATAAAAGCTCCCGTAATATCTTACTTTCAGTCTTGTTTTAAGTTGATGAGTAATACGTTTAATATGACTACATGACAAAAGTTATTCATAATCTTACCTTATTTCTTCACCTTTTCTTTTTTTTTCTTCAAAGAAAAATCTTAATTACTTTAGCTATTTAGTGAGGTTGTGATTAAAATTGAAAATCATTGTTTTAGGTGCAGGTTTAGTGGGAAATGTAATTGCCTTGGATTTAGCAAAAAACCCGAACAATAGAGTAACTGTCGCTGATATAAATCAGGATATTCTTGATGATCTAAGTAACAAGGCAGACATTCAAACAATTTACGCAAATTTGTCAAATAAAGAAATGATACAAGATATTATTGAGGAATATGATTTAGTAATTGGAGCACTCCCTGGATTTATGGGGTATGAAACTCTGAGGACAGTTATTGAAGCTGAGAAGAATGTTGTAGATATTTCTTTCTTCGAAGAGGATCCTTACAGTTTAGATGAGCTTGCAAAGGAGAAAGGAGTAACCGCTATAGTTGACTGTGGAGTTGCACCTGGATTGAGTAACCTCATACTAGGCAATGTAAATAGTATATTAGATTCTACTACTAATTTTCTCTGTTATGTTGGAGGATTACCTCAAGCTAGAGAATGGCCGTTTGAATACAAAGCACCTTTTTCCCCTATTGATGTTATAGAAGAATACACTCGATTAGCAAGATATGTTGAGGAGGGTGAAGTTGTAATAAAACCTGCCCTATCTGAAGCAGAACTATTAGAATTCCCTGATATTGGTACTCTTGAAGCATTCAACACAGATGGTCTTAGAACTTTACTTAGAACAATGAATATTCCAAATATGAAAGAAAAAACAATGAGATATCCTGGTCACATTGAAAAAATGAGAGTATTAAGAGAAACAGGATTCTTTGATAAGGAGCCAATTGAAATCAATGGTAAAGATATAATCCCATTAGAATTAACTTCAAGACTTCTGTTCAAAAGCTGGAAAATGGAGGAAGGAGACAAAGACCTAACTGTTATGAGAATCATTGTTGAAGGGTCAAAGGAAGATCAAAACATCCGTTATACATACAATATGCTAGATTATTATGATGAGGAAAATAAAGTAATTTCAATGGCAAGAACTACAGGTTATACTTGCACAGCTGTTGCTAGCTTGATAGCTGATGGGATATTCAAAGACAAAGGAATAATTCCCCCTGAAATAATCGGAAAGAACTTTGAAGCTTTTGAAGCAATTCTCGAATATCTTGAAGAAAGAAATGTGGTTATCAATAGAACAATTGAAGAAATTTAGCATTTTTTCCTTAGAATTTGTGGAAACTCTTTCAAATATGTGAAATAATGAATTTATGTTTCTATCAAAAAAAGAATGAAAAAAAGATAGAATTAATCCTTCGATTAAAGAACAAATTAGTGTTTAGTTTTAATCAAAGCGATTAAAAATCTTTGTTTTGCAAGTATCAAAGGATTACTGTCAGATATTATTAAAGTACTAGCTTCTTTAGGAGTCCTAAATACTGGCTCGAAATAGGTATAGTTTTCATCTAACGAGAAGAAACAATCAACTGAATAATGGTCAGAACTCGAGTTAGCTGAAGGTGTATCACCAGCAGTTGAATTGATCATTTTATCAGCCCAATGATGGTTTACAATGATATAATCTATTCTTCCCCAATATTGCGGTTCCCATCTGCCAAATGTTGGACCGAATGATGTCGGATTTAAGGTTCTATATACATCAGTGAAATTATGTACTTGGCTTGAATATGAGCCCCAAGTCGGATCATCAGGATCTAGAATCATAGTTAAAGGACCATCCCCAAGATCCCCCATAGGAGCTAAAGCAGGATCAGCAACATCTACTGGTGAGAAAGCATTGAAATCTCCTCCCCAAATAATGGGGACATCACCTAGATCATCTAGATAGTTGAGAATAGTCTCTGTTTCGTTTCTTCTTAATGGAGGTTCATCTCCAGTGTTATTACAACATTTGCCATGATAAGCAATAAAGTGTGTATGAATCCCTTGAATATCAACTACTGCATCAAAGAAATCGTGATGGAAATAAAAAGTCTCTCCATTATCTAATCTATATTCTGTGATTTGGTTGAATTCAAGAATCGGATATCTGCTAAGTATTGCTTCTCCATCTGTATGAGCTGAGATAGCTTGGTCAGTATAACCCTCATAAGGTGCTTCATCATAGTGATAAGCATTTAATCTTTCAATAGCGTCATTTAATTGATAGTTTTTAGCATCATCAAGCGAACCTGTTTCAACAAGAATAGCAATATCGGCATTTTCTTCCCTCATTACATCTTTCCAAGCACCTTTTGGACGGGTTTCACCATTGAAACCTATAACCTTTTCACCACTTTCCCATATATTATAGGCCATGACTTTGAATACATCATCCCGAGGGGAATCAATAAAGTTGTCAACAGCTAGTTTAACAGATTCTTCTACGGAATTACCTCGCTTATCTTCTGCTTTGAAAACAATTTCAACAATCGAACCATCATCACAAGTCGCTGTATCCCAGTCATATGTATTAGAAGTAGACACTAGCTCATCATCAAGGAAAATACTGTACAAGACTGTTCCAGAGTTGTCTTCAGCTTCCATTCCGAGAGCTACAACACCTGAGCTAAGCAGAAATTCATCAGGATAATAACTGGTAATTACTGGATCCTCCTTATCAGCTAATTGTGTAACTAAAATAGGTACTGTAATGGCCACAATTAGTACAATTGCAATAGGAACTAAAACTATCTTTTTCAATTTAATCAAGTAAACCTACATACGGCATATAAAAACATTATCGCGTAATAACGCACAATAGTATTCAATGTTTTTAGAAAAAGAATAAAAACCACTAGAAAACACTATAGAGTAATGATAAAACCAATAACAGCAATTTTAATTGGAGCAGGAGATAGAGGTGCAGATGTTTTTGGAGAATATGCACTAAGCTATCCTAACGAAATCAGGTTTATCGCTGTAGCAGAACCAGATAATAAGAGAAGAGACATTTTTACTCAGAAACACTTTATTGAACAAAAGAACTCTTTTTCTAGTTGGGAACCTCTATTGGAGAAAGAAAAATTCGCTGATGTAGCTTTTATAACAACTCAAGATCAGATGCATTTTGATCCAGCTGTTTTGGCAATGAAAAAAGGATATGATGTTTTTCTAGAGAAACCAATGGCTACTACTTTAGAAGAATGTAAAGAGCTAGTTAGAGTTGCAGCAGATACTGGACGGATCCTACAAATTGGTCATGTTCTACGATATTCACCATTTTTCTCGACGATTAACAATCTGATTTCCTCGGGAAGGATTGGAGAGGTTGTTAATATCTCTCTAAGAGAAAATGTTGCTACTTTCCACTATTCTCACTCATTTGCAAGAGGTAATTGGCATAATAGAGATAAATCAAGTCCTATGATCTTAGCGAAATCTTGTCATGACCTAGATATTTTGCATTGGTTTGCAGGTTCTCAAGCAGTTAAAATAAGTTCATTTGGTTCACAAGCTCACTTTGGAAAGGATAATATTCCAGAAGGAGCACCAGAATACTGCATAGAAGGCTGCCCAATTTCAAAAACTTGTTTGTATAATGCAACTCGAATATATTTAGATATCATTCCGCTTCTACAGATATCAGTAAAGGGTAGTAAGGGATTTGTCAAATTTATATCTAAAGCTGTACTTAGGTTTCCCTGGTTAAGGAATATTCCACCATTCACCAAAATCAGAGATTATACTGGATGGCCTGTAAGTACAATTTCACAAGATATGACTTTGGAGGGTAAAAAGAAAGCATTAACCTCAACAGATTATGGTAGATGTGTTTATCGTGTTACAGACCATGATACTGTCGATCATCAAGTTGTTAATATAGAATTTGAAAATGAAGTTACAGCTACTTTTACTATGCAAGGTTTTTCTCATGAAGAAGGTCGAACTCTAAGAATCGATGGTACAAAAGGAACGATCATTGGTGAATTTCTCCTTTCAGGAGATAAGATAGTTTTACATGATTCTACTTCAGGGAAGAAGAAAAACATTCGAAAAACTGGAATGTCTGACGGACATGGAGGAGGAGATATTGGAATAATGAAAGCCTTCATCCGAAATGTCAATTCGAAGGACAGGTCTTTAATACTAACTGATGCTCAAACCTCCTTGGAATCCCATCTTATGGCTTTTGCAGCAGATATTTCAAGATTGGAGGAAAGGGTAGTAAAAATGGAAGATTTAAGAGAGTGAATCTATTCATAACAAACTTTGATATATCAAAAGAAAAGAAACATAAATAAGAACAGGAAGAATGCAGAATGATTCAAAATATCATAATTACTCACGAAAGCGGTTTACCTCTCTTCGGCAGGTCATTGATGTGCCATATAGGAATGCATTGTATAGATTTCGCTAAGGACAATACCTTTGCAGATGAGACTCTTTTAAATTCAGCTCTACTCAATGCCATGCTAATTTATGATCAAGCAAATCCAAACAATTTTCATGAATTCGATATGAATCAAGCTAAGGTTCTGACATTTCCAAATGAAAAAATAACTGTTATTATGTACACAGACCCAGAAGATGACCTAGAAGAGTATAAGAATAGATTAAGATTATTTGCGGATTTATTTACAAAACAATATGAATATTTATTGGATGATTTTGCAGGTGATGTTACTCCTTTTGAATCATTTCAAGATGTGATTGCTGAAGAAGGTTTGCTAGATGAAGGTGAAAGATTTAGGAAAAACTGTGTTGAGTGTACCTATGACAAACATTGTGCATTTAGAATTACAATTGCTGCGCCTAACAAAACTTTCCAAGAGATATTTGATTCTATTTTTCCAAGCAATATTTTCAAGAAGATGTGGTTAATTTTTGCTGGTATGTTTCAACCGAAATACATACCTTTCTACGCAAAATCTTAGTCTTTTCTTTTCTACTTTTTATTTTGTCTATAATATGGAGAACGTAGAATCAGAAATAACTGTGCTAATGGACTTACAATTCTGATAAGTTTTCTGCGCAGTTTTATTCTATTCTCAAACTCTTGTGCAAAATCCTCCAAAGTATATCGTTGAAACTTGAGTAATTCTTGTGTATCTTCTGTGTACAACCAATCTGTATGAAACCAGTCTTTCTCATGTTTAGGTTCATGGAAGCACTCTCTAGGAATTGGTCCAACACCAAATGATTTGAGTAATCTAGTAATATACTCTCCTGCTAGCATTTGACAATTTTCTCCACCTGCTAGATTCATTATTTTGTGATTTTTGAATGCATCTATAGCATTAACGCACGCCAAACCAGCATCTCTGGAATGGATAAATTCCAATCGTTGATCAAATGGTACCTCAAACATTAGAGAAGGAATTTTCATTGGCATTCGAAGAGAAGGAACAGCTGTTAAACGTAAAATCATCCAATCTAAGGAACTTGCTTGTAAGATTTTTTCCATCTCCCATTTCTGGAAAGCATAGAGATCATGCGATATAGGTTCTATTTCATCTGTAACCATTCGTGGTGGAGGAATATGCATTTTAGAGCCATAAATAGCTAGTGAGCTGGTAAAAATAATTCTAGGTTTCTTGTCTAGTTTTTCTACTGCTTCAACAAGGTTTTTCATGCCACCTGCATTAACTGCATCTGCATAGTCTGGTTGTTCATCAGCTTCGGGAGGTATAATTGCACATAAATGGATAATATATTCAACACCTTGGACTATTTTTTGGACATCTTCCTTGTTGCGAATATCTCCCCAGATGGTCTCAAAATCTCCCTTTTGGGACATTATCTTTTGAACCTTTTTAGTTTGTTTTGTACGTTTATCAAAACATCTAACATCATAACCACGTTCTAACAAAATAGATAGAGTACTCTCACCCACATTTCCAAATGGTCCAGTTAGTAAAACCTTCATGAACTAATCCTCTGGTTAGGTTTCAGAGACAAAAGTTCTTTTATTTAATATTTACTCTGAAATGATTTTGTTTTTTTGGAATTGGTATTCCAATAAAAGAAAAATAAAGTACAAGTTGAATTCTCTAATAATGATAGTGAGTAGTTACGTTTTATTTTTTCTGTCAATTCAGTTATATACACATATTCAACTAGAATCCTTTAAAAATTGTAAAATTCTTTAAGTTTCTTTTTTATGCGAAAGAGTTAAATTTGCTAAAGTATGTCATTTACTGATTAACTATCCTTTGTAGGTTAAATTATGAAAAATCTAGTAAAACAATCTAAAATTCCAATGAAAAGTGTTTTTTGCATTACATTTCTAATAGTTGGAATATGTACAATGTCTAGTTTGAGAGTAAGTGCAATCAGTGATTCTTACGATAAACCACAGTCCCCCTCGCTAACTCAATATAATCCATTTTCTGTTCTTAATGATGATGATCTGATAGGTTTTCCTGGAACTGGAACAGAAGGAGATCCATATATCATTGAATATTTCAGCATTGAAACATCAGAAAGTAATGGCATTTATATTACTGGTACAACTAAATATTTCGTTATTCAAAAATGTTTTATTGACGCTGCTGATTATGGTATATTTGTCGATGATGTTGTATCAGGGACAGCAACTGTACATAACAATACATGTAGAAAAAACAGTGAAGCAGGCATCTATATTCGATATTCAGAAAATTCTACTGTGTCAAATAATATATGCAATAGCAATGGTTTTTCTGGTATCAGCATTAAAGATTCTTATTATACGACTGTGACAAACAATGAGTGTAATTATAACGATGAATATGGTATCGCCATTAAAGATTCTGGTTTGAATACTGTGACGAACAACAAGTGCAGTGATATTATAGATTATTTAGGTAGTGGTATTTGGGTTTACAAATCTTATAATGTGACTGTGACAAATAATGAGTGCAATAATAATTTTAACGGTATAATGATACACGGTTCTGAGTATTCAATTGTTACAAACAACACTTGCATGATTAACTATATTGGAATCTATATTCCTGCTCTTGCTGATTATTGTATCGTTTCTTACAATCTTCTTCAAGAAAATGATGGCCCCGGAGTACATATCCTTTCCAATTATAGCAGCATTCACCATAATACCTTTGCAGCTAATGATTATCCCCCTGAAACACAAGCGCTAGATAACGGCGGTAGCAATAACTGGTATGAAACTTCAACAAATAAAGGCAATTTTTGGTCTGATTGGTCAGGAACAGGAGCTTATTCTATCGATGGTGTAGCTAATGCTGTAGATCCTTATCCTCTTGCTGATCCTGTTGTGGATTACACACTTGGATCTGACCCTCCTGAAGAATCTCAATTCAATCCCATATATACTATACTAATACCTGCACTTTCCTTGCTAGTTATTAGAATATTCTCAAGAAAAAGACGCAAAGTTGATTAAACAACTTTTTCCTTCTTTTTTTCAATTGTTATACCTCCGTATTTCTACTAGTAGTAAGAGAAAAATTGTTAGAGATGCAAAACTAAAACAGATACTTTACTTTCCACTCTTTTTTAGGGAACATATAATTGAAAGTGAAAACAAGAAGAACTAAGCAGACAGCTTCACAAGTGAAAATTAACCAATATCCAACAACAGCTGAAAAAATAAACATAACCATCATTAAAGATATTAAAAGTATAATAAGAACATATTTAGAGAATTTATATTTTCCCTTGATTTCTTCAACAACATATTTGTGCCTGAACTTGCCAAATAACCGAACTTTGAGTAAAAGTCCAGCTACACCAATTATCGGGAAAACAAGTAAAAAGGATAATGTAAGATACAGTGTTCCAATGAAAATAGGTGATTTAATCATTACTAGAAGAGACAAAAGCATACCAATTACTATTGTTCCAAAGAAATATGGAATTTTAGATTTCATCTTGTCTCTTTCGTTGATTGGTAGAGCTGCCATGATTGTTTCTCCTCCTGTTTCTATAGTTGTTGTACTCACAATCATAGCCATTGTATTTGTCAATACATAAACCATCATGATAATGAAATATACAGTTACTGTCGTGTTTCCATAGATTACATGAAAGTCTTCAACATAGCCAGTAATTGCGGTATAAATTGGCATCATAATTGGTAATATGAGAACAACAATTTGTTGCATTTCTCTTGTGATAATAGAAAGATCACGTTTCATAAAAGCCCTAACTGGAGGAAGATTTTTAGTAACAATGTCTTCTACTATTGTTTTTCTTCTCATGATTTTCTTTCTTTTTATTTCAGGAGATGAAATGTTTCTTAAAATTGTAAGAGCTTTTCTAATTACTAAAAAAGTAATTAAACAATGGAATAAAAATCCAATAACAGAACCAACTATTGTTAGTGGGGCTACACCATTAAAATCTAAAACAAATATCGATAGTAGATATCCACTTGAGAAAGGGTATGGAACAAACGAAAGTATGTTACTAATCAAGGTTGAATCTTTAATAGATAAACCGTTCAAGCCATAAAAAGCATCTAGATTCTGTATACCAATATTAACTACTGAAAAAATAAACATTGATACAAAGAAATAAGCAAACATGGTTCCAATTCGAATAAAACTTGCTTTTTTTGATGCAAAATCATACTCTTCCATCACAATAGCTAGTTTTCGTGATAAGATGATCAATATACCAATGTTAAAACATGTGTTAACCAAAGAAAGAACTATACTTAGTAGAATAATAGCAAGAATTTTCCAGATACTTATATAGGGACCAATCGTCAAGCTTATGGCTACAGTCATTCCAATCGGTAAGACAAGAGTCATGGCAATTAATTGAACATTGATACTTCTAACGAAAGTTAGTAAGCCTATTTTTTCGATTTCCTTTCTGCTGAAAGGGAGTGTGTGTATCCATTCATAAGGACCACCTGACATTATTCCCCAAGCTAACATTAGAGCAAATACAACCAGAATTACTAGTTGAATAAAGAAAAATGCACCATTAACAATACCACTAGCAAAATTAAGCCACTCAAATGAAGAACCTTCAGATAATTGCCTATACATTGAAAAAACTGATAAAATTGGGAGAAAAGTTAGTGAAGCGATATATATTGTTGCTAACAATTTATAGATTATATCTGGAGATCTTGCTATTCTATCTTTTTCGATTCTTTCCAGATATCTCTGTTGATTACTTCCAGCAGATTGAAGTTGAGCGTGAAGTACCGCTTCTTTATAGACTCTTTTAGAAGCTTTGTATAATACTTTATTTCTCAAAAGAATCACTTCTTTTTATCATTATGAAACATCTTCCTAAGATTTTGAATAATATGATTTACTGACTCATCTTGTTGAGTTAGTTTAAGAAAAATCGTTTCCAAATCAGCACCAGCCTTATCTGCCATCTTAGAGAGTTCTTCCACTGTACCTAAAGCAACAAGTTTTCCTCTATCAATGATAGCTATTCTATCACATATATCCTCTGCAACTTCAAGAATGTGGGTAGAAAAAATTACTGACCCTCCTCTTTCACTATGAAGTTCTATGATCTCTTTTACGACTTTAGCAGATTTAGCATCTAAACCAGTTAGAGGTTCATCAAGGATTAGTAAATCAGGATCATGAATTAGAGACGCTATAACTTGCATCTTCTGTTTATTACCTCTAGACAAGGTAGCGATCAGTTTCTCATAATATTCGACAGCTTCTAAACTTTCAAGATAATATCTTAGTTTCTCAGTTGTTTTAGCTTCATCGAGATCGCGTATTGAAGTTATGAAATCAAATAACATTTTTGGAGTCATTGATTTATAGATTAAGGGGTCTTCAGAAACATAACCTAGTTTCTTCTTAATTTCCACTTCATCTTTCTCGGGATGGAGACCAAAAACTTCTATTTCTCCTTGATCTAACTCTAACAATCCTAAAATCAGTTTCACAGTTGTAGTCTTCCCCGCCCCATTTGGACCCAAGAGTCCGAATACCTCTCCAGGTTTAACTTCAAAAGACAAATTATTTACAGCGACAACATCACCAAAGCTTTTGGTAATTTGCTGTACTTTAATCATGGGTTCTTTCCCAATACTCATTTCTTCATTCCTCACAAGATTAGAGTTTTACAATCTCTACGCAAATTTAAGCATATGCACTAATAAATATTGACAAATTAAATTAAATCTAAATCAGCTTTAATAAAAGAGGGTTGCGTTTGATAGCTAACTCAATAGCTTTATCTACAAAACTTGAAGGAAACCCAGAATGTTCAAACAAATTACCAAAAAGCGGTTCCGCTTGCTCTTTTGAATAAAGGGAAAAGGAAGTTATGATATATGACATCGACACAAGTTTTCTTAATTCATTGAATATTTTTATTGCAGTTTTAGTAATATCCTCATTGACACTTTTCTCAAATAATCCGAAGAAATATTCACTCTGTTGCTGACCTTTAACAGTTCCTTCTAACAGATTAATTTTCATCAAATCTTTATATTCTGCTTTAGATAAATCCAGTTGATTAAATGTCCCAATATTCATTCCACATAGACTAGTATCTAATTCAGTTAGAGCGGAAATAGCATCCTCTTGAATAGTTATCCAGCTTTGTACCTTTACTGCAAGATGTTGATTAAACATCGAAAGAGTATCAATTGCAAGCTTTACAGTTAATTTGTCTCCTGCTAACAGTACTTTTCTTCCACTAATAACAGAGTATAGTACATCACTAATTTGTCTTGGAATAGCCGTGGAAAGGAATGCTAAAGAAAGTTCCTCAACATCTGTATGAGTAAAATGATTACCGGGATCTTCCATATTTTGGATAATGTCAAGAATATCTAACATCTCGAAATTATAATCTTGATCGGTCAAAATGCGGAGTTTTTCTTCAATCAATGGAAATAATCGAAAGACCGTATGGTCTAAATCGGGTTTGAATTTTAATATTCCTACATTTGTTCTCATTTCAGCTTTTTCTATTATAACCAGTTCTGATGTTTTCTTCTGAGGTACAAATAGTAGCATTCCAGTTAGTTTCTTATCAAAATCATAAGTCAGTCTGTGCTGAATAATCATGTTTAGAGTTTCTATAGTTTCTTCTTTCTTACCAACAGATTCTATAATCTCTGTATCTGTTTCATCAAAGTGAATTAGACTAAAAACAAAAGGTTCAGATTCTCTTAGAGGATTCTTTGAGAAAAATAATGGTAAGTTGAAGATATTATGAAGAACATGTTCTAGAATTAGTTCAGCTTCACCTTCACTTATTAAAGTTTCATCTCTACCTTCAAGCATAGGAGATGCACTAAGTTGTATCTGTTCTAATATTTGAGCGAGTTGACGGTCTGAGAAGAAAGTCTCTTCAACTTTAGTTTCCATGATGAATATGAAATCGTGAACTTCAGCAAATGAGATGTTTTTATCATGATAGGATATAGATTGTAATTCTTGTCTATGAACTTCTTTTGCGAATGTAATAATTGCACTGATAAGGCTTGTAGCCAATATCTGTTGAGTGTCATCTGCTGATTCTGGTTTTGAAGCTAACAATAATCCTGATGCCGTTACTAATGATAATTGTAAGCTTTGCATAGTAATTTAATCTAAAACATCATTTAAGTAAATTTCTTTAGTGCTAACGCTGTGGGAAAAGTTTTTCTTCAGCCCATGTTAACTGAATTTAATGAAAGATGACACTATTTTTCTTCAAGAGGCAGTTCATAAAGCTTGGGTAGCCAAAGACAATGTTCTCTATAAAGGATGGATTTTAAGATTATCTGAAGGGATTACAAAGAGAGCAAATAGTGTTCTTACACTTAGATATTTTGGTGATAATGTAGCAGCTGATATAGAAAATGTCGAGACAATCTATAGAAGCAGAGATCTTCCTGTAATTTTTCAGATTGCAGATTATCATCAACCAGAAAATATTATGGGTATTCTAGAATCATTAGGCTATCATCCTTGTGATGAAACTATTGTTATGAATAGAAATCTCAAAGAGTTTAAAATAACAAAATGGGATTCAAAAATATCTTATACTACTGAAGTTGGCGTTGCAGATTATTGGTTTGAAACTCTAGAAAGACTAAGTACTAGTTCTTCAACAAGAATACTTGGAATTAGAAGTATTGTTGACAGGTGTACATTTGGCAAAATCACTTGCTATGCTCAAGAAAACAAAGAGATTATAGGAACCGTGCTTGGGATAATAGAAGCTGATAATCTTGGTATCTACAACCTAATAGTGAATCCAGATAGAAGACGGGAAGGAATTGGAGAAAAAATCATGTTAAAAGTGATGAACTGGGCACAAGAAAATGGGATTAAATCAATCTATTTGGCAGTTGAAAAAAGTAATTTAGAAGCTTTAGCACTATATAGAAAACTAGGATTCGATAAGAAATACTGTTATAGATATTATGAGAAAGATGAATAAAATAGGTCTAGAGTAAATAATCAAGTAACATATTCCTTTTTACTGTCATCTCAAGAGCTTTTCTAACGAAACTAGATGAATAACCTGATTTTGAACTCAATTCTTTCAATTTTATTCTCCCTTTGGTTTCATCAACTAAACTTATTGATGTTAAATCAAGTGATAAAGAAACAATATTCTCTAACTCCAAAGCTATTTTTGTCACTAGTTCTGAAATTGAGAGTTTTTTGATGGTATCATACAGTTTTTTGAAATGACTACTTGATTTTAATCCGGTTGTTTTCCCCGAATTTAAATTGATACTTGTATCAGATTCAGTTAAAGTTTCATTATCGAATAAAATCTTGTATACCTTTGTAGACATCCCACATATACGGGCAGTCAAATCACATTTTCCATTTTGAGTTATTTCAGTTTCTGAAATCCATGGGTTAACAGATGTTTGCATGTGTTGATTAAATATTGAAAGTGTGTCAATGACAAGTTTTACAGTGGGTTTATCGCCTATTACAAAAATCGGCTCTCCAACAACTGCTGAATAAATAGCTTTATCCAGATTTCGACCAACTATTCTTTCCAAGAAAGACGGAGACAAATCTTCTAGGTTAATACTAGAGATTCTATTTCCAGGATCATCAATATCCATTAGAGTGTTAATAATCTCTTCCATATTGTGATCACTTTCTTCTTCTGATAGAATGTGAAGCATTTGATCCATCATAGTAAATAATCTGAATAAAACCAAATCTAATTCTCGAGGAGTTTTTAATATACCAATTTTGGAGGTTTGACCATCAGTATCTACAATTATGTAAACGGTACTATTATCTTCAGGAAGATGTGTTATTATTCCTCTTAGAGCACCTTTACATTTCTCATTGGCTTTTAGAGTGTCTAACATAAGAGCTATCGTCGGTATAAAAGAGCCAGAACCAACTTTATCCTTAATTTCCCATCCTTTATCTGTATGCAAGAGAGTAAACTGAGCACGCTCTGCCTTGTGTAATGGTTGTTCTGATATAGAATAATGAAGTAGTTGAATATCTTGTAAACATTTATCTAAGATTATTTCTGCTTCCCCATCAGTTATTATATCGGGGTCAACTCCTTCTAAAATTGGTTCGGTACAAGACTTCAGCTGTTCTAGTAACTGTCCCAGTCTTTTCTCTGTTAGAGTTGAATCTTCATCTATTGTTTCAAGGATAAGAACGAAATCATGAACTCTAACAAAAGAGACCGTGCGATCATGATAAGAGATTGATTGTAACTCTCTATGATGAACTTCTTTTGAGAATGAAATTAATGCTGTCATTAAGCCAGTAGCAAGAATTTGTCTAGTATCATCTACAACTTCTGGCTTTGAAGCGAGTAGAATACCTGTAGAGGTTACTAGTGATACCTTAATGTTAAGCATTAATAGATTTTGTAAATTAGCTATATATTAAAATTTACTTTAAGCAGTACTTCAAAAAATAGATAGAAAATGATAAGATAGAATGATTTGAACTACTTCATTCTTTTCTCGCGATTTCTCTTATCACGAATCTCATCCATTATTTCAGGAGTTAGAGTAGTAACACCCATTTCCTCAGCTTGCTTAACAATCTGTGTCATAGCTTTCTTAAGAAAAACTCTTGGAATAGCAACAATCTTTGCACAAGCTTCATCAGTCCAATGAACATCAGAATCAAGTCTATCGGCTTGATAACGAACAGTACCTAAATCTACGCCTTTGCCTTTTGGTAATGCTTCTGAATATGGAGTTCTAGGTTCACTGAACCAGAAGTGTTTATTGTCTCGATAACCATAATCGATTGGTAAAGATGGAAATTTCCCGTTCCCTTCGACAAGAGCGTTATGCCATTTCTTCTTCATCAAAATTCGATCTATTCGTAAGAGAAAGTGACTCTCATCTTTTGTCCCATTATAGTGAAAAGATTCACCATCATCCCAGGTACATTCAAATATCTGAACCGATTCTTGGACATACTTAGGTATTTTTCCATTGGTCATTTTGCCGTTTGACGGTTGCAAAGTAAAGATGCTATCATTAAGTTTTTCTTCCGATGTTTGACCTGGAAAACCTAATTTTACTGTATTCTTCAATATTTTCTTATCATAAGGTATGAAGTTCAAAGTAGCTTTTCTTGTTCGTAGAACATTCTGTGCAGTATTACTAGTGTTTCTTGAAATCAGCATCATTGCATGTTGATCTGCTATTCCAAATGGAAAAACTAAGGAGTAAGGTCCAATGTTAGTAACACCAGTTTCAGAGATTGTCGTTATTAAAACAACCGGCATAGGATAAAATGACGAGGTTTGATAAAAATTATCCAATATTCGTACTTCTTCAAAGTCGTTTGTCATTTAGTTCACCTCTTCTGTAATTGTTGGTATTGCATTTCGAACCAAGATTTCTTTCGTATCATCTTTCTGTACCATGCTGGCATTACCCACCCAAGGTACATTGTAACATAAGCTGTTGCATATGCGAGTGCCCTAAAAGCTGAAACTGTAATCATCAAAGCTGGAAGATTAGAAATACTACTGTCAAAAGCTGAAAGCAACCCCGCCAGAAGATATAAAAACACTCCAATACCAATTGTTTGTAATCCTCTCTTTCTAATAGGTTGATCTGATTTTCTTGCAAGCCTTAAAGCTCTAATTCCTATTCTACTTGTAACAAAAATTGAGATTACTATTTGAGCTACAAGGATGGGCCAGGTATATGAAATTGTAAATACATCATTAGTAATGTAGGTTGGTTCTGAAAACAATGAATTTGTATAGATATTATCATAAGCAATTACAGCAGTAATAAGACCATAAATTACCATTATTATAGCAAAAAGATAGGTTTTGACAATTTCATTATCTTTTAAAATATGTCTGCAGCCAAAGAAATAGAGAAATGCAAATGCAGGGAGGATAATCATGGGAGTTAAAGATCCCATCTGATAAATAGTATCTGTCATTACACCTTCATTGTAAATGAGCGAAATACGGTATGCAATGCTAAAAGCTGATGTTAAAGAAAATAGGAAGTAAGATGAAAGTAGCATGAATGTACCAACTGTTTTCTTGCGAAAGAAGTTGACTAAGAGCGTGATAACTAGTGCTAGACTGAAAGCCATGTTTATTACAGATGAAACAATAATGAAAAATGAAGCAGGTTCTATTAATGAAAGATCAACCATCATCATCACCCGATAAACTCATCAACAAACCATTTGAAGGAATTGAATATTCCATCTCCTGTCTTTGCTGAAGTTTCAAAAACTGCCCATTTAAAAGGCAAATCCAGCAAATTGAATTCTTCAATAAAGAGTGATTTTTCTATTACGTTGGGTTCATCACTCTTATTGAGCAAAATCAGTATTATCAGATCTTGATCCAATTGTGCGTGAATGGTTTGTTCAAACACTTCCTTTGCTTCATCAAATCTCATAACATTAGATCGATCAATAACGAATACAATTCCATCAGATTTTTCGTTGATATTGTGCCACATGTTTCGAAAATCTTCTTGACCAGCTAAATCAAAAACATTAACCTGCAAATTTGGTAGATGTAGAGTTTCTCTGTTAACACCCATAGTCGGTGTTGTATCAACAAATTCACCAGTTTCTAGAAATCTCAGTATTGTTGTTTTACCAGCATCATCAAGACCACAGATAGTTATATCTGCATGCTTTGTTCTGGTTCGGAATAGTCTTTGTAAGAATGACATTTTATTCCACACCTAGTCCCAAAGATCGTCAGATAACGCGTCTATAGCATTGCCATTTTTGTCATTCCCTTGTTTTGGAAAATCAAATTTTATGGTTGAAGTAGAAGTTATCTCGATCTTGAATTGTCCTTTGTTAAAGCCTTTGTATAGTTTTGGTAGAATTTCTTCCAGAGTATGTGTTGCGAGTAAATCTTTCTTTTCAAGTTCTGCTACTACCCATGAGAACACCTGTTTTATAGAGTTTGCATCATAGTTGCTGGTATTAAACACAGCGACTAATGAAGCAAGATTATCTCTGTTTTCTGCAGATGGTATGCGAAAGATAAAACTTGTTAAATTCAGATTATTAAAGGTCGTTGAAGCAAAATCCCCAGGATTGGATCCCATAGGGATGGTTTTGTAAACAAGCTGATTCATGGAATCAGACGGAATGACATCAGGGAAAGATTTGACTAACTCTAATCCCCGTGTGCCCATATTGACTAAACATAAACTTAATGGTTTCATTTAAAATCCCCTTACTAATCATGATTTACCTCATTCGTTTAAATATCTTTTTAAAACTGCAAAACGCTATTTCTAAGGGGTTTATCCGCGATTTTAAGCATTTTCGAGTGTGCAGTAAAGTGCACAAACGACGTTTTACTGAACGGTGTTCAGTCTAATGCAAATCCGTACATTTTCAATCCCCATATCAAGAGCATAATGAACAGATGTTAACTTAATTAATTAAGATTGCACAACATTCATAATTTATTTAGATAAGTTTTTTAATAAAAAAAAGAACCAATTCAATTGAGATTTTAAGTTTAAGGAGTTATACCGACAGAATTAGGTTTTAATCTCATTATCAGATGGAATTCGAGTTCATTAAGATAGTTTTATAAATTTCTTAGGGTGAGAATGGTTAGGTTAAATATTTAATTTTAACCAATAGGTGAAATTAAATGGAAAAAGATTATGTTTTTGATTTATTACAAAAAGCAGTTGAAAAGGGTCAAAAACTTGGTGGAGAGTTTATTGAAGCAAGATATGATGATTTGCAAGAAACAACTATTAACTTAACTAATGAAATGGTTAAGCAATCATCATCATTACACCGAAAAGGAATAGGTGTGATGGCATACTATAACGGAACACCAGGTTACAGTTTTACACCTGAATTGAGCAAGGAGAGTATAGAGGAAGCAACTATCAGAGCTGTAAAACTAGCCAAATCAACTGATAACAGAAATACAATAAAACTAGATTTTGACGAAATTCCATCAGTTAAAGATAAAATTGATGCGAAGTTAAAGAAACATCCTAGAGATTTTGAGTTTGGAGAAAAATTAGAACTTCTGAAAAGAGGAGTTGGATCCATTAAAGAAGAAATTGAACCAACAACTACAACTGGATTATATGGTGAATCATATGGTGAGAAGTACTTTGTAAATTCAGAAGGGTCAGAAATTTTTTGGGTTCCAATAGTTGTAGATTTGCGAATGATTAGTGTCATCATTAAAGATGGACAACAAGCTACAGCCTTTGAAGGAACTGGAGCATCAAAAGGTTTCGAGTTTTTTGAAATGAAAGGATCATCCCCTGAGGAAGTTGGGAAATTATCAGGTAAAACTTGTAAAGAAGCACTTGATGCAGTAGCAGCTCCAGCAGGAAAAACAACAACACTCGTATCGCCACAGATGGGGGGAGTTGTAGTTCATGAATCTTTTGGTCACTTATCAGAATCAGATTTTGTTGTAACTGGTCAATCTCCTCTGTCAGATAGAGTTGGAGAACAACTTGGAAGCGATCACGTTTCAATTTATGATGAAGGAATTACTGAATATGGAGGGTATTATCTCCCATATGATGATCAAGGTATTAAAACAGGAAAGACCGTCCTTCTCGAAGATGGAATCTTGAAAGGATATCTTCACAATAGAGGAACAGCAAAGAAAATGAATGCAGAAATGACTGGCAATAGCAGAGCAATTAACTTCCTATTTAATCCGATAGTACGAATGAAAAACACATACTT
Source organism: Candidatus Heimdallarchaeota archaeon (assembly GCA_021399395.1). GTDB lineage: Archaea > Asgardarchaeota > Heimdallarchaeia > Heimdallarchaeales > Heimdallarchaeaceae > UBA460. The sequence goes on from JAAFKJ010000042.1 coordinate 28,706, forward strand.
TGGAAAAGGAGACTTAACATTTGAAGAAGCTGTAGAACAAGTAGGAACTGGAGTATATGCGGTAGACATGTCTGGAGGACAAGTCGGTCTAGACGGAAATTTCATGTTTAATTGCAGCAAAGGTTACTTGATCGAAAACGGTGAGATAACTAAACCAATCAAAAATACTGCTTTATCAGGAAACATTCTCGAGCTACTGAAACATGTTCAAGGAGCAACAAAAGAAATCAAAATTAAAACCGGTTACTTCGGTGGTTGCGGAAAAAACGGACAGAATGGATTAGCTGTAGGATATGGAGGTCCGAATGTTATAATGGGTCAAGTTCTCGTTGGAGGTGCACAATAATGTCGCTAGAAGATATAAGGAACAAAGTATTAGGGATAGCTGATCAAACAGTCAAATATGCTAGAGATCTCAAAGTCCCATCTGCAGAAATTTTTGTAATTGAGCAATCTACTACTAGTCTGACAGATAATAAAGGTAAAGTAGACAGTAGAGATGGTATTATACAAGGAATAGGGATAAGAGCAGCGATAGGGAAACAACTAGGTTTTGCGAGTAGTACAGGTTTTGAAGATGAAACACTAAAGAGCACTCTTCAAGCAGCTTATAATATCGCTAAAGTCAGCCCAGAAAATCCTATGTTCAATGGATTTGTAGCCGAAACAAAAACAGCTAAAGAAGGTATTCTTGATTCAAATATACTTAATCTTGAAGCTGATGATTTAATTGAGAAATGTAATATTATGAATCAAGAAGTAGATCTGAGTGATAAAAGAATTATTTCCGGAAGTTTTGGTTCAAACATTTCACACACGGGATATGCAATTGGAACCACTGAAGGATGTTTAGCATCTTCTTTAACAACATCATTTTCAGCTAACTCTTACTTTGTTGTTACAGAAGCAGGAGATAGAAAAACAGCAGGTGATTTCATAAATAGTAGAGAGATAAAATCAGTTGAAGGAATTGCACCAAGAGCATTGAACAAAGCACTTTCCTCTCTTGGTTCTAAAGCTTTTGGAGGTTCTGAAGTTCTTCCTACAGTTTGGGAAGCTCGTGAAGCAGCATCATTTCTAGCTTTTGCATTTTTCAATGTATTCTCAGGAACTACTTATGTCGAAAAGAGCAATCCATGGTCGGACAAACTCAATGAACAAGTTGCATCTAAGGAGCTAACTGTCATAGATGATGGTCAAAAACCTGATACTCAAGCATGTCATGCAATTGACTCAGAAGGAACACCTAAACAAACTACAACAATCATTAAAGAGGGTATTCTACAGACCTTTCTGTTCAATAAAATGTATGGTGAGGTAGCAGGTTTCGCTACTACAGGGAACGCACAAAGAGGAGGACCAATGGGTGGTGCAGCACCATATGAAAGTACTCCAAGCGTAGGTTTTAATCAGATTCTAGTAGAAGAAGTAGCCAAGAATCTTAACGAGCAGATAGCTGAGATGGATAGGGGAATCTTAATCACTGGTACTCCAATTGGATTATTTACAGCTAATCCAGTTACAGGTGATTTCAGTGTCACTTGCAATGATACTTTTCTAATTGAAAATGGAGAAAAAGTTCATCCTCTGAAATCTGTCAGCATTGCAGGCAACTACTTTGAAACTTTGAATAACATCCGTTTCATTGGTAACGATAGAGAACCGTCAGGGTGGCCAATAGATACACCTAGTATGACTTTTACTGGACATACAATCTCTGACTAAATCTCTTATCTTTTTCTCATTTTTTTATTTTACTCAACAGTTTATTAGAGTATCATATGCAATCATAGTTTGATTTAATGTATAAAAAATAATGAAAAAGGCAATAATTAAACTTACTGAAAATCCAAACAATGTAGCTATTTTCCATTTTGATGACTTATTCACTACATCACTCCCATGGGCAGAATTTAGGCTTAATTCTGATCTTCTTGGAAATAATGCTAGTATGATAAATTTTGATAAAATCCATCTAGATATGGAAGGATTCCCAATTACTTTTATTTATCCTAAAACTGTTATTGCAAACGGAACAGAAATGAGTGTTTTTGATTACTTATACGAAGATTTGAAACAACATGAAATTTCAACCAAGGAGTTTAAGTATAAAGTTACAAACGATGAAGACCTTTTTGCTATTCAAATAGAAATTCATATTGCATATGAATCATTCTTTGGTGGAAGAATTGAGATTGATGAAGAAGCAACAATTACTTACAATAAGGAATGGGGAGTTCTGAGTATGTATGAATTAGACTTCAGAACAGAAACATTTAGTGGAGTAGAGAAAGCAGAGATATTACTGGAGATTACTGATGAGGATTTAAGGGTAGAAGTATCCTATGGATGGTTTACAGGTATTTCTGTATTGATTATAGCTGGTTTAGTAATTTTGAGAAAAAGAAAGAAACTAAGTAAGTGAATATAAAAATTATTTTTTTTTTAAATTTTAAAATTAATACAATTGATTGATTCTGATAACTTCATCTTGTACTCATTAAATTCATCATAATAAAACAATTTTTTTTATAAATAAAAAATTTTATTCATTCATTTATGTCTAAAAAAAACAATCAGAAAGTCTTTTCAATAGATTTGGTTTAATTAATTAAGCTCATTAGTTTTGCATAGTTTTATAAACATTTCAATTATCGAATGTTTAATTCGAATCATTGTTAGATAACCTAACAGGATAATGTATGTGGTCAGCACTTTAAATTAGAGTGCTCAATCAAGAAGTCATAGAAACATAAGGTGAAAATATTGGAAAATGATTATGTTTTTGATCTATTACATAAAGCAGTTGACGAAGGTCATAAATTAGGTGCAGATTTTGTTGAAGCTAGATATGATGATTTAACCTTAACAACCATCAATTATACTAATGAAAAAGTAAGAGAATCTTCTACAAAACAACGTAGAGGTATAGGGATTATAACTTATATCAATGGTTCTCCAGGTTATTCATTTACTCCAAACATAGATTCAGATGCAATCCAAGAGGCAACCAAAAGATCTCTAGGAATAGCTAAAGCTACTGAACCGCTCTTAACATTTAAGCACAATTATGACGATCGCTCCTCTGTAAAGGATTCAATTGTTAA
>JAAFKJ010000043.1 GCA_021399395.1 Candidatus Heimdallarchaeota archaeon
AGCTCCTTTAGTTCCTCTCTATACCTGTTGCCATTGTAGTGCCGTTTGGAAAGAATTTCTTGTACTCTATCCATTTGAACGTTCATAATTGCTCCTGTCATATCAGTAGATCTATAGTTGAATCCAATGTTATAGTGAGCATAACCTCCAGCTGGACTTCTGCCATGGTTTTTGAGACTTTTGATTTTATCAATTAAACTCTCGTCACTTGTTATTAGTGCACCTCCCTCTCCTCCAACTAAATTTTTGGTGCCATAGAATGAAAAGCAACCGACTTGGCCAAAGTTTCCAACATGAACATTGTCAATAGAAGCACCATGCCCTTGGGCACAGTCTTCTATGACAATCAGATTGTGGTCATCTGCAATGTCCATAATAGCTTTCATGTCACAAGGGTTTCCAAAGATATGTACTGGCATTATAGCTTTTGTTTTTTTTGTGATTTTTTCCTCTATTTTTTCTGGATCTATATTAAATGTCTCTTTATCAATATCTGAAAAGATAGGTATTGCTCCAGAAAACAATATAGCATTTGATGATGCAACAAATGTGTATGGGGTTGTTATCACTTCGTCTTTTGGACCAACGTCTAAAGCTACCATTGCAAGATGTAATGCACTTGTGCCATTTACAGCAACTGTTGAAAATTTTGCTCCGGTGAAATTAGAAAATTTTTCTTCAAACATCTTGATGTTCTTACCTTCAATAAGAAATTTGCTCTTTACAACATCTTTAACCGCTTCAAGCTCCCGTTCCTTGATATCTACATCCACTACTGGTATCATTTTGGTTCCCACAATTTAAATTTACTACTTTTGAGTAAATTACAGTTAATTTGAATCTTTATTAAAGTTTTGGTTGCTCTATCTATTATTCAAAAACTGTTCTGGTATGATAGATCAACCCCTTAATAGAAAGAGGAAAGTGTATTTTCTTAAAGGAAACCTTCGAATCTTCAAGATTAACTATTGCATAATTTCTATTGACAAGAGCACCTGGATTAATTGCTAAAGTAGAGTTTAACTTCTCAAAATTCTGAGATTCATGAATATGACCAGTAAAGACAAAATCGTATGGGATTCTTGATATATGATCTTTTATCGTATTGCTTCCTCCATGAGTTGATTTATTTGGTATATAATCGAGTTTGGTGTTATGTGGAGGTTCATGAAATATACCGATAATTGAATCCTCTTCTTTATGCTGAAGTGCATTGAATTGTTTTTCTAAACTTGTTAAATCTACTTCTATTTCTTCAATTTCTTTTTCACCAGGAGTTTGTAATGGTGTTCGATAATCAGCGGGGGAACAAAAACCATACCCAATTACTATTAGATTTTTGTAGGTCTCAATAGAATTCCCAAGATAGAACAAGTTAGATCTTTCTTCTGCAATCTTTTCGAAGTATTCTCTGACTCTTCCAGTTTCGCTGTTACCATGGGTAAAGAAAACTGGCTTATCCAATTTTTCAAGTATTTTGAGAATTTTTTTCGCATTTCTTATTTGGAATGTAGCAAAACTGTCTAAATAATCAGAATAGACCAATTCTGTGTATCTCTCTCTTGAAACTTTTCCGCTTTTTAAAACAGATTTAAAGACTAAGGGATAGGAAATGGTTCCAGTAATATCTCCTGTAATAAAAATCGCTTCACATTGCTTTAGTTTTTTTCGGATTCTTTTTAGATTGTTTATACAACCATGTAAATCCCCCAATATTGCATATTTCAACAAAAATCACCAAACAACTTACCTGTTTCCTTTTCAACTATCTGAATTAGTTTTCTATTGCTTATTTGTTCTCCAATCCAATTAACTTCTGTATCAAAAAACCTGTCTTCTTCAAGAGGTGGAATTGTTTTCCTGATGAAGGAGTAAAGTTTGTTCAACCCCTTTGATATAGTTCTAGTTTCATTGAATTTTAATGCTTGACATGCTGTGTAAATTTCAACTGCTATCATTTTCGAGACATTATTTACTATTTTGTAAGCTTTCTTACTTGCAGTTAACCCCATAGAAACATGATCTTCTTGATTTGCGGATACAGAAGTATTATCAATTGAAGCTGGGGAAGCCAGTACTTTATTTTCTGCTGAAATAGCTGTGTCTGCATATTGTAATATCATTAAACCAGAGTTCAAACCTGGTTGTTCAGATAGAAACGGTGGAAGATCTGAAATAGAAGAATCTAGTAATAAATTGACTCTTCTCTCTGAGATATTACCTATTTCTGTCATTGCTATTCCAAGATAATCCATTGAAAGACCAATTGGTTCTCCATGAAAATTACCTCCAGAAGCAACGATAGAATTTTCCAAATCTATGAGTGGATTATCAGTTGTTGAGTTAATTTCTATCTCTACTAAATTTTTACAGTGAATAATTGCATCTAAAACTGCTCCATGAACTTGAGGAGAGCATCTAATAGAATAAGGATCTTGAATTCTTTTTGGTTGTTCGCTAATCAAATCACTTCCTTCTAGAATTGTAAGCAAAGATTTGGCAAATTCCTTTTGACCAATATGAGGTCGCAAATTCATTATGAAAGATGAAAATGCTTGAACATTACCATCAAAAGCTTCCAAGGTTAATCCAACAGAGATGACTGAATTTTTCAAGACATTTAATCCATCAAAAACTGTATGGGCCGCATACGATGTAAGTACATGAGTTCCATTAATTAGAGATAATCCTTCCTTTGCACTCAATTCAAGTGGAGATAGTCCAAACCGCTCCAGTATTTTAGAGCCTTTGTATATCTTATTCTCACATTTTGCTTCTCCTTCTCCTATGAGTATTCTTGCAATGTAAGCTAGAGGCGATAAGTCTCCACTAGCTCCTAATGAGCCAATACTTGGCACTAGCGGTATGACTCTGTTATTGATGAGGGTTTCCAGCATTTCAACTACTTTTAGACGAATTCCACTTCCTCCTCTACAAAATGAGTTTAATTCTATGGTCATTGCTCCTAATACGACTTCATCTGGAATATAAGAACCAAAACCTATACTATGTGATTTGATTAGGTTTTTTTGGAGTAATTCTCTTTCTGCAGGAGAAATAATTGCATCGGCAAGCTTTCCAAAACCTGTTGAAACTCCATAGATTACTTCATTATTAGCAAGTTTTTCTTCAATTATCTCCCTTGCTTTATTAATCCGATCTCTTCCGTCTTTACTTATCTTGATTTTCTTACCAAATCGTGTAATCTCAAGCAAATCATTAATTGTTAAGGAATCACCATCTAGAATAACAACTTCATGGTTCATATATATCTAACATCTGTTGAATGTAAAATATTTATCCATTATGCTTTCTACAAAATTAATCAAATTGTTTCAATAAACAAATACGTTGGACAAATATTTTAAACAGAGTGTTGAAAGACTCATAAAAACTAGTTATGTGAATATAATATGACATACGTTATCACAGGTAAAGGATTAACTATTGAAGATGTTGTAAGAGTTGCGCGACATAATGAAAAAGTGGAAATTCATCCAGATGCAATGAACAGAATGGTAAAATGTAGAGAGATGCTGGAGGAGAAAATTGAAGCAAAAGAAATTATGTATGGAATTACTACTGGAATAGGTGAATTTTCTGAAGTTGTTTTAAAAGGTGAAGAAGTTCTGCTGTTTCAGAAATATTTGATATATAATCATGCAGCGGGAATAGGAGAGGCAGCTCCATTGGAGCATATTCGTGCAGCTATGTTAGGTAGAATAAATGTATTGGCAAATGGTCATTCAGGTAATAGACCTATTATAGCTGAAACATATGTTGAAATGTTAAATAAAGGAGTAACTCCTGAAGTTTGTGAAAAAGGGTCTGTTGGTGCTTCTGGTGATTTAGCACCTATGTCTCAAATTGCTCTTTTACTTATGGGCGAAGGTAGAGCTTTTTACAAAGGTGAATTGCTACCAGGAAAGGAAGCGCTGGATAGAGCAGGTATTGAAGTACCTGGTTTGCAAGCAAGAGATGGTTTAGCAGCAATTAATGGGTCCAACCTTCTTACTGCAATGAGTGCTATTTTCCTATATGATGCTGAACGTTTTATGAAACAAGCTGAAATTGCATGTGCTATGTCAATCGAAGCATTGATGGGTAATATGAAACCTTATACTCCTAAACTTCATGAGGTTCGAGGGTTTCCAGGAGCTATCAGGTGTGCAAAATCTCTCTCTAAACTTTTCAAAGGCGGAGACCTCTTTGAAGCAAAACTAAAAGTTAAGGTTCAAGATGCATACTCTATGCGTTCTGCACCACAAGTATTGGGTGCTGCACATGATGCTATAATTTGGGCGAGATCTCAAGTTGAAATTGAGTTGAATGGAGTAGGTGATAATCCTGTTTTCTTTGCAGAAGAGAAGCTCACCCTAACTGGCGCTAACTTTCAAGGTTCTCCCGTATGCTTACCAATGGATATGATTGGTGCTGCCATTACCATGGTATGTGTAATGTCTGAACGAAGAATGAACAGGTTAAATCATCCAGCTTTGAGTATAGGATTACCACCTTTCCTATCAAAACATGCAGGACTAATGTCTGGTTTGATGTTAAGTCAATATACTGCATGTATGCAAATAGTAGAAATGAGAATTTTATCTGCGCCTGCTAGCATACAGTCTATCCCAGCAGCAGCAGATCAAGAGGATTTTGTATCAATGGGGATGAACACTGCACTTAAGAATTTCCAAATTATGGATAATGCATATGGGGTTCTTGGTATTGAGTTAATGGCCGCTGCTCAAGCTTTAGACTTTAGAGAATTTAATTTCGGTGACGGTGTAACTAAAGCCAAAGAAGTAATCCGAAAACATGTTGAATTCTTGGATATAGATAGACCATTATTTGATGATCATAATGCAATGAAAGCATTAGTCAAATCTTGTGAGATTCTGGAAGAAGTTGAAAAAGAGATAGGCAGTCTAAACTAGAACTATTAAGTTTCTACTAACTCAAAATGGAATGGAAAAATTTTTCCTCATTCCTTTTTCTATTTTTACAAACATAACTTTAAAAATAAGGCAATAGCCTAAAAACTTGAGAATAATGCAAAATAGAGCGAAAGAAGGCATTATCATTTCAAATGCTTCTGAATTATTTCTAGGTCCAGTAACACAGTATGAACCAGTATATTCTAATGAAATTGCAGATGCTATTGTAATCAAAAATGGTTTAGTTGAAGCAATAGGAGAAACCTCGACCATTTTGTCTAACTACTCAAAATTTGACTACGATGTAATAGACTGTGAAAAAAAACAGACTATTTGTCCAGGATTTGTTGATTCACATACACATCTTGTATTTGCAGGTGATAGATCACATGAACTAAGAATGAAATTGCAAGGTAAATCCTATCTAGATATAGCTCAAAGTGGTGGAGGGATAATGTTTTCTGTAAACAAGACTCGTGAAGCATCGAGATCGGAACTCGAAACATTAGCTCTGCAAAGATTAGATGAAATGCTTTTACATGGTACAACTACCATTGAGGCAAAATCTGGTTACGGTTTAGATGCAGAGAGTGAAATCAAGATATTAGAGGTGATTCAATACGTTAATGAAAAACACCCTATAGATATTATTCCTACATTTCTCGGGTGTCATATTACTCCTAAAGATTTCTTAGGTAATCAATGGGAATATGTTGAAAGTATGATACAACTCCTTCCACAAATTAAATCTAGAAATCTAGCTGAGTTTGTAGACATTTGGACTGATAAAGGGGCTTTTTCAGTAGAAGAATCAACATTATTCTTGGAGCAGTCTAATGAATTGGGTTTTAAGAGCAGAGTACATGCCGATGAAATGGAAAATGTTGGAGCTGCTATTATGGCTGCTAATCTTGGAGCCGTATCAGCTGATCACCTTCTGTTATCAGAGGCCGTATCAGCTGATGCAATGGCAGAAGCGAATGTTGTAGCTAATCTTCTTCCAGCAACCCCCTTCGTATTAATGTCAAAGAAATACGCGAACTTTAGAATGTTCAAAGATGCTGGGGTGACAGTTGCTTTATCCTCTGATTTCAATCCCAATTGCTATGTTTTAGACATGCAGACTGTAATGGCTTTAGGTTGTTTTATGATGAAGATGCTTCCCGAAGAAGCAATGACAGCATCAACATATGGTGGTGCAATGTCTCTTAATAGGGAAAATGAGATTGGATCGATTGATTTAGGAAAATCAGCTGATATTCAGATTTTAGATATACCCACTGTAGATTCTATTCCTTATAGATTAGGAGTTAACCATGTAAATACAGTAATTAAAAAGGGTAAAGTATTGGTTCAAGATGGTAAAAAAATAGTTTAATTTTGCTATCCTCGATATTTTTTCAGATAAACAGAGATACGCTGAGCAATATCGAAAAAGCTAGACATGTAAGTATAGTCATGGCTGATGCTGGAATCATTGCTAGGTAATTGTCATAATTTTTTATCGCATTTATGGTTGCTATAATTGGTAATGGTAGAGAAACAAGAACTATCAAACTCAAAAGTGGTAATATCTGCAAGATTACAAAAAGGATTAACAAAATATAAGTGAGTGCCATGAACGATACATAAACTATGACACTTCTCTTTTTACCTAAAATCACAACCCAATTTTTCTTTCCTTTTGCTTTATCTGCCTCATAGTCTGGAAACTGATTGATGAATAGTATCAATGAAATTAACAACCCAACCAAAATAGATGCATACATTGGTTTCCAACTAAATTTTTCATTTTGTACATAGTATGAACCAAATACGATTGCTGGGCCAAAACTTAGAAAAATTGCTATTTCTCCCAAACCATAGTATACTAGTTTGAAAGGGATTCCAACATAGAATATTCCTAGAAAAACCCCACCAATACCGATATACAAGATGATATTATCTGCAACTGTGAAATTAAGATAGAATCCAATAGCTATGCATAAGCTCAAACTGATGATGGCAGCTATGAGTGTCCGACTTGGAGAAAGTAATTTGTTTTGAATCATTCTTGAGCCTCCAGAAAAAGGTGTCTGTTGAATATTACTCTCATCTAAACCTGATTTGTGATCAAAGAAATCATTGCTTATATCAGCGCTTATATGAAAAAATGTTATCCCCAGAAATGCTAATACAAAATTCAACCAAGAACTCATTGTTCCTGTCTCGGAAAATGCAACTGCTGTTCCTACAATTACCCCCATAACACTAACAGATACAAAAGGCAACCGAGCAGCTCTGATCCAGAATTTAAGTGAAGAAGTTATTTTATTGAGAACCTTATTCAGTCTAGATGGATTGTTTTCTGGAAAACATTGACTAAAATTCCATTCTTGAACATTCATCTCTAACATAGAAATCTCAATAAATACTAAACCATGAATGCCTTGAGGAGTTACTGAATCTTTTTCTGCAAGATCTTTGAAAGCTATCTCCTTCAAATGATGATTCTTCAGAATCTTTGCTAATCCCTTGATGATTAGTCTTTTCTCCTGATCTTCAACCTCAATTACAACATTGGGGTTGTACTTTATGTGTTCGACATGAACGCTATTTGCGCGTCCAACAACATATATCCTATCATTGTCAATAATGAAGGAAACCAGAACTTCGTTCAAATTTCTATAACTTCTTGTTAAAAGCTGTAACTTATTTTGATTACATAGAAATTTTATTGCTTGTTCTAGCATTATAGTGAAAGCAAGAATCTTACATTTAAAAGTTATTAGAATAAAGTAAAAATAAGAAAAATAAAAAGAAAAAGAGAGGTACTTACATCATGCCTGGCATTCCACCCATTCCACCCATTCCACCAGGAGGCATTCCGCCAGGTGGCATAGCTGGACTGTCTGATTTTGCAACGATTACATCATCAATTCGCATAATCATTATGGCAGATTCGCTTGCAGATTTGATTGCTTGAGATACAACTCTATGTGGTTCGATAATTCCTGCTTTGAACATATCTTGAATTTTACCATCCTTGAATAAGTTCAAGCCTTGAGCAACATTTGCTTCAGCATGAGCAGAACGAAGTTCGTTTAGAATGTCGAGTGGGTCGATACCAGCATTTTCTGCCAATGTTGTTGGAATTGATAACATTGCATCAGCAAAAGCTTTGACCGCTAATTGTCTCTTATCTTTGAACTCATCAGCAAACTCATCAAGTCTTAGGGACAATTCTGTGTAGATTGCTCCTCCACCTGGTAAGTATGTTTTATCTTCAACAACATTTCTGACTACACAGAGTGCATCATGAACAGCTCTTTCTGCTTCATCAGTTACGTATTTTGTTGCTCCATAGAGAATAATTGAAACAGATTTAGGATTCTTACATTCACGAATAAAGACGTGGTCGTCATCACCAAGTTTGACTTCTTCAACCATACCAGAATAACCAAGATCATCTTCTTTAGCATCTTTGAGGTTAGTAACGATTTTTCCTCCAGTGGCACGAGCAATTTTTTCTATATCACTCTTCTTTACTCTTCTGACTGCTAGAATATTGTTCTTTGCCATAAAGTATTGAGCCATATCATCTATGCCTTTTTGAGCAATAACAACATTTGCTCCAGTGGCAACTATTTGATCAACCATATCTCTGAGTATTTGTTCTTCATTATCTAAGAAAGATTTCATTTCTAACGGATCATTAATTCTGATTTCTCTGTCCCATTCTCCCTTTTGAACTTCAACATTGTAATTGAGTAATAGAATTTTTGCATCTTTAACTCTCTTTGGCATAGCTGTATGAACAACTTCTTTGTCTACAATAACGCCTTCAACAAGTTCAGATTGAACAAGATTTTTACCAATCTTTTGAAGAATTTTTATATTGTCGAGATCAACCTTAAAAGTTCCATCTTCTTCATCTGCAACACTCTTCACACTATCAACAGCTATTTTCCCAATAAGTTCTTTAGCCCCATGAACAGCTTTACTGTTCAAGGCAGTTCCTGCAATTTGAAGAAGTAATTTTTCGTCTTCAATTGGGTTCAGTTTTTTAGCATATTTATCAAGAAGCTCTTGAGCTTTTAGAGAAGCAGCTTTGAAACCTTCAACAATGAGGGAAGCATGAATTTTCTTTTCGAGAAGTTCTCCTCCAAGTTTGAGAAGTTCGCCAGCAACAACAACAGAACTGGTGGTTCCATCGCCGGTTTCTTGATCTTGCGTTTTAGCTATAGAGACAATCATTTTTGCAGCTGGGTGTTGAACATCAATTTCATCAAGCAAAGTAGCACCGTCGTTAGAGATCAAAATGTCTCCAAGACTGTCTACCATCATTTTATCCATACCTTTTGGGCCCAGAGTGCTTTTTATTGTGTCAGCTACAATAGTTGCTGCCATGATATTATTCTTTTGAGCATCTCTTCCCTTGGTTCTTTCAGTTCCTTCTTTGAGGATGATGACTGGTACTTGTCCTTGACCTATCATTTTTTTGCACCTTTTTAGTATTTTAATGTGTTTTGAGTTAACTCTTTACACATATTTCACGTTCCATGTCTAATCACTGATATATAATTCTTACGATTAATTGAAAATGCTGCAATGCTGTAAAAAATGATAATATTACTGGAGCTTTTATACTAAAAACTATGTTGGGAAAAGGATAAAACGCGGATTATTTCGATCAGCTAATGGTCATTTAATCAATGCTGATGTCAATGCTGCTTACAATATCTTAGTCAAAAGCGATCCGAAAGCTATGCCTCCTCGCATAGCGGACGGGGTAGGAGGATACGTGATGTATCCACTCAGAGTGAGTATAGAACATCTACATGTTTCTATATGATTATCTCTAAGAAAGATGTCTGTCCATTCTTGTTTTAAACAAGAGAAAGTAACTCATCATAATTCTTACTATCTTGAAACCTTTTTTCTATCTTTTCTTTTTCTATGCAATAAAATTACCCATAAAGTGACTGTGGTTGTTATCAAAGTAAGTGGAAAAATTATACTCAATTCAGGAATTGTGAAAACTCCAAAATCTGGATAGAAAATATCAAGATCTCCAGAACTAATTTCAATTTTAGTATATAGTACTTCTGCAGGATCAACCCACCCAAGAGATGATGCTGTATTGATGGGTCTCCACAGTGTATAGTTCCCATCTGGAAGTCGAGTCAAATCTGATTGGTTAATATAAAATTCGAATTTCTCATATTCCCTCGTAATCCCAGGTCTATAATCATAATACATTCCTGTAGCATGACACATTATATCTTGTTCTAGCTCAAAGGATTGATTGACAAATGTTGCATTAATTAGTACTTTTGGCCAGCAATCTGATAAATCGATTCCTGTATAATTTTCAGTCTCTCTATTTAGAACTTCAACTCCAACATTAATATTAAATAGAGTCTTATTCGGACCAATATCTCCTGAAAATAAAACAAGAGAAATTTCAATAATTCCAGATACTCTTGAAGCGATTACTGGTATTTCACCATTTACTCTTAACAATCCTTGTAGAAGCAATAATAGAAGCAAAAACACACAGAAAATTTTTCTCTTTTTGATTTTACTCATGGGTATTCCTCTTCTTGTAGCAGAATCTCCAAAATTAACAATAATCTCTTCTGTATTAAATGTTTTTAGGCAAGCCTTTAGCTATCATCTATCTTTTTTCTCTTTATTTCATCCGGAATTTAAGAAAATCTTTTTATCATTCAACTTTAAATATCTAATACTGGGGTTATTCCGTATGGATGAAGAAGATACCTTTCAAGAAACAGAAAGAATGAGATTATTATTCTTCACTAGCCCTGATTGTTTTGCATGTCCAGAGGTAGAGAGAGTAATAGAGAACATCGCAGGTACTTCTATGAAGGGAATTCTTCATGTTAGTACTATAGATATCTCTGAAAATCAAGAGATTGCAGCTCAATATGGAATTCTGAGTGTTCCTGTCGTGATGATGAATGATGAGCGGATAGCTGAAGGAATGATTACTGAAGATGTTATCCGTGAGAAACTTTGGTCTCAAATTCTACCAAACATCATAGAGCGAGAGCGAGATACTAGACGCACTGAAAGCATGATGATTCTTACAAAGAATACCATTAGTAGTATCATCTCTCAAGAATTAGTTCGTAAGAATTTAGGTGATTATGTCCACATTAGCGTCTATCAGCAAGTGATGATGTCGCTCTTACAATTAGATCCATTAATTCCACAGCTTCTTTATCAAAATGGTAGAGAATTAGGTATTTTCGGTGCAGCTCCTTACTATCTTACTGTTCTTAACCCCAAAGTAGGTGCAGTTAAACCTGAAGAAAGATTTCAAGAGACTCTTATTGCTCTTGCTCAACTTTATAGTCACAATAATACTATTCCTCTCTATTATGCTACTCAATGTGATGTTGCACAAATGGAAGGGTATACTGCTACTCTTCGAATTTATGAATTAGCTAATAGTGCAGGAGCCATTAATATCGGGGAAACTCTGTGTCATTTTACAGCTGGTGAAATCGCTGGAACCGTTGAAGCAATGATTGGTTCTGCTACAAGTGTAAAAGAGACCAAATGTAAGGGACTTGGAGACCCATTTTGTGAATTTGAAATAGAGGTATACTTAGGTAAAGAGCCAGGAAAAGCACCTTATCTTGTTCATGAAACTAAAATGGAAGATAGGAAAGTACAATTCCTTGGAGACTTTCCAGCAGAAGATCACAGAAGACAATTGTTTTACGAATTTATACATGAGACAACCTTGCATGGTTATAATTCTCTGAAAATGACCGAAGCTCTTAGACCAAACGATGTAGATTATGTTCATATCAGCGCCCTTCAACAACAGATTATCTCTTTAAAGTTTAAAGATAAATTCTGCGGTGCTCTCTTGTATTCCGCTGGAAGAGAGTTGGGTGTGATTGGTCCAGGGAAAGCTTTGATTTATGATTTATTAGCAAAAGAGCAGGCAGAATTACCGATAGAGTCTCTAAAACAAGCTACTAAAATTATGATGGAATATTTCACTCATCCAACTAATTATTTGCCAAGAGCTCATTCCTTTGTTGAGATATCAGAAGGAGAAGAAGAGGACGAAATGTATCTCCGTATCTATGAATGTGCTTATGCATCTGGAGCTAACTTCTCAGAGACAGATATGAATGAAACCCTATGTGATTTCCAATCTGGATACATAGCAGGAAGATTAGCTCTAATCCTAAAAGATCCTCCTATCGTGACTGAAATAAAATGCCATGGAACAGGGCATAATTACTGCGAATTCAGAATAGAAAAAGGATACTCCTTCGAAGAAGAAGGACACTAAGGAGCTTCTCTAGTTCAATAGGATAATCTTTGTGATGTGTTTTCATCATGTTGACTTCTTAGCCAATCATCGTTGAGTTAATTTTGTAGTCGTTGTATGTTTCATTCCTTGTGGGTCTACACATACTCTACATGGGTACATCACGTACCCTCCTACCCCGTTCACCACACTTGAGCATGGTTTTCGGATCGCTTGTTCTCATTCTTGATGAGTATGGTGGAAGGAGATCCATTTTTCTTGTAGCTTGACTACAATCCGCAATGGGAGGTGGTCGCATAGGCTACATGAGTGTTAAATCACTCTTTCTTAATAAAGACATTTAACTATATAAGCCCCTATAATATTAGCTTTAGTTATCTTTTAAACTGACTATAGACCCATTTAGCTTAACGAAACTGCATGAATTTCTAACAAGACTGCATGACAAATATCTTTATAACTTATTTTTTTTGTAGATTTCAAGAACAGTTTTATTCACAGGAAGATTATAATGAGTTCAAAAATAAGGATACTGGATAAACAGTCAATGTGGCCTAGTGTAGTCGCAGTTTTTGCTATTTCTTTCTTAGCTCAAATACCACATTTCTATTATTTACATGACATCGTCGAATTTAATACTTGGGAGTATCTTCCATTATTGATAGCATTTCCTATTTTTGGAACTTTTGTTCTAACAGCTGTTTCACTTTTAATCTCTGAAGCTCTAATGAATAGGGTAAGAGATGTTAGGGAAAGGAAGTTATTCAGATATCTCTTGAGAGGAGCACTTTATACTGTTTTACTGTATTTTGTAATTCAAATATTAATAGTGTTCTTTGGGTTTGAAGCCATAGAGGCATTTAGAGAGCTCATGCCTCCAGGTTTAGTTGATAGTGTTGCTTTCAAAGAAATTTTTGGAATGTCTTTAATGTTAATTGTTGGTATCTTCATTAATCCACCAATCCAAATAACAAGAAGACGAACTAAAAAGAAGTAATTTTGACTACTTTTGATTTGCTTTTTAATTTCTTTTTAGGTTTTTATACTCTTTTTTTGTTTTCTTATCGAAGCTAGCTTGCCACTCTGTTGCGTGGTTAAAGCATTTGTCTCTACCCCAAAGTTTCGTTTCACCATCTTCGGAGGGCTAGCTTCTTTCTCCCTCTTAAAATTGACAAAATTAGTAGATAGTTATTGTTGTTAAATTTAAAGAAAAAAGAAGAAAAATAAAAAGAGAATTTAAGGTACGTATTCACCTTTTTCTCGTTTGTCTTTCAAAATCTTGTAAGATACAACTAAGTTTCTAATTGACCATCCAGAATCGATTCTTCCAACTGATGTCCATGTTGGTGCATGATGAGCATAGTCTGGATCAGCTTTTGCTTTTTCCATCTCTTCTGCAACAGTATCAACATATTGGTCAATTCTGTCTTTGTTTTCATTCTCAGTTGGTTCAACCATCCAAGCTTCATGTGCGATAAGAGGGAAGTAAACTGTTGGTGCATGCAATCCTCGGCTGATGATCATTTTAGCAATATCCATCCCTGAAACATCATAGTTTCTTAAGAAAGGAGTTGCTTCAAGAACACCTTCGTGTTTTCTTGGAATATCTTTACCACCTGCAATTCTGAAACCATCAAGTTTTTCTAGTTTTCTAACTGCATAATTTGCTGTTAAAACTGCTTGTTCAGCTGTGTTTACAAGTCCTTTAAATCCTAATGCAGCAATGTAAGCATATGCTCTAAGAGCTACAGCAATATTACCATGGTACCCATGTAGTTTTCCAATAGATTTGGGTCTGTCGTAGTTGAAGAAGTAGTAATCTTTGTCCTTATCATAATCGATTGTCGGGACAGGCAGGTAAGGTTCTAATAAATCGTTACAACAAACTGCAGCAGATCCTGGTCCTCCACCACCATGTGGGGTTCCAAAAGTTTTATGCAAGTTAAAGTGTAAAACATCATAACCCATATCTCCTGGTCTTACTTTTCCTACGATAGCATTAAAGTTTGCACCATCATAATAAAGTAATCCGCCAGCTTCTTTAACGATTTTAGACATTTCAATAATGTCATCTTCGAAGATACCCAAAGTGTTGGGATTAGTTAGCATCAAACCTGCAGTTTTGTCTGAAACAGCAGCTTTGAGGGCATCCATATCTACTCTTCCATCTTCTCTGGACTTTATCTCAATTAGTTTCATTCCATTCATTACTGTACTAGCTGGATTTGTTCCATGGCTTGAATCTGGAGCTATAATTTCGTCTCTTTGTGTATCTCCATTATCTTCATGATATGCTTTGATTAACGCTAAACCACAGTATTCTCCACTAGCACCTGCAGGAGTTTGTAGAGTTGTATACTTAAGACCTGCTAAATTAGCGAGGGCAACTTGGAGTTCATATATAATCTCTAGAATACCTTGAGCTGTTTCAACAGGTTGGTTTGGATGCATATACATCAGTTTTTCAGAACGTGCAAGAGTTTCATTGATTTTAGGATTGTATTTCATAGTACAGGATCCTAAGGGATAGGTATTGACATCAATACAATAGTTCATGTGCGATAAGCGAACGTAGTGGCGCATAACTTCTCCTTCGTGAAGTTCGGGTAATTCAGGAGGAGTTGTTCGTATCATATTTTCTGGTATCTTGATTTTGTCTCTTGAAAAATCACATCTTGGTGGGATATGAGCTTTTCTGCCTTTCTTACCTAATTCAAAGATAAGTGGTTCATCATATTTTGCTTGTCTGTACATTTCTATTTCCTCCATTCTCCAATTGCTTTAACATAGTCGTTCAGATCTTCTTCACACAAGAGATATGATGTTGTTACTAAGTAATCGTAGTTTTCACCATCAAATGAGTGGGGAATTCCTGGAAAGATTTTTCTTTCAAGCATGAAATCTGTAAATTCCTTCTTTTTGTCCTTTGGAATCTTCAAGTCAAGTAAAAGGGTATTGAAAAACTCACTACTAAATACTCTTTTCACACCAATCTTTTCTAATTCGTCTGCTATGAAATGTGCACTTAGATACATGGTTTCTGCAGTGTCTTTATATCCTTCTGGACCAAGAAGAGATAAATGAATTGCACAACTTAATGAAACCAAAGCTTCGTTTGTACAAATGTTACTTGTTGCTCTCTCTCTTTTGATATGTTGTTCTCTTGTTTCAAGAGTATTTGCATAAGCTCTTTCACCTTCATTAGATGTAGTAGTGATTCCCACTATACGACCAGGCATTTGTCTGGTTTCTCTCTTATCAAATTTCATTGCCAAAACTCCTAATAGAGGACCCCCGTAATTTAGTGGACCTCCACCGATTGTTTGAGCTTCACCAATGCATATGTCTGCTCCATATTCTGCTGGTGGTTTAATAAGCGCTAATGAATTCATATCAGCACCAACGGTAACTTTGATACCGAGTTCCTTAGCTTTAGCGATAATTTCATCTAATTCATCTTCAATAACACCAAAGAAATTTGGATTCTCTATGTAAATACCAGCAATGGTATCATCCAACATTTCCTTAGCTTTAGCAATATCCATCTTACCTGTTGCTGAATCATAAGGGATTGCAGCTAATTCTAGATTGGCACCAACCACATAATTCTTCAAAACAGCTTCTCTGTTTGGTGCAGTTGCAGCTGTATAGATGAATTTGTTTCTTTTGGTGATTCTTGCTGACATTAATGCAGCTTCACCTACGGCAGTAGCCCAATCATATAAAGAACAGTTAGCAACATTCATACCTGTTATTTCGCATATCATACTTTGATACTCAAATAAACTCTGAAGAGTTCCTTGAGATATTTCTGGTTGGTAGGGGGTATAAGCACTATAGAATTCTGTTCTTCTGAGTAGTTCATCTTGGATAGCTGGTATATAGATATCCAATACTCCTCCACCGATGAAAGATCTAACCTCTCTTGTAGTGATATTCTTGCTTAATTTAGCTTTCACAGCTTCAATAAGTTCGTATTCACTTTTATAGAATGGAAGATCTAACTCACCTTTAAAGCGAATTTCGTCAGGTATATCAGAAAATAATTCCTCGATATCTTTGATACCGAGATATTCCATCATCTCATTGAGATCCTGTTGACTATTTGCAAGGTAGGGATGTCCTTTAAAATCTTCTTTCATTTTTGTACCTCTTTATTATTCATAAAAATAGAGGGGATAAAATCGCCTCTTAAAAAAACTAATGGGTTCCTTCTTCTATTTCTTTTTCGACCTGTTTTGCGTACTCTTCAGCACTAATCAAGACATCTGTACCGGCTGTTGGTTTGACTTTAAGCAACCAACCTTTGCCATAACAGTCTTCTGTGATATCTGATGCATCATCCTCTAAATCAGAATGAACTTCAACAACTTCACAATCGAAAGGAGCATAGAAATCTGAAACTGTTTTCAAAGCTTCAATGATACCCATTGAATCGCCTGTTGAAAAAGTATCACCAATTCCAGGAAGCTCTACGTAAGCTAATTCGCCAAGCTCTACAGCTGCATAATTTGTTACACCGTATAACCAGACACCGTTTTCTTCAAGTACCCATTCATGTGTTATAGTATACTTGTAAGGTTCTTTTACAAATTTGTATTTATCTTTAAGAACAATTTCGTCTACCATTTTGAATCCTCTTCTTTTGTAGAATTGGTTTAACGGAAGAAGTTCACTTTATAAATATTATTAATAAGATACGAATCAGTCAATATGCTTTCTTAGGTTTGTTTCATCATTTTTTCTAAAGGTCTACAATAACATGACAATACCATTCATCCTCTCGTTTTTCGAGAACAAATTTGTGCATTGTAATGGCTTTTACATCAGTTAAAATCTCATTTTTTGAATAATCAATTTCAGTTCCATGAGCTACACAATTAAGAGACATTTCGTTTTCCTCTTCAATTTTAATCTCAAAATCTTTGAATAAGATAGATTCTACATCTTTAAGATATACCAACTCTCCAAGAAAGTCAAATAATAATAAGTTCAGATTCTCTGATTTCAGCTTGAATTCCCATTTTTTATCTGCAACCAACTCTTTAGTATCCACCATAGCTAGCATCATAGCTATCCCTGCTCCTCTAAATAACCCGGAGATAGAATCTGAGAATACTTCAAATGCAAAATCTGATTTTACTTCTTCTGTAAGTATGTTGTATCTGAACATTGAAATCAAATAAAAATACTGTGACTAAATTAAAAATTATCCTTTTTTCGTTTTTTTATGATAAATCACGAGATTTATTAAAACTAATATCTTCATTTAAATGAGAAAAATGTCAAATGATAACATACCTATGAAACAGATAGATCAAACAACTTGGGAAATTCCTGTAACATATAAGAAAGGAATGAGAGTACCAGCTCGATTGATTGTTACTCCTGCTTTAAAGAAAGGTATTGAACACAGGGTAATAGATCAAATTACTAATGTAGCAACCCTTCCTGGAATTCAAAAATATGCTATTGCTTTACCAGATGCACATGCTGGGTATGGGTTTCCAATAGGTGGAGTAGCGGCAATGGATATGGAAGAAGGTGTAATTAGTCCTGGTGGAGTGGGTTTCGATATTAACTGTGGAGTGCGTATGCTCACAACAACCCTTGAGGAAAGAGATGTTCGCCCAAAAATAAAAGAACTTATTGAAAAATTATTCCGCAAAGTTCCAGCAGGTGTTGGAGTACAACTCAAACATGATCCTAAATTGGCAAACTTATCTCGTTCTGAATTTGATTCAGTTTTAGAAAATGGTGCTCAATGGTGCCAAGAGAATGGCTATGCACGTGAAGCCGATGTACGTAGGATAGAAAGCCAAGGAAAGATGCCAAAAGCTAACGCAGCCAAAGTGAGTGATAAGGCAAAAAGTAGAGGACTAAGACAACTGGGAACGCTTGGTTCTGGAAATCACTATCTGGAAATTCAAGTTATAAAACCAGGGGATATATTCGATCCTGAAAAGGGAGCTAAATTTGGTTTGACTAAACCATATCAGGTAACAGCCATGATACACTGTGGTTCAAGAGGATTTGGACATCAAGTTGCAACTGACTATCTCAGAACTTGCTTAACTGCCATGAATAAATATAACATCCCTATACAAGATCAAGAATTAGCTAGTGTACCTATCAATTCTCAAGAGGGTGAAGACTACTTCGCTGCCATGAGCTGTGCTTCAAACATGGCTTATGCAAATAGGCAAGTTATAACTTATAATGTGAGACAAGTCTTTACAGAAGTATTCCAACAAGATGAAGATGATTTAGGACTTGACCTAATATATGATGTTGCTCACAATATCGCAAAAATTGAAGATCACGTGGTAGATGGCAAAAAGAAGAAATTGATGGTTCATCGAAAAGGAGCTACTAGGGGTTTTCCACCAAATCATCCTGAAATTCCAGAGGAGTATAAAGCACTGGGTCAACCTGTTCTTTTGGGAGGATCCATGGAAACTGGATCTTATCTGCTTACTGGAACTCAAAGAGCAATGGAAGTAAGTTTCGGTTCTACTGCACATGGAGCTGGTAGAACAATGAGTAGAAGCAAAGCTAAGAGACAAATTAGAGGTGATTTCCTTCAACAAAAAATGAGGGAAAAAGGTATCTATGTTAAAGGAGCATCAATGCCAGGTTTGGCTGAAGAAGCAGGTTTTGCTTACAAAGATATTGATGAAGTAGTAAATGCTTTGAAAATTTCAGGAATTAGTCATCCTATCGCAAGAGTAAAACCTCTTGGAAATGTAAAAGGATAAACAATCCTTTTTCTACTTTTGTCTCAAATCAACAATTTCAGTTTCAAGAACTTTTTCTTTGGTCCATTCAATTATTTCTTCCAAGGATGGTTCAAGACTTTCCATTTCTGCTCCAGATGCGCCTTTATGACCTCCACCATCCATCTTTTTTGCTAAGAGATCAACTCGATACTTCTCGACAGTTTGAGGTTTTAGAGATCTGCTCAATCTGAGACTTATTTTTACTTCATCTGGATAAACTGTAATATATGCAACTCCTGTAGCACCTTTTTTCATAACTTCACTTGCAATAAAGGCAGTATTGTAGTGTAATGGAGAGTCAATAATTATGATGAAATCCTTAATATCTATTTCTTCAGCTCGGTCAAAAGCATCCTTTCTTGACTGTCGAACAGCTTTTACACGTTCTAATATTTCCTCTTTCCAAAGACCCTTTAAACCGTTGATGGAAAGAATTTCAATGAGCTGATCATGTTCTTCTATAGTATAAGTCGATTTACAGACATCTTGTAAGAACCAGATTTTGTCATCCCAATCATTTTCTTCAAAATTCTCTTTGAGAGCTAAGGGAGCTGGAGTTTTATAACTTGCAGTATCAGTTATTTCAGTAATATCTGCGAGTTCTTTCATGTAGTTCGATACCTTATCGGAAAAATAAAGTGCTATAAGAGCTGCTGCACTTGGTGCTTTGGGATCAAAAACATGTTCAGTTGCGTTGATTTTCTTCCCTACATTAGAAATATGGTGGTCGAAGAAATAATCAATTTCTTTAGAGTTAAAGGGACTTAAATCAACAATTGCGAACCAATCTGTTAAAGTAAAACTCTCCATAACTTCTTTATCTTTCAACATAGGATAATCAATAGGTATAAATTGTAGATTCAAAGAAGGAAAAACATGTTTTAGAAGTGCTGCAGATACAACACCATCAGGACAGTTGAAATGATATCCAACCTTTTTAGTGGTTGTTTTTGCACGCTCTAGAACCTTTGAACGATAATGCTCTTTTTGATCTATTAGATCTTTCATTGACTTTGTTGTCATAATGGTTACTATCCAATATTTGTGTAGTTTCTCAAATTATCATAGAGAATTTTGGAAATTTCATCTAAATCATAAGGTGTAATTTCTATAATTTTATTCATTACTTTAGGGATAATTCCAGGTGATCCTATAACTCTCTCATTATTTATTGTATATTTAACGTTTCCATCCGATTCAGTTAATATTCGATTTATTGAAACTTCCTTGAGGACTTCAATATGGGGGGAACCTGTTAGAATTGAAGGATTAATTGTAAAGAAATAATCTCTTTCTATGAATTTTTTCAATGTTTGAGTCGGACCTGAGTACCAGTGTATTAACACGTTAGAGGATTTAATTCTATAAGTTGAAAGTATACTCGCTACATCTTCTTCTGCTCCCTTAAGGTGAATATTTACTGGAAGATTGTTTTTTTCTGCAATTTGCAAAAAAAAGCGAAAATATTGTTCTTGGTATGGATAACGTTCTTCATTTTTGATAAAGTGATAATCTAATCCTATTTCACCAACAACTACTTGTTTACTCTCCGAAAAGAGATGAAAGAAACTTTCTTTTATCTCATCCGTTATCGGTTTTTTTGCACTCCAGGGGTGTACACCAATACCCGGGATAATTTTTTCATATTCTTTGCTTAAATCCAAGATTTTTTTTGATTCTGAATATTTTGTTGAAACTCCAATTACATAATCCAATCCCATATCAATCCATTTTCTCATTGAGGATTCTAACTCAAAGTCTTTCTGAAAGCTTTTGCTAGCAATATGGCAATGTGCATCATGAAATCTCATTATTTGAACTTCAATCACATCTTTTATATCTTTTCACTTTTCTGTACTAATATGGATAGTGAATTATTACCTCTAGAACAGAGAGTGAAAAAACTCGAACAAGAGGTTGAAACGTTGCGCAGATTGCTAGAATCTCATGTAAGAGATCATGGTGTTCCACCACCAGTTCATCCAGATCGTCCATTTCAACCAAAACATCCTGATGTTGGACCTCCTAAGAAATATTAACTCCATAAAAAATATACAGTGAAAAACATGCCAAGGAAAGACGACTATGATACTATGGTATATAAGATGATTAAGGGCAGTGATGTAATAATCGAAGTAGTTGATGCTAGATTTCCTAGTTTATCACGAACCAAAAAATATGAAAATATGGTTCTGAGAAACTCCTCTAAAACACTTCTGATTGCCATGAACAAAGTTGATCTTGTACCAAATCATATAGTATCAAAATGGAAAAAGATTCTTGAAAAAGAGAAAATTACAATTATTCCTACATCTGCACGAGAACGATTGAGCACAGCTGTACTTAGAAATAAGATTTTATCTTCTGTTAATAAGGAATTTTTTTACATTACTTCTTGTTTTATAGGATTACCAAATACAGGTAAGAGCTCTCTTATCAATATTCTCAAAGGAAGATCAAGTGCTCCTGTTGCTCCAATTCCTGGATATACAAAAGCATTGCAAGTACTACGAATCACAACAAGGTTAAGAATTTTTGATACTCCTGGAGTTATTCCCTTTAAAATGTCAATGGCCGATCAAATATTACTGGGTATAGCACGACCAGAGAGACTTTCTGATCCTGTAAAAGCAGCATGGTCTCTCATACATAGAATAAATGAAATTGATCCTGATACGATTTCAAAAACTTATGAGATAGAATATGAATCTCCTCCTGAATTTCTGGAAAAATTTGCTGAAAAAAGACACAAGATAAGGAAAGGTGGAGAACTAGATTTAGAAACTGCTGCAAGAGTTTTTCTAACAGAACACAATAATAAAGCTAAAATCCCTATTTGGGAAGATCCTGATCAATATTTGATTGAAAAACGTGAAAAAGAACGTTCTAGTAAGAAATAAGCACCTAAAGTGGTTTTTTTCTTCTTAATATTACAGTTACTGAAATAATTATTATGTCACTATCGTTAATAGTTTTAAAAATCCATAAACACTTATAATAAATGCTCAAAACGTAAAAGAAAAATAAAAAAAGAAGGGGAGAAACTTTTATTCTCGTTTCCAACCAAACTTAGTAGTATCATAAAATGGCATTTTTACTACTTTTGCTTTAACTTGGTTTTTACGGATTTGGACTAATACTTCAGTTTCTGGTTCAGAATATTCGATATCAACAAAACCCATACCAACACCAATATTGCCAATTACGGGGGAGCGAACACCATTTACCATGTAACCTATTTTCTCTCCAGCTGTATTGAGGATCTCATAATCTGCTCTAGGAATTCCTTTATCAAGTAACTTAATTCCAACATGCTTGATCTTTACACCTTCATTCTTAGCTTTTAATAATGCTTCTTTGCCAAAGTAGAATGGTTCTTTGTCATGTTTGCAGAAGATTTTGAAATCATATCCAGTTTCTACTGGAGTAACTTCTTCGTGAATATCCTCACCATAAAGTGGTAATCCAGCTTCTATTCTTAATGCATCACGAGCACCAAGACCACAAAGTGCTATACCTACTTCTTTGCCAGCTTCAAGAATAGCATTCCATACCTTAATACCTTTTTCAGGATTTGCTAAATCAGAATCAAAAACGACTACCTCAAAACCCATCTCGCCTGTATAGCCGGTACCGGTGAATAGACACTTACATCCTTCAATTTCAGTTTCAACCATTTTCCATCTACCAGTATCAGTAACACCTAAATTCTCTAATATTACATTTGTATTTGGTCCTTGAACTGCAAACATGGTTGTCTCTAATGTCCAATCCTTAAACTCAAGAGGTTCTCCTGTAAGTTCTTCAAAGATTTTAACAAATTGACCTATCCAAGCTAAAACTTTTACAGTTTGGCTTCCAGCGTTACATACATTGAAGTAATCTGTTTCACTCTTTTTACCAATAATTGTGTCGTCTCGGTAACCACCATTCTCATTGAGATAATAGGTGTAACCACACTTCATATCATTCATGGCTGCAATATCTCGTGGTGTGAGTAATTCCAATAATTTTGTTGCATGCTTTCCTTTCAGAGAATAACGACCCATATCTGTTACTTCTACAATTGAAACATTTTCTCTTGTAGCCATGATTTCTTCATCAATACCAGTGTAGGAAACTGGAAGATAATAGCCAGCAAAATCGGTCATTCTAGCGCCAGCATCTTCATGAACTTTCCACATAGGAGTTTTAACTAATTTACCCATAATAATATCGCCTTTTAGCGTTTAATATCGGTTTTTCTTTATAGATAAAAATGTTATCCATTGTAGATAAATAAAAAAGTTGAAGGGAAGCTCGTTCTAATATTCTAAATGATATTTCTTAGCTTTACCCTTATGACTATCGATGAAAATCTTATCTCCTTCTGGACCATCTGGACCATCAATGAATTCTACGGGTTGTCCTGGCGATGCAAAAGCTGGTTCTTTAGGAGCTATAAATCTATATCCCTTATCATGTTTGAAGATTTGTAAAAACTCTGTTGGGTCATCATCTCTAGGACCAGTAACAACAAGTTTTGGTCCAATCTGACTGAATAAAGATGTCCCCCAATCTGATTTGTAAATGCCTAATAAATCTTTGAAATCCTGTTGAGTTTCCTCTGGTTTAAGTTTATACTTCTCTTTGTCCTTTTCAATCTTAGCAAGAATTTTAATTATTCCAGTTGCTAGAACTAGCGCTGGCCCATTTACAGCATTTGTTAGTACAACCACTATTACCTTTTTATCCTGAATAAGCCCAGATCTAGTAATAAACCCAGGGTACCCTCCACCATGACCAACGATTTTTATTCCAGGAAGCTCGGTGATACCAAAACCTAATCCCCAATTAATTTTCTCTGATTTAAACTGAATACGTTGCATTTCACGTTTGATGTAGTCTGGGAAGAGTGTATTATTACCAAATATGTGCGCTTTATAAAATTTGATTAAATCTTCTACAGTACTACTTAATCCTGTTGCTGAATGCATAACTTTAGCAGGGACATGCTCGAACTTTTCTCTATCTTGATTTGGATACTTAATTTTGTAACCTGTTGCATGTCTTGAAAGATTAGTCTCATCAACATCAATGATTGTGTTTTGCATATCGAGAGGATTAAGAATCTCATTTTGAATAAAATCAGGATAGCTTTGACCTGATACTGTTTCGATGATTTGTCCCAAGAGAGTAAAACCATAATTCGAGTACTTGAATACCTCACTTGTCTCGAAGAAACTAATCCCTTGCTCCACTTGAGCTTTTATTTCATCAATGGATGGAAATTCATGATTATACCAATGTGCAGTGGTGCCATCACGTGTCATTCCACTTGAGTGAGTAAGTAAATGTCTTATACGGATTTGTTTGATAGTTTCCTCTTTTTCTGAAGTGAACCAAGGTAGAAATTTGGATACTTTATCATCTAAAGAGAGTTTTTCTTCATGATAGAGTTTCATGATTGCAGTCGCAGTAAAAAGTTTAGAATGTGATGCTATACGAAATAGATGTTGATTTGTTAGTTTAACTTTGTTTTCTAAATTTGCATAACCATATTCTTTCTTGAAGATTATTTCATCTTCAACAAAAATTCCAACAGTGATACCAGGTATTTCTTTGATATATGTTTGGAAATCAAGCCAATTATCAATAAGATGGAGACACTGCTTTGCAATACCTTTCTTTAACATAAAGCGAAAAAGCAATGGGCATTAAAAACAATTTCTATCCCACTGAACTTAAAAAATCCCATCTCTCTTATTTATTGAAAGAAGTGAGATGAATTCATAAATTATGTTAGAGGCTAGTAACGAAGTAATCTCTGATGGATCAAATGAAGGTAATACTTCAACTAAATCAAAACCCACGAAATTTAATCCTTCTAAGCCTCTTACAAGCTTCAACGTTTCTGTGCTGTTAAATCCTCCTACCTCAGGTGTCCCCGTACCAGGTGCATATGCAGGGTCAACAAAGTCAATATCAAAACTTACAAAGACCTTAGTTCCTTCTACACGCTCTTTTATTGCATTAATAGTTTCTTCTAATCCCATCCCCTTAATATCAGAAGTTGTTAACACTTCTAATCCTAATTTTCGAGGTATTTCTAAATGTTCTGAGCTATATACGGAACCTCTTAAACCAACTTGAATAGAACTATCTACTAGAAGTAATTTTTCTTCTATAGCTCTACTGAAAGGTGTTCCATGATTGTATGGCATTCCAAAATATTCATCGATAGTATCGCTATGAGAATCAAAGTGAATTAATGAAACAGGGCCATGTTTCTTTGCAATTGCTCTTAATTCGGGGAGAGAAATTGCATGGTCACCACCTAGGAGAATGGGAATGATTCCATTATCTACTATAGGAAAAAGAGATTCTTCAATTCGTTTATACCCTTCTTCGATATATCCTGGAACAACTGGTAAATCACCATAATCAATACCAGAAAGATACTCAAATGGACTTATTTTTAGAATTGGGTTGTGATGTCTTAATAGAGCAGAAGTTCTTCTTATTGCGGATGGTCCTTCCCTTTGTCCAGTTCTAAAGGAAGCTCCGGCATCAGAAGGAACTCCAATTATCGCAAAGTCGACATTTTCAAGTTTTTGTGTGTGAGGTAGACGCATGAATGTTCGTATACCTGAAAATCTTGGAGATTTGATTGGATCTACTGGTTTGTACTTAGTCATATTGGTCTCACTTCTTTCTCTAATTTCCAATATCAGTAATTGAATATAGAAGTACTTCCAAATTAATGTTTTCCAGAATTATAAACGTTCAAACTCCAATAAAACTTAATAGATTGATTGATATTATTAATAACTTGATAAACTTGAACCCCCTCAAAAAACAAATATTAGCCCTTCCAGTTTTGCTGATTTTTGCCTTTTCTACTCTTCATTTACAAGTAATAACTAATATTTCTGCAATTTCGGATACTGAATCTTCAGAAAACCCTACTATTTCCTCTTTTTCGGAAACACAAAGTGCTTGGATAGTTATGGCTGGAGATGTAAAATATCACAATGATACTGAAGCTATGAAATATGGTTGTAATAAGACATATGAGATTCTGAGATCTTTTGGTCTTCCAGCGGAGAAAATTTTCTATATGGGACCAGAAGTAGATGCATTAACTCAACCTTATGTTAATACTTCTTCAACAAAAATCAATATGCAATGGGCAATTGAGGAATGGGCACCTCAGCATGTCAATTCAACACAAAGTCTAGGGTTATATCTCCTTTCTCATGGTGATATCAATGCACTTGGGGTTATGGTCGATGATGCTTTGAGGGATTATCATCTAAATTCATACTTGAATAATTTTGAAGCAACTACAGGATGTAAAAGAATTATAGTTGTAATTGAAGGATGCCATTCAGGATCATTTATTGACACCTTAAGTAAGGATAATAGAATAATTGTAACATCAACTAGCACATACCAAGGAGCAGCTTTCAATACTGAAAGAAACTGGGGTGCTTTTTCAGAAGCATTCTGGTCATCCATTGCTTCATGTAGATCAATAGGAGTGTCATTTGATGATGGCGTAGATCACATTAGAGCTCTTGGGAAAAATCAATCACCTAAACTTGATGATAATCATGATGGATATGGAACCACTCCTTATCCGAATGACTATTTACCTACGGGTGGAGAAGGGTTTGATGCCTTAGACACGTGGATTCACGCTAAGCCAAGAATATGCCTTCCTAAAATCGAAATAATGAGAGTACCTCTTCATATATACGAGGTTTACGATCCTTTTACTTGCTCTGCAATTATTGAAGTTGAAATTGAAAGTTCAACAGATATAAGTAAAGTCTATGCCAGATTTGTACCTATAGGCTGGGAGCCATATGATCCACTCGATGGTTTTATGTATCCAATAAATGATGATGAAATCCAAATGGTTGAACTGGAAAATCCTTTGATAGACAATGTCTATATGGGAGATGTAACATTTGATGGACTAAATTTGGGTGATTCATTCAAGATTAATATATTAGCATATGATTCTTATGGGTATGTTGCTGATATCGTATCAACCTACCTTTCTTTCAATGCACTAGGAGCAGCTCCTACTGATATAGTTCCCCCATCAGTATTTATTATTAGACCAGATTCTGATGAAGTAGTCGAAGCTAGTATTGATGTGACAGTAAAGGGTGATGATAATCAAAGATTAGAAAATATCGATCTCTATTTGGATGGAACTTTGATTGAGAGTATCTCAATGCCTGATTACTATCCATATCCTGAGTTGAGCTATATTTGTGATACTACTGAATATGAAGATGGTATTCATAATTTCACTGCTGTTGCAATTGATCATCAAGGATTAACAAACCAAACTTCAGTATTAATTACTTTCAGAAATACAGAACCTCAAACAACACAAGGTTACTCCATTCTTATTGGGAGTGGGGCTATAATGCTATTTGCAATAGTAGTAAAAGTTAACAAAAGAAAGAAAAGGAAATATGAATGAGCTAAATACTCATCTCTTCTTATTATTTTCTTCGGAGCATTTTTCTTGAGATCATCTCTAAAGCTTGTGTGACTGGATATATTGTCTCATTTACTGCTGGAGCATAACATAAATCAGATTGCAATAATTCTAGAAATGTCATTTCGTTTTGCATTCCTAATGAAATTATATTTAGATTGTCAGTTATGGAATCTGGACCAACTGCTTGAGCTCCTAGTATCTTTCCAGTATTCTTATCTGCAAGTATTTTGAAGAATAATTCTTCAGCATCTGGCATATAAGTGGGTTTATTGTGTGTTTTAATTTTAGCCATAACAACCTCGAATCCTGCATCTTCTGCTGCTTTCTTGATTAGTCCTACAGAACCTACTCGAAGATCCATAAATGGTACTATGAAATTGTTCATTGTACCTGGGAACTTCAAAGTTCCAGGTTTTGCAATTGTCATAGCTGCTACTCTTGCCATTCTTACACAGCAAGTTGCTATAGCTGAGTTAATAGGTTGTTTTGAAACTAAATGTATTGTTTCGGCACAATCACCTACTGCAAGTATATTGGGGTCTGAGGTTTTCAATTCATCATCAGTTACAATTGCACCTGATTCACCAATTTCTAATCCTGCTTCTTGTGCTAAGGTTACTTCAGGTCTAATACCTGTAGCTGCAACAACAAAATCACATTCAAAATCTCCTTGATCAGTTGTAACTTTTGTTGCCATACCATTATCATCTAGAACAATTTCATTTATCCCAACACCAATAACAAATTTTAACTTGGGGAGTTTCGCTTCAAGTTGTTTAACTGTTTCATCAGCATAATCTGGATCTATTAGTAGACGCATAAGTCTTGATCTTGCAAGAACAACAGTTTCAATACCTCTGTGAGCGAGTTCTGTAGCAACTTCGAGTCCTATCGCAGAAGCACCTAAAACAACAGCTTTTGAGGCTTTTGCTGCAGCTTCTCGTATTTTTGCTGAATCTTCAATCCATTTCAAAGCATGAACATTTTTTCCATCGGCTCCAGGAATCGGAGGATATTTAGCTTTAGAACCAATACAAACAACAAGGTAATCATATTCAACTTCGAAAACCTCATCATTTTCAAGATTTTTAACGCTGACTTTCTTGTTTTGACGATCAATTTTGAGAGCTTCATGACGACGTAAAAAGTTTATTTTCATCATTTTATAATTCAAAGTTTCAATTAGAAGACTCTCATCTTCCCATAATCCGCCTATTGCATATGGCATAGCACAAGGATGATATGCATCATGATTTTTTTTATCAATTATTGTGATTTCTGCGTTTCTATCCCATGCACGGAGGGTGGAAGCTGATGTCCAACCAGAGGACCCATGTCCAATATATACAACCTTCATAGTCGAAAACTTGAATATGTGTTTATTAAAGTTACTAATCGTTCATTACATTTTTTTGAAAGAGAACCCATTTCCTTTTTGCTTATGATGTGTTAGAATTTCCTCGGGTAATCGATACCTCCAGAGGGTAAAATTTTTGACTTCGTGATTCAATTCCTAAATATACTTGTTAAAAGGCGATTATATGAACTATCGAAATAGAATGGAAGAAATAATGAGTGGAAAACACCGTTTGTCTGAGGAGGATAGATTGAAAATGGATTATAAACCTGATCAAATTCCTCCTCTTCCTAAAGGTGAAGAAGCTCTAAGACCTTCAACAAAAGCTGGATGGGAAACAGAAGCAGTCATCCGAGCAATGATTTCTAATCTACATAATGGCAGAGATTGGGAAAAACTGTACATTTATGGTGGGTCAGGCAAGGTGGCAAGAGATTGGAAAGCATTTTTTGAAACAGTAGATTTATTAAAAACACTTGAACCAAACGAAACTTTGTTTCTTCAATCAGGAGTTCCATATGGTAAAATGCAAACAACCAAATGGGCACCAAGATGTGTTATTACAAATAGTGTAATTGTTCCTCATTGGACACCACATTTTGAAGAATTTGTTGCATCAGGTCTCTCAGTTTATGGACAGATGACAGCTGGTTCATTCATCTTCATCGGATTACAAGGTATTATTCAAGGCACATATGAAACCATAGTAGCAGCGATTAAAGCAGCTGAGAAGAAGACTGCCTACAATGGACTAGATGATTTTGAGAAAAATCTTATTGTCAGTGCAGGGTTAGGTTTAATGAGTGGAGCCCAACCTCTAGCCATCAAAATGTGTGGGAAAGTAGGAATAATCGCAGAAGTCAATCCACATCTGATTGATAGAATGTATAATACTGGAAGAGATCAAGGTGCTCCTTATTTAGACTATAAGACAGAATCAATTGAAGAAGCTATCCTTATAGCTAAAGATGCTGTTGAAAAAGGAGATGCTGTTTCAATAGGTGTTCTATGTAACGCAGTAGATTTACTACATCATTTGGTTGAAAAGAGTATTACCCCCCTTGTCTTAACAGATCAAACTTCAGCACACGATTTGTTGAATGGTTATTATCCGATGGGGATTGGTTACGATGAAGCTGATATATTGAGGGCGGAAAGTCCTGAAGAATATCTAGAAAGGTCTAAGAAAACTGTAGTTAAACATGTTAGTCTGATGGTTGAACTAAGCAAGAGAGGTGCAGAAACTTTTGATTATGGAAATAATATTAGGCAACAAGCTTATGAAATGGGTATTGACGATGCTTTTGATTATTCAGGTTTTGTTTTAGAATATGTTCGTCCTCTCTTCTGTGAAGGTAAAGGTCCTTTCCGTTGGATGGCTCTTAGTAATGATCCAGAGGACATCAGAAAAACTGACGAATATGCAAAGAAATTATTCTTTGATGATGAACAACTTGTGAACTGGTTAGAATTAGCAGACAAATATATTCCATTTGAAGGAGGTTTACCTGCAAGAGTATTTTGGGCTGGATTTGTGGGAAGGGCAGCTTTTGGAATGCTAATGAACAAACTTGTTTCGGAAGGGATTTTGAAAGCCCCAGTAGTAATAGGTCGAGATCATTTAGATGGAGGAAGTGTCGCGTCTCCTAATAGAGAAACAGAAGGGATGAAGGATGGAAGTGATGCAATTGGTGATTATCCTGTAATCAATCTAATGGGGAATGCTCTTAGTGGTGCAACCTGGGTTTCATACCATGGTGGAGGAGGTGTAGGAGTAGGATATTCTCTTCATGCTGGTCAAGTAATTGTTGCTGATGGTACGCGCTTATCTCAAGAACGACTTTTCCGTGTTCTTACTTGGGATCCTATGAGTGCAATATTACGTCATGCAACTGCAGGATACGCCAAAGCCATTGATGTGGGAAATGAACATAAATTAGTTATGCCTGGACGTAACAACATCAAAGACTTTGATTATGAAGAACTTTACAATCGCATAATTAAACTGGTCAAAGAAAGAACAGGTGTAGACTTGTTTTCTCCATTACAAGACCTTGAAATTTCTCTTAAGTAATTTTCTCGCATTTTTTATTTCTTTTTCTTCAATCCTATAGTAAATCTTTAAATTGTAAGTTTATCTTAGGAATATGTCAATTTAGTGATTTAGATGAATGATGAAATTACTAAGGTTCTAGAATTATGTGCATCTCAAGGAAGAACCGTACTTTCCTACGAGGAATCTAGAAATGTATTGTCTTTTGCTGGTTTTCCATTAAACAAGATGGCATTTGCGAAAAATCTGGAAGAATGCTTAAACAAAGCTCACGAAATAGGTTACCCCATTGTTCTGAAGGTTGTTTCTGAAGATGTGTTACATAAATCTGATTCAGGTGGTGTCAAGATCAATATTGGTTCAGATGAAGAATTGAAGAAAGCACACGAAGAAATGGTTGAGAGTGTCAAGAATTTCTATCCCTCAGCTAAAATTACTGGGTTTAGTATTGAAGAAATGGTAGAAGGTGTAGAATTACTTATCGGAACCAATACAGATGAGCAATTTGGAAAAATGATTGCATTCGGTATTGGTGGGATTTTTGTTGAAGTTTACAAAGATGTATCATTCCGTCTGATTCCTGTAAACGAAGATGATATTTTAGAAATGATTGCTGAGATAAAAGGTAAAAAGATGTTAGATGGTTACCGAGGGCAACCTAAAGTTGATCAATCTGAATTAATTTCATTTGTTTTAGGTATTTCTAATCTTATCGAAACTTATCCTCAAATAAAGGAAATGGATCTAAATCCGGTTGTAGCAACTTTAGAGGGACTAAAGGCCATTGATGCGAGAATAATTCTTGAATAATTATACTTTTTCTTAATACAAAATGAAATACTTATTAATATCATAAAATTATGAAACATGGTGATATAATGTCTAAAGTTAAAGCAAGTCATATTCTTGTCAAAAAAAGATCACAAGCAGTAGCTATTCTTGAAGAATTACACGGTGGAGCTAATTTTGCAGAATTAGCTAAGAAACATTCAACATGCCCCTCAGCGAAGAAAGGTGGAGATTTAGGTTTCTTTACAAGAGGTCAAATGGTAAAGGCATTCGAAAAAACTGCTTTCTCATTAGGTAAAGGAGAAATTTCAGGTTTAGTTAAGACTGAATTTGGCTATCATATTATTAAAAGAACCAGTTAGGTTTTCTCTTTTTTTATTTCTGTAAGAGAGAAATATTTATATTTGATTGAGTGTGTGTGAATTCAGCACACACGATAGTGATGAATTATGTCAGTAGATGTCGATGATAATATCAAAAGACAGGTAAAAGAGATTTTCAAACATATGGAAAATGAAGTATCTGTTAAGTTATTTGTAGATAAAGATAAATGTTTGACATGCGCTCAAACAAAAGAAATTCTAGAATTGTTGGTAGAACTAGCACCAGAGAATAAGCTTGTTCTTACAATTTTCAACAAAGAAGATAATCCTCCAGAGATCGATAAGTATGGAGTGAAACGATTTCCTACAATTTTACTACATGGGGATGAAGAATACAAAGTTGTTTTCACTGGTATTCCAAGTGGTTATGAATTCGGTTCTCTTGTTGAAGATATCTTGGATATATCAGCTAGAAAAGTTACCTTGAAACCTGAAAATCTTGAAAAAATTAAGAAAATTGATAAACCAATGCACATTCAAGTATTTGTTACTCCAACCTGTCCTTATTGTCCAGCTGCAGTCCGAATGGCTCACAAACTGGCTATGGCAAATCCTAACATTACAGGAGAAGCCGTTGAAGCAACAGAATTTCCACTCCTTTCGCAGAAATATTATGTAATGGGAGTTCCAAAAACAGTTATTAATGAGGGAAAAGTTTCATTTGAAGGAGCTTATCCTGAAGATGGTTTTGTAGAAAAAGTACTTGAAGCTTATAAAGAAGCATAGTTGCTCCTATAAGTATTTCTTATTTTTCTTCACTCAGATCCTCTTTTATGATTTCACTAGGGTCTTGTAGTTCTTCCTCTTTCTCCTCATCAATTTGATCTTCAGGGGAGACTTCAGGTTCTATTTCTGCTTTTTCTTCACTTATTGAATCTTCTTTAACTTCTTCTATAGTTTCTTCAACAATTTCTTCTTCTACAGTTTCTTCCTCTTCTTCAATCTCTTCGTCTGGGTCCAATTCAAACTCTTTCTTTTCGTTATACAACTTCTTTATATTTTGCTTTACTAAGTCAACAGCTGTTTTCTTTTGCATCTCTACTTCCTTTAATTTGAGTTTAACATCTTCTTCTGTCAGGATTTTCTTTGTTTCTTTATCATCTTCAAGGGATATTGATTCAATATAATCTTTCATCATGGTTAATCTCATATTTAGGGCTTTGAATGATTTATAATCTTCAACCTCATTGATTTGTTTAGGTAAACCTTGAAGTTCTAAGAGATATTGTTGTATTTGAAATGCAAAATTATCAAGTTCATCCATGGTTTGAAACACTTTTTTCTCAAGTTCTTTCTCTTCAATATCTGCTTTTGATAATCTAGCACTCTTAGTTTCTTTATCTGTAAATAGAAGGACGTGAACTTTACCGTAACCATAGAGGAGGATTGGCATAACAAAAATCATGATGAAAACTGGAATAAAACAGATAAGAGGAATGGCGATGATAGGTCGTAATCCTTGGAAACTATTAAATAAACTCTCTAATGTTGCTTGAAAATTATCTATAGTCTCATGAAGTATAACAATGATCATGCTGTAGAACAAGACAACTGGAATTGAAATTCCAAGTGATTTCAATAGTGATTTCAGCATATTAAATGTTGTATCTAGAGAAACCTCATCCTTATAGTGATATACACACTCTGTTACAGTTATCAAAGCCACAAGAAACGCGAGTGGTACTTCAAATATTGCTAATATTAGAACATCAGTTGAAAATATTGGTATGAGTAGTAAACTGAAAATTGTTGCAATTATAAACGAAAAAACACTTTGATTAAGATTTCTAGACATACTTGCGTGAGGCATAGTTATTACTTGGTTGGGATTCTAAAAAAAGGTTTTCCATGAAGGAAACCAGAGTTGCATAATATAGGTTCCAATTCGTTTAGTCGCAATATTTATGAAGAAATAACCAATATTAATATTAATGAGAAATAAAAATTTAACGTTCATCTTTGTGTTATTTCTTACATTAACAGTGTTGACTAGTAACAATACCTCTTATTCTTTAGATGGTTCTAATATACCTGTAAACACTGAATTACCAACACTTGATGTTCAATATAACGCAACATCTCCTACAGACTTTTTCAATGAAACTACCTATCCAAGATATGCACTAGCTGCACGACCAATAGGTGAGATAAAGTATCCAAACAAAGTCAATCCATCTATTGTAACATATGGAAATGAAATAAAACTCATGGTTTCAGGATCGTCTTCAGCAGTAAATTGGAATTTCACCTTGATAGATGCTAATATTTCATGCTCTCTTGATGTGGTTAGTTCTGAATATAAAGAAGATATGTGGTATTTTGATACTATACCCGAAATTCAAAGAGAAGGTCTTTACGATTTACAGCTTAATTTTAGTGAAGGAAATGATTATCAGACACATGCAATACAAGTTCTTGAGGAACAACATTATCCATTCACTTTCGCGCATGTATCAGATACACACTTTCCAGCTTACTATGAAGAATTCAATACTTCTGATGTCAATTTGCAGGAAATTGAAAAAATAAAGGCATTAGATCCTGATTTTATCATTGTTACTGGTGATTTGATACACGGAGCAACACAATATTTTCTTAATCCAGAAACAGGGGAACCGATGAGTGCCGAAATGCAATATAAACTTGCAATCTGGGCTTTAGATCTTTTTGATAAACCAGTTTTTTACATCTATGGAAATCATGAATTTATAACTTCAACATTTCTTCCTGATGACCCTGGTACGCAATACTACAAATATTTCGGTGACATTGTTTATCAGAATTTTACATATCTGGATTGGTCTTTTGTTGGTTATGGTGCTGAATGGGATGGATTATCTCAGAAAGATTATGATATAGTAGCCCAGATTCTTACTCAAAATTCTGACGATGCAACAGTACTATACTACCATTATGATTTTGCAGATCATGCATATAGTTTGCTGAAGAAATTTCCTATAGAAGTAGCATTGTATGGTCACCTTCACCACGAAGATTTGTATATGAAGAAGGATACACTTTATCACCAGCAAGCTCCATTGTTTGATCAGGAATTTACTATAATATCAATATTAAATGAAACAAGTCTGAGCATCGATTCCCAGACATATAATTTCGAATTATTACCTTATGTGCCTCCAACACCAGTTGAAACAACACCAACGGACGAATCTATTTCATTTGGTCCTTTAATAATGATATTTGGATTAATGGTTTATTACTTTACAAGAAGAAAGAAGTAATTTCCTTTTTCCTTTTTCTTTTATCATCAAACATATTTATAATCTACATCGTATAAGTGTCTGTTGTTCATAGAAGAGGCATTAAAATGCTAGAGATTGACAGATACAAAACATCATTGAATGAAGTTTTTTCAGAAGAAAGAAAATTCGAGTTACAGCTTCTTGTAGAAAAAGAACTAGCAGAAGCAAATTTTCAGTTAGGGAAAATTCCAAAGGAGGCAAATGATGTTATTCAAGAGCGATGTACTACTAAATTCGTGAAATTAGAACGTGTTAAGGAGATTGAAAAGGAAGTACACCATGATGTAATGAGTTTAGTTTTTGCAATTGCAGAACAATGCGGAGATTATGGGGAATATATTCATCTTGGAGCTACTTCATACGATATTCAAGATACAGTTAGAGGTTTACAATTAAAAGAATCAAAACAACAAATTCTCGAAGCGTTACAACAAACAATTGAATTTTCAAAAGAATTAACCTCAAAATACAAAGATTTAGCATGTATTGGTAGGACTCATGGGATTCATGCCATTCCAACTACCTACGGTATGAAATTTGGTAATTTTCTCAATGAACTATTGCTTGCTAAAGAAACACTTGAACAAGTTAAGGTAGATTTTGGTAAAATCTCTGGAGCTGTTGGTACATACGCTTCATATGGAACTCAAGAAATAGAGAATATAGTTCTGAACAAACTTAAGCTTAGCAATCAACCAGTAACAACTCAAGTGATTACAAGGGTTGTTCATGCAAAATACATTCAAGCTCTGTCCTTGATAGCATCTGTATTAGAGCACTTTGCTAAAGAGATTAGAAACCTTCATAGAACAGAAATTGATGAAGTGAGGGAATCTTTTGATGAAAAGCAAGTTGGTTCTTCTACAATGGCACAAAAAAGAAATCCTGAAAAAAGTGAGAGAATATGTGGATTAGCTCGAGTAATTAGAAGTTATATACAGCCTTCATTAGAAAATATCAGCTTAGAACACGAGAGAGATTTGTCAAATTCAAGCACTGAACGAGTTATCCTCTCTCAAACATCAATTCTTACACACTATATAATCCTTCAAATGAACAAAATTCTTACTTCACTTCATTTAAACAAGGAGAAGATACGATCCAATCTCTATCTCCGGGAAGGTGCACAATGTGCTGAAAATCTAATGATAAAACTAACTGATAAGATCGGCAGACAAAAAGCACATGATTTACTTAAGAATCTAGCAAATGAAGACAACTTCACAGAAGCAGTTAAACAAAATGATATTATCTCCAGTCATTTTAATGATGAAGAAATAGAACGAATACTTGATCCTATGAATTATCTGGGTTTATCAAAAGAAATAGTACAAAAATTACTTGATTCTCTTTGAAAACCTTCTTCTTCTTCTTAATCTTCATCTAAATCTTGAAGTTGCTGTAGAATATTCTTCTCCCCTGCAAGAATTTCTTCCACAAAAAGATTTTTACTGATTTTTCTCAAAATCTCTAGAAGAACAGTTTCAGGAGAATCATAGGTCTTAGGTGCCCCTAGAATGCTTCTAATCGTTGTTGCTTTATTCCCCTCCCACTCACTAATGTTGTATTGAATCGTCAAAAGGAAACTTCCAAATTCCTCAATACCTGTACTTGCAAAATATTCAGATGCCTGCACAACTATTTCATTATAATCTTTTTCTCCTTTTACAATAAATTGCCAGAGTAAATCAATTAAAAACAATACTCCTCTCAAATAGTAATGTCTAGCTTCAATTACAAGACCACTGATTAAACCGATGTAGTTGTCAACCTCTTGTGCTACAAATGGATCTCGGAGATTGTCCTTATTTATCTCAATTACAAGAAGTATCAGATTAAATAAAATACCCGAAGATATCAGTTTATCAGTTTCCAGTGTTTTTTGAATTGTTGTAGCTAAACTTGTATAAGCCTCAACATATTCTTCATTGTACATTTTCTTTAAAGCTTCAAGATATACAATCCAATTATCTAACTCACTTATCTCACTTTGTGATTCTTTGAGCTGAGAAAGAACTTCTTCAAAGAGTTCATCATTCTTTTCAACTATATATAACAAACCCTTTTCCACATACATTTTGTTTAACATTAGTTTAAGATTATTATCAATTAAGTATCTTTCAACATATTTGTAATTCTCTTTGGAATCCTCAAATTTATTCAAATATAGATTGACTTTGGCTTTGTTCATGTTGATTATAACATTTTCAACGTAATCTTCTTCTTCGCTTAGTAATCCAAGTACTTTGTTATATCTTGCAAGACTTTCTTTGAAATCACCTTTAATAGCAAGAATATCAGCTATTTTTCTTAAACATCGTATTCTTTTATTTTTATCAAACACATCTGAGTAGTGACTGTAAGAAGATCTTAGTTTTACTAAAGCTTCATCAAATTTACCTTGCTGAATATCGAAGGAAGCTTGAAGTTCTTTAATTTCGGCAATTTTCATGCTATCTGATATACGTAAAAAGAAATTCTTTGCTTTTTCAAGATGACCCTCAGCTTTCCTTATATCGCTAAGTTTTGTATAAGCTTCCGCGATAACAATATCACAGTTTGCTATACTATCTTCATCACCTACCTCGTAATACAGGATTTGACATGCTAAAAGTGTGAATATTTGTTTTCTGATATCTTCACTTCGATCAATAGCAATCTGAGCTCGAATTCTTAAGGCATCTGTTTTTCCTTTTTGATATTGGATTTCTTCAGAAAGTGTTTCAATTTGATTAGTTCTTTTAATGGCTGAAACAAAATTCCCTTGTCGATAGTCTCCTACTGCTATTTGCACCAAAGCCTTAGCAAATTGCCTTTTATTGGCTATATTTACGACCTGACCGTATGCTTTGTCATATATTTCTTGAGCTTCTTCCTTATTATTTGTAGTTGCATAGCTATCTGCTATGGCCAGCAATGTCATGAAAGTGTTGTTGTAATCATGATATTGTTTAAAGAGAGAATGTGCCTTATCCAGGCTGTTTCGTGCTAATTTGTGGTTTCCTAATTTGACCAAAATTTGACCTCTGATATAATGCCCTTTGGCTGCATAATATTGAGATATTCCTTGGAGTTTATCCACTGTTTGTGCTGCTAGGATGTTTCCATTTTTCAGCTCACCTTTCAAAAAGTGCACATGTGCTAGTCCAACATCAGATGCACCAATTAGAGGAATATTAGATAGATTTTCTGCTAACTGTTTTGCTTGAGTAAATATTTTTTC
This sequence comes from Candidatus Heimdallarchaeota archaeon, assembly GCA_021399395.1. Lineage (GTDB taxonomy): Archaea > Asgardarchaeota > Heimdallarchaeia > Heimdallarchaeales > Heimdallarchaeaceae > UBA460. The sequence continues at coordinate 38,585 of JAAFKJ010000043.1, forward strand.
AGAAGCTATATAGTCTGTTGAGTCTAGTTGTTGATCTCCCAATATCTGTAATGCAATTAATTGCCAATACTGGTCTTTTGCTACTTTCCTTTTTTCAGCAAATTCCTCTATTTTCTTTATTCCAGCGATATTGCTTGCTGACTGAAGATCTACGAGACCTTCAATGAAATCCTTTAATTCAATTAATTGTTGAGGAATTCTTCTTATATTTCTTGAATCAAAAATGCCTTCCAATTGATTTTTGTATCTGTCAATATTTTCTGTGTCACCAATTAGTTGCTTAAGATATGTTATCCAGAAAATTGCTTCTATAAGAGGGATATTATCGGATGTTTCATTTTCGATTACCTGCTGAAGCAAGGTTATGGCTTCATCTACTTCACCTATCTCAAAAAGAGCAACACTACCCCAGACCTTAGTACCAACAATGGTGTCGGTTATGGATTTTATAGCAAGATCATATTGACCTGTTATTACACCTATTTTACTAGCTAAATATCTTAGTTCTTCATCAGTTTCATAGACTGGATCATCAATAATGTTCCATAAAATTCTCCCTATTTGCTTTGAGGATTCAGCTGAAAATCTTCCTTCAAGCGTTTGAACAATAAAATCAGTTAATTCAGGACTTATACGATTTCTGTGAGCAACAATCTCGGGGGGTATAGAATCAGCCATTAGTTAATCCTTCTATAAGCAATGATTATAAAATAAGGAGAGTTAACAATAAAAAAACTTTATGTAACTGATTAATCCATCTTTAGTGCTTCAAGATTAACATTTACTACCTGTTCAATTCCAGGAATTCTTTCCTTTAGAATTCGTTCAACATATCCAGTTAATGTTAATTGACTATATGGACATCCTCTGCATGCGCCTTGTAATTCTACTCTCACAATTCCAGTGTCCTCGTTTACATCAACAAGTTCTATGTCCCCTCCATCTTGTTGAAGAGCAACACGAATTTCATTAAGTGTATCTTGAACTTTATCCTTCATAATTATCACAAATTTATTTGATTGTGAAAGCGTAGAGAGATTCATTTAAAGATGTTTCTCTCATACAAATTTTCAGAATTTGAATAGCTCATTCTCTTAAATTCAGAATAAACCTTGCTGCTCTAAAATATACCCTTGTCAAGTTTCATATACATACTACTCGTAAATGGAATGAGAGCCATAAATAATGCCCTCTTGAAAACTTCCTTTCTCATAACACGATTCCCAGTAAAAATTGCTGTACTTCCTCCTTTTTGTTTCACATTTTCCTCGTTTGTTATTCTATCCATAATTTCCCCCAGCTCAATTTCTTTATTTTCTTTAAGTTCCTTGTAAATAGCTCTAGGGAGTGGCATTCTACCGCCACCGGCAATTGATTTTTCTCTTTTTCGATTTGCAATGCAAACATACCAAGTAAGAAAGGAACCAAAATGATCCTCTTCCATTCCCCCCTCCATGCTAACATAATAATCAGCTTTTTCAAGATTTTGAGCAACTTCTATACGTTTCACAGCTGAATTAAGGGTTTCATCAGAGGACATTGGTTGCTTCATAACACCAAGTTTTTGAGAAAGATCTATTGTTTTAACTTCAACATTCTTAAAATGGGATTTAAACGCTTCTTCGGCAGCTGAAATCTTTACTGGGTTTTTTGAACAGACAATTATTTTCATTATTTTCAGTCTCTAAATAATGATATCTTTTTTAAGCATGATGTACAATCATATTTTAGGTGTTTAGGATGAATGAGTGCCACTATTGTAGAAACCCGGTACAATCTCATTGGAACTTTTGTCGAAAATGTGGAGCAAGGCAGGTTCATAGAGAAGAACCAGAACTGGTTATAAAATCAGAAGAAGTCATCGAAATAGCTAAAGAAGATCCAGAATCCCCAACAGGTATGATATATGAACCTCTTGAAGTAGAAGAGATCAAAGTTGAGGAAAAAGAAGAAAAGAAAGATCTCACTGATGATGAGCTTGTTGAAAGAATTGCTGAAGTTATTATTAAGCGAGAGCAGTTTAATACACTCCTGAAAAAGAAAGCAGAACTTGATGATGAAATAAATAAACTTCTAGATCGAGTAAAAAACAAATTAATTCCTAGAGATGAAGCTTTACCAAAAATCAAGAAATTAAAAGAAGAAGTTGAATATATTACTTCCCAAGAAGATGAGTTTGAGGACTTTTCAGCTATTTTGCCAATCGAGGAGATTATAGAGGATAGAGAAAATGAACGTCAAAAACTCAAAAAACTATCCGGTTTAAAGGGAGACAAAGCTGTTAGTAGAGCTACGTTGGAAGAAATGGAAACTAAGTTTAAGAAAAACATCGATAATCTCAAAACAAAATTGAATATTGAGTTAGCAAAGATGCGAAAAACCTTTGATGCATTAGAAAGGAAAATGAAATCTCTTCAGAGAGATTTAGAAGTTCTGTATGTTAACTCACAAACTGGAGAGATTACAGCTAAAAAATACGAGCAACATAAACAAGAGAAATCTAAAGAAATAGATAAAATGAAGAAAGTTAGTAAAACTGTTGCAAGTATTTTAGCAGAAGCAAGGTAAGTGGGTGTAAAAATGATATCAGATCCAATTCATACAATTAATGATAAATTAACTATTATAGATGGACCTTCTGGTGATGGAGGAGAACGTAATAGAGGATATTTACTTGGTAAAGACTCTTTTACTATCATAAATACTGGAAGGAAGGGAAGTATAGAGAATACATTTCTTGAGGCTATTCATAATAAGGGAAAGGACACAAAGGATGTAAAATATATTTTCATAACTCATCCTTATCCAGATGTAATAGGTGGAGTTTATCGTTTAAAGAAAATATTTCCAAAAGCTCAAGTAGCTATCCATGAAAAATGCGAAGAAATAATGAAAGATCCGAATGCAATTAGAGACGATAATTTTAAATTTACTCGAAAAGAAAAATTGTATTTTGCTATAAAGAAGGATCCTTTTGACGATTTGGAGAAATTCAAACCAGATATATATTTCAAAGATGGAGATAAGTTCGAATTGGATAACACAAAACTGATGGTGATAAACTTTGACAGTGTATGTAAAGGTCATAGTATGTTCTTCGCAACAAAAGAAAGAGCTATGTTCACAGGCGATGCCCTTAATCTCTATCCTGCATTACCCAGCAGTTATCTGATTGATTTTTCAGGATCATACAAGGACTGGTTAAAGAATCTTTCATTTCTTGAAAAAGCACAGAACATATCAATGATATGTCCAGCTCATGATGGATATCAAGAAGATAGACATGTCATTCCATACATCTCTGATGTAAAAGAAGCTTTCAACCAATTCGAAAATCAACTCGAAATGGCAATGACTGAGCAGAAGTATTTGACTATGAATGAACTGATTGAAAGAGTTCACAATTCCCAAGGAATTGTCTGGTATCATCCATATTCTATTCTTGCGCCAAAAGCAAACATGACTGCACATCTAGCAAAATTGGTGGATGAACAAAAAGTCCAAAGAAACGAAAAAACAGATCCAGTTACTTATACTTACATCGCTCCAAAAGATGAATTTTTCTAAGCGTCTTTGCTTAGAATTCTTTTATTATTTCTTTCAAAACTGAGAATGGATTTTCTATGTTTTTTACAGAAACTTGTGCGAATGCTTTGCTTCCTCCTCCTTTTGCATCAGTTTTAGAACCAAAAGCACTTACAACTTCATTTGCCGGTAAAGACTCGATAGTTGAGAGGAGATATAAAATATCGTTACTCCCCAATAAACCAAGAAAAGCGTTGTTCTCAAGCTCCTTAGCAGATGATTGTATGATTTGTCTATCTAATTGTTCTAATTCAAGAAGAGTTACTTGCTTACCATTAATTTCCTCACTCCAGATTTTAGTATTTTCAAAAATCATTTTTAATAGTTTAACATTTCCTTGAATTAGGGTTTCAGCGTTTTTTAGTTTGTTTGAAATCAATTCAATAAGTTTCTTATCTTTCTTTTCGGTAATTTCTTCTAAATTGATCATCAACTCTCGCTGTTGATTAGCGAAGTCGAATGCAAGTTCATCGACAAAATATTTGATAAGATTTCCTTTGACAGTATCCAATACAATCCCTTTAATCTCTGAAAGATTTTTGACATGAATACCACCACAACCTACTAGATCATACCCTTCTTCAGAGCCGAGTTGAATTAAACGGATGGTTTTTTCATCAGAAGTCTTTCCTCTTATTTTTGATTTATATTCACTAGAATAAGTTTCTTGATTAACTATGATGGATACAACTTCATCTCCTTGATGTAACATTCGGTTTACTTCTCTGAAAGCATCAACAATCTCAGAAAGTTTAAGCCTTTTATCAACTTCAATCTCTACTCTCCCAATTTCAAAATTAGCTTTAGTTGTTTGGCACCTGTATCTCTTTATTAAAACATGAGTGAGTAGATGTTGAGAAGAGTGTGCCCTCATAAAACTATATCTCCTTTCCCAGTCAAGTTTAAGCAGAACTTCTTCACCAATTTTAAGAGGAATTTTTTTATCCATCTTAATCTTATGCCAGTATCCATCATCTTCTTTGAAAACTTCACTAACAGGAAACTCAGTTGTTTGATATATTATGTATCCTCTATCATGTAACTGTCCTCCCCCTCCTGGATAGAAAATTGTTTGATCAAACTGTAGCTTAGAATCTCTAATATTTGTTATTTTAGCTTTAATCTCTTTTTGATAGGGTGAATCCCAATATATGGGGTTAGAAGTTTCCTGATTCATTGATGGGAATACTTTGTTTTAATAAAAAAAGTTGTGATAGAATAGAGGAAATAAGAAATAAAGGTAGGAATTATTGCTTCTTCAGTTTCCCACCACAGCTTGTACAAAATTCATCAGCTGCATTATTGGTAGCTCCACAGTTAGTGCAGAAAACCTCCCCAGCTTGTTTTACTGGTTTCTCTACAGGTTGGTAAGTAGCTTGAGCTGGTTGAACAGGTTGGTAAGTAGCTTGAGCTGGTTGAACAGGTTGGTAAGGAGCTGATACATCTGTCTGTTCTCCTGCTTTATCTTTCCATACAGCTTCACCTATGGCTGATCCAATAGCTGCTGTTCCAACAAAAATAAGTGATGCTACTATCATTACAACTATGAAAATTATCCCAATAACAACAAGCAATATGGCCCCTACTCCTCCTATTAAAGCACCGAAAATGTCATCAGCTAGGTCTTGAGCAAAAGTTTCTCCTGCAGCGAACATTATAACTCCAACTACTATTCCGAAAAGAGCCATTAACCCAGAAATAGCGCCTGCAATTTTAACTCCATCACTCTTATATGCCAAGAATCCTAAAACTAATCCACCTAGTATGACTCCTCCTGTTGTAAAACCTAGAGTGCCATAGTTTCCTGTATTTAGGAAAATTGCCATAGGAATCATTATTCCGAGTCCTGCTACAGTTCCTAATAAATCGAATAATAATCTATTACGTGCCATGAATTATTACTATGCTTTTAACTATATATTTGTTTAGAAACCAGAAAATCCTCATTTTCTCTATTTAAAAAGTATTATTCCAAAAATTTTTAACAAAACACAAAGAGTGATTGTTGAGAGCTATGACAGCACGACTAGAAAAATATTTCAACGCTAAATCATTCTGCGTTGTAGGGGCATCGACAACACCAAATAAACCTGGAAATGTCGTAGCATACAATTTTGTTAATTATTTTCCGGGAAAAACATACTTGGTTAATCCAAGAGGTGGAGAATTATTCGATAAGAAACTCTACAAATCAGTTCTGGAAATTGATGATCAGATTGATGCGGCTTGTATAATTGTTCCTGCTAAATATGCACCACTAACATTAGAACAATGTGGTCAGAAAGGTATAAAAAATGTGATAATTACTACTGGTGGTTTTAGTGAAGCAGGTGAAGAAGGTTTAGCATTACAAAAACAAATGCTTGACATTATGGACAAATATCAAATAAACGTTATCGGTCCAAACTGTTTAGGATTATATTCTCCTGCACTAGGTTATGACACAATGTTTTTGCCAGCGAGCAAATTAAAGAGACCAAAGAATGGGCCTGTATCGATATTTACACAAAGTGGAGCTTTTGGTGCTGCTTTTATTGATCAATTATCTAGATTGGGCTCTGGAAAATGGGTATCCAAGTTTGTATCCTATGGAAATGCCAGTGATATAAATGAAACAGATGCTCTGGAATATGTTGGTGGTGATCCTGATACTAAGATGGTTCTCATCTATCTTGAGGATTTCAAAGATGGACGAAGATTTATGGAAAAAGCGAGAGAGATTTCTTTAACGAAACCTATTATGGGGATTAAAGCAAATAGAACCGAAACAGGCGCAAAGGCAGGGGCCTCTCATACAGCTGCTCTATCCTCAGATGATGCAATTGTTGATGATCTATTGAGTGATGCGGGTGTCATAAGAGTAATAACATGGGATCAACTAGAAGATTGTGTTCTGGTATTTGGTACACAACCTCTTCCTCTAGGTGATCGAGTAGCAATAGTAACTGATGGTGGAGGAGCAGGAGTAATGGCCTCTGATATGGTTTCTGATTGTAATCTGAAATTAGCAGAATTTTCTGTAGATGTCCAAACTAAATTGGATGAGATTTTCCCATCATTTTATTCTACAGGAAACCCCATTGATATTACAGGAAGTGCGACAGCTGAAGATTATAGGATAGCCTTAGAAGCAGCTTATAACGATCCAAATGTTGATTCAGTTGTTAATATTTGTGTCCCCGTAATCCCTGACTTAGATATTAATGAATATATAGCTATTACAAAGGAAATTGCGAAGAGAAAGGAAAAGCCATTCGTTACTTCTCTTGTAGGTGGTGAAGAAGCAGATTTCGCAACTGCTGAATTACTAAAAGAAGATATTCCTGTTTTTACTAGTCCTGGAAGAGCTGTTAAGGCTTTAGGAATGTTAACTGATTATACGAAATATTTGAAGAAAAGAGGAGTGGATCCTCGTTCAATTTTGGCGGAGGAGTAGAAATGAGCGATATTAACCATATTATACAAAAAGTAAAAATAGAAAATCGTGATGCACTTCTAGAACATGAGGCTAAAGAAGTTCTGAAAGCAATTGGAATTCATATTCCCCCTTCTATACTTGCTAATAATGAACAAGAAGCAGTTGATGCAGCAGATTCTTTTGGCTATCCAGTTGTGATGAAATTAATGTCTCCAGACGTTCTTCATAAAACAGATGCTAAAGCTGTTATAATTGATCTGAATTCCTCTGAAGCTGTTAGACATACTTTTCAAGATTTCATGAATCGATTTCAAGGGGTGAATGTTGCAGGAGTACTTGTCGAAAAAATGGTCGAGAAGGGTATTGAACTAATTATTGGAACTAATACTGATGATGATTTTGGACCTGTGATACTTTTTGGTGTTGGAGGTGTTTTAGTTGAGGCTATCAAAGATGTTGTATTCATGATGTGTCCAACAACAAAGGAACAAGCCACCGATGCTATAAATGAAATAAAGGCCAAAGTTATTTTAGAAGGATTTAGAGGACTCCCAGCAGTAAACAAAGATGAATTAGCAGATTTAATTGTTAAAATATCCTCACTTGCTTGGGAATATAGAGAAGATATACTTGAAATGGATATCAATCCAATAATAGCTAACAGCTCAGGACTTCATCCTGTTGATGCAAGAATCATTTTGAAATAACTACTTCTTTCTTTTCTTTTTCTTACTTAAAATAGAAAAGAATATTGTACTAGATCTCTTCCCAGTCTTCTTCGAGTTCTATTATTTCTTCTTCCTCTTCTCTTGAAGCGAATTTCATATCAAGTTCTGATAGTGTTTTCTTGAGAGTTTCTAGTACTTTAGAATCATCTTCATAATGTTGTGAATCAATAACTCGTTTGTAAATATCTTCAGGAAGATTTTCAAAATACCTAATGCTGTATGCAATAGAATTTCTGACTTTAGGATTTCGATCATTTTCTAATATATTGATTAATCTCTCAAGTGTCTCTTGGTTATTCAAATATAGAAGACACATTGCAGCTGTTGCTCTTTCTATTGGAAACTTACTATCCAACATTGAGATAAGACTCAAATTAGTTTGAACAGATTCATTTCTTTTAGTAAGTACCAAAGCCAACCAAATACGAATGAATTCTGGAGATTGATCAAAACTTTCTTCAATTTTTGACATATCCAAATCTCTTCTTAGAATCAACTCTTTTATCGCAGTTTCTGTATTGTCTCCAGCCAAAGATAGAACTAAAGATCCGAGATTATCCCTTCTGAGATTGGGTAATATAATCATCGGTACATAGAAAACTGCTATTAATGGATAATATCCAACAGTATTATAAACAAGATAGTTGATCGCTACGAAGAAGTAGATTACTCCCCCTATTAATCCAATAACTTTCAGAGGATATTGATATTTGAATCTACCTCGGGGGATGGGGTTTTTGACAAAGAAGAAAGCTATAGCAAAGGCTATCGCCCCAATAGAAATAGGTAATGCAGTGTAAAGGAAGATCGCAGTTCCAACCAATGTCTGACTCGTAATAGCTGTTGCTAGATACATGATAATGAAATAAATAACCACAGGTATTCCTGTAGAGAGTGCTAAAATTGTGATTCTTCTCCTACGTAATTTCTTTTCCAAAAGTGAGGATTGTTTTCTTAATGTTGGTACTACTGGATCTGTCATTTGAAGAGTAGCTTGTGTCATGCTTTTCATTAAACCAGTATAACTTTGCGCACCATATCTTTTGGTTATAAGTGAATTAACTAACCCTACTAATACAATGAATATTATCAACGAAAATAATATTCCAAGAAATTGGAAAATAAACTGCAAAACTATCTCAATTATCATTATTACAATAAAAAATAACAGAAGTGCTACACCTTGCTTCCTGAGAGTTTTCCAGGTTGTTTTAGCGAAACTAACTGTATCTCTATAGAAAATGATAGGATAGAGCCCCATTCCAAAAAGTCCAGCAAGCTGGAGGTTTTTCATAACATCGATTAAGGTTGATGAAAGGTAAGAATCCTTGGGAAACCCCCATTTCAAGATTATAAGGAACTCAAAAATATTGGATGTTTCGTAACCAAATCCAAACCCTAGAAATAGAATGAGAATTGTTAACTCTATTCTTCTACTTAGGTGATATACCAAGATCGTTACTAAAGACACGATCAAATAATAGAATAGATCCGTAAAAAATGGTATAAGCAAAGAGTAAGATTTTTCTTGGAAAGCAGGAATTAGATATTGTGGCATTGAAAATTGCGATAATAGATAGAACATCAATAGTATTGTAGCAGCAGCAACTGCAACACCATCCATTGTGTTTACTTTTTTATTTATGGAATACATAATTCCTGCATATAATAGTGCGAAAACTGCCGTTGCAAGAATTATTGATCCAAGTAGAAATATGTATTCATTTGTTGCTTTCCAATCTATTTCTACTACAGGAGTTGATGGATCAACTGGTTGATCAGGATCTGTTCGACTTATAATTCCCGCAATTTTGTTTGCTGCAGGTTGAAGATGAGAATTATAGAGATATGATAGACCAAGAATAAAAGACAAACCGAAGAATGCTATTTTTAATATATTAAGCTTCTTTCCAGCAATCTTTTTAGGGGAATTGATTCGTATTCCCAATTTTATAAAATAATAGACACACAATCCCACAACTGCAATCATCGTGCCAACATAAATCAGAATATATGACCCCGGATTAATGGTCTCACTTTGACCAAATAAATCGTTGAAAACTTTTAGATTCATGGTAAAACCTAATAGAATAGCTAAAAGAATACCTAATAACTGTCCACCAAATTGAACTGTCCAATCCATGAAAATGAGGTCTCGTGCAAGAATGACACTAAAACGTTCAAACTTCTCTTCTTCGGTTTTCTCTGTTTTAGTTTCCTTTTCTGACATATCTAAACCTCAATATCGCTAAGGATGACATCAAATCTCCTCTTTCTACTCTTAACATATTTCCTAATTCGTTTTGATACTATATAGAAGATTACTAGAACAATACCAACGGCTATTGCTATTCCTGTATAAATTACATTCCAATTTCTACTTACAATGATGAAAATTTGATAGGTATTATCAAATTCATAAAGTTCATAGATCTGACTTCCTGCATCAACAGTAATTGAGACATTCCAAACTCGTAACCCGAATCCTTGAAATTCATCGTATTGAAGATCAAATGTTTCATCAACATCTAAACTCTCAATTTGTCTAGTCAACTTGATAGTATCATTCAAAGCTAATGATACCCAGAATGGAGCTGAAAGAATTGTCCCATTGTTCTGAATCGTAAAGTCTATTTGTAGCCTTCTAAATTCCGTAGCATTTTCGGGACTTACAATAACATCTTTAACGTTTAGGTTTGGAAAACGATACCAAGAATAAATATCAGTCGAGTTTTCATCATATTCCGAAAAATAGGAAAATATATTCATGGGATAAAGAATATTTGCTGAACTGTTCCAATTTTCATTTTCTGGAGCAGATGTTATAGTATTGCTAAAGGCCTGACCCATTGCTATTATTCCTAAAGAATCATTAGAATAATACGTTAGAATACTACCCTCACCTCTAGTTATCATACTTGCTAAGTCATAGATTAATGTCCCATTATCCCCAACATACATGGGAACGATATCAGTCCCATCTTGCAAAACAATGACACCTAATCTTTGGTTAGAGTATGATATTGCCGTATAGAAAAATTCAGCATATTTCATATTGATTGGTGCAATGTACTGGATTCCTGATTTATGCGCTGTACCATTAATTGTATAATTGTAAAGTATTGATAAAGAGAAATTGGAATTGATAAAAGAAATATTATAAAAAGACTCACCCGGAGTTATAAGGTCATTTGTAAGAGTAGCAGTGCCATTATTGGGCAAAGTAATAAAACCAGTATCATCTAGATCAGTCTGATAAATAGCATTTCCTCCTTCTCCTAGTGTTGAGAGAGTTATCTCTGCATCTCCTTGAAGAAGAGGTATCAAATCAGTATCAGGCGGTGGATAGATATAATATTGGGTTCCCCAGAGAAAATGGGGAATAGCAGTAAAAGCAAAAGAGCCTTCTTGAAGAGAAAGTGAATAGAAAACTACTCCTATTGGACCAGAACCTCTGATAATTGATCCTTCCATTACATCGACATCTATTGTTTGTCCAACAAAGTCTATGTCTTCAGTTTGGTCAGTTTCACCCGGAGTAATAATTGTTACCTCTGAATTGTTAAACCCAGCAACAATTTTAGCCTTCATATTATCATGCGGACTTTGATATTCATCACCCCACATAGACATAACTAAGGGAGAATAGGAAAAAGTATCATCTGAATCATCGGTTTCAGATTGATGATAAACATTAATCTGTAATGGTACAAATGTCTGTATTAAAGATCCGTTTTCCATATTTAATTCAGTTGCAGAATTTAGGATGAGTGTTTGATTTGCGTTAATATAAACTGTTGATTCGTATTCTACAGATTCAAAACCAAAGATTATTGGAACTTCATCATAGAAGGATGTGATTTTTACAATAGTAGGACCGAAAGGACCGGATCTAAAGAGTAATGGTAATCTATAATTGAGATACAATCCTCCTGCAGAACTCCCACCTCCCGTGTCCTCTCCTCCACCGGGGGGAGGAATCTCTCCTGAACTGGGACTACCTGCGTAAGTATAACTAACTGAATATGAAGTTGTAATAGATAAAGGACTTACTACTAACATAAAGAAAATAAATACTGCTGAAATAACTTGTTTCTTCATCTTACAAGACCTCTTCTTTTGGAACCAAAATATGTGAGTAATAGTTTCTCCATTAAAACTGTTGTAGGGGCATCAATTACATCAATATTCAAACCAACTGCTTTTCTTTTGAATTCATTGATTTCCTTTATTTGTAATCCTAGCTCGTACATGAACATACCTCGCTCAAGTAGATTGCTGAAGTTAACTGCTAAAACTTCACCAGTCTCGGGGTCTTGAAATTTTACTTGTCTAGGATTTTTTGGAAATAGAAATTCTTCAGGATCATGTATGTGAATAAGTTTAACATCATGATGTTTTACGTTTGCAACTTTAAAACCATCCAATGCTTTCTCAAGATCACCATGAAGATCTGTAAGAATGATGATTATTGCTCTTCTTTTTTGTGCTAATGCTATATCTCGGATGCTTTCTCCAATGTCTGTATTTCCAAGTGGAGCAACCTTCAGCATCTCATTGAATATACTATAAAGGTGAGTTTTTCCTCCTCTTGGTGGTATATATTTGTGGATTTTATCTGAGAATGATACCCAACCAAAATTATCACGATTATTCATTACAGTATATGCTAAAGTAGCTATAGCTTCCACTGCCATTTTTATTCTAGGTGTTGGATCACCAAGCAACATTGAATAACTTGTGTCAAGCATCAGGATAACATTGGTGTTTCTTTCTTGTTCATAATCTCTTACAATTAATTTATGTGGAACTCTTGAAGATGCATTCCAATCTATAAATCTAAGATCATCTCCCTCAGTATACTCTCGTAAATCAGCATATTCTGTTCCTGGTCCTCGAAAGATAGAACGTCTGTGACCTTGTAAAAAGCTTGTAGATCTCTCTTTTGCAAGAATCTCTAACTTCTTGAGTTTCTTAAGAGGAATTTTTCCGCTTTCTCTCTTTTCTTTCACTGACTTAGGTCCTTCTGCTAGAGTCATACCCTTAACTTCCATTTACTAATTTATCATGAACATTCTCAATTGATTTGAGTATTTTTTGACCTTCTTTCAAAATATATTTGTCATCCCAAAGTAAACTATCAACAACTTTGAAAACTTGCTTAGCTTCTTTGTGAATTTGTTTTTCATCCTTAATCATATCTAGAACAATATTGTTGATGTCTACTAATATTCCAATATTAATTTCTCCTTTAACAATAAGAGATAGTATCTTTTGATAGGTATCGAGTATTTTGAGTGCTTCTTTACCTTTCTTTTTGATCTTACTGATATCAATTATAAGAGGTTCTTTTACCTTTACTTTATCTTTCAAATCCTCTTCTAGAATCTCTTCAAGTTCTTTTTCTACTCCTCTGGCTAAACGTAAACTTCTCTTCTTCATTGCTGCTAAATAAGCAAAAATTGGGAACAGGTTAAAATACCAACTTGGCTCTAAAATTCCTTTTTCAACCATTAGTTTCTCAAAATATCTATTCAATGAGAGTCCTATTGAAACAAGTATTAGGAATAAATGACAGATAATCATCCAAGAGTATGAGGTGTCATTTGCATTGAGGAAAATCATCACCGCAACACTCAGTAAAAACCAAATTGCCATTGCTATGAAGATGTAACTTTCTTTTTGCCAATAAAGCCAAACTCCAATGAGACTCGCTACTATTGTTACTAAATAGAATATAATTACTTGAACAATTGTAATTCTGGACCAGAAAGTAAAGTAAAACATGGTTAACATAAGAGTTGAAAACATTGTTGCTCCTATTGCAGCTTGTACTAACTGTCTAACATTGCTCTCAAATCTGATATCTGACCTGAATTGATGTCTATCTAAAGTACCTCTGAACTTCTCATAACTTTGATAAAGTACAGCAAACATCATACCTCCCATTATTGCTACATCAATAACAGAAATTAGGGTTGTGGTACTTAGAAGGGATGCAGCATCTACTTCATAGACTCCAATGAACTTCGAGAAAATATCTTCATGAAAAATCATTGGGGCGAATATAATGATTAACACGGCATACAGTAGCCACAAAAGATTGTTTGCGGAGCTTATAAGGTCTAATGCTATTGGAGGTTCAGAGACATTCCATTCAGCACCACTAAGGAATTTAGGCATTCTATCTTGAATATATCTTGAACGTATGACTCGTTCTAGAATTTCTGATCCTATAATTAGTCCTGCTATTATTGGTAAAGATATCCAAATACCCAAACCATTTGGATTTGGTCCAAGTATAAGCAAGAAGAGATTCACTCCTGTTGCATTTGCTATTGCAATACCTGCATTTGGGATTGTTGCTTGCAGAATAGAGAAAATTATTATCAAGAGGAATGGAATTAGTTTTAGGAAGGAGTACCACAGTTTTTCTAATCTTATTCGAATACCTACACCTCTCGCAGTTTCTACAAGAGTTGCATTTAATTCATATGGGTAGACTTTACGAGAACCTTTGACGATAGCTCTTGTTTGACTTTTGAACAATCGAGTTCTCATTCCAAAAGATCTCATGAGTACATCCATTTTCTTCAATGATCTTTCCAAAGGTGTTGTTGGTTCTTTTGAGCTCATTCTAGTTTTCCTCCTCTTTCTTCGCTTTTTTTTGCAATTTCTTAAGCCGTCTTTCCTCCCGTTTTTGAGGAGCGTTTGCAATAGCTTCCTTTGTTTTCTTATACGCTATTTTCGATAATTCAACAGTTTTTGGAATTCCTATAAATAAAGCAGGAGTAATCATTACTAGAAATATAAAAACAAAAATGATAATCCATCTAACGAATGTTTGTGGGTCTGGAAATCCTGGAAGATTGATTATAGGATTTGCATCTCCTCTTTCAACTTGGATATATGATTTGTCTCCAGGAAATTGTGCGATGAAGAGAGAATCTAAAGGATGAGATGAGCTTTTTGCTATGATCTCAATGGAGATGTTGAATAGATTATAATCTGCTGGTGCAATTAATGTGGTGTTGATATTGTATGCTTGAATAGTTTCGTTTAACACAAAATCCTCTGCATGCAAATATCTTGCTTCAGTTTCATTATCTGGGTAGACATAAGTAATATCAACATAAGTTATGGAAATATTGTAACCAGATTGAATATTAGCTGCTCCAAAAGTAATACTAAAATTGACTCCAACATTTTCCTCCCAACTTAATGGAGCTCTTGAAACAACTGTGAAGTTTGAATTTTCATCAATTTCAAATCTATAGGTTGGGGAAGTATATACACTCTCTTGCCCTTTTACTTGATTAATGGGTAATATTGTTAGTGCTAAAATTGTGATTAATATAAGATTAAGTGTTAGTTTTTTTAACTTCATTTTTGCTCTTTTCTCCATTTTTCAAATTTCTGAATTAAACTCATAACAGATTCCACATAATCTCTAGATTGAGGTTTGGTGTAGTAAACCTGTTCTTCATTCAACATACTATTTGAAATTCCTCTTCCCACAGAAAGGATTTCTAATGTTTCTGAAATTAAGAAAGAAGGAATATATTTACGAATAGTTTTCTCTTGCAAATCCTCATTAACTGCAAGTAGGTTGACAGGTACAGCTCTACTTAGATAACCAAGCAGTTCCCAATACTCTCCTAGCATTGCTTTCCAAGGTTCTTTAGAAACATCTATCTCTCTTGATCTTTTGATAGCATCAATCTGAATTTCTTCAACTGAAACAAGCATTTCATATTTCTGTTCCTCCTCTTGAATCTTCTTAATCATCCGTCTCCGAACGATGAAATAAGTTAGTAGAAATGCGAGTATAGGTGCAATCAAACCTAAAAGACTTAGAAAGATGAGGTTGTTCATCAGAGAATTTTTTTGCTCTTCTGTAAGCTCTGTTTCTACTCTGAAATGCTCAAATCTTGCAGATAGATCTTCTATTGCATCAATGACATCAATAAATGAATAAGTAATTTGTGCAGAAAATAAATCGTGATACGGGTCAATTTCTCTGTTTGGGTGAATGAATCTGATTTTTGTCCTTCCTTCAGGAGTTTTTTCTAGTTTTCCTTCACCATCAAGAGTAAGATAATCCTCGGGTGAAGCACTATAAACGATAGAATCTTCAGGCATTATGACGGTGTAATCTATATTTGCCTTTGAATAGTTATAATCTAATGTGGTATCGTTTTGTAAATCTGGATTAATGAATAAAAGCCAGAAATAATCAAGATATACTAGAATGTTACTATTATTATAATATACGTAGGGTCTAACAATTTCATAGTGAATATAACCTTGAACATTTCTGATAAGATATCGGTCACTAAACTGTTGATAGGAAACAGGTGTGCCGAACTCGTTGTATGCTGAGAATTCAAGTACCTCGCTGGTATCAATCCAAATACTATAATTGTCGATAAGAAACCCTATGTCAAACTTTACGGTTTCAAATGCAATACCATCTGCATCCAAATCAACTATAGTTTCGTAATCCATAACTTCATCCTGATTCAAGATAGGTTCTGCACCTTCCATAGTGACCATTTTATTGTTTGTAATTGTTTGATAATTCACGTCATCCGTTGTTTGATCATTTATGTGCATGGTCTGTGATATCAATAGTAAGATGAAGAAAACATTGAATAGAGCAGATACCCGTTTTCTTGGATCTTGTTCTCCTTCTATGTCTCTCAACATTTTCTTAGGTAAGCTTCTTGCTTCATTTAAACGTGATTTGAATTTCCTTTTTGCCCTCAAATAACCATAAAGAGATGCCATTATACTGACCACTACAGCTAAAAATGCAATTAATCTGAAATAAATTTGTAGTAAATCCAACAAACTTTCTATTTGTTCAAGTTCTTGTTCTTGGCTTTGGTTCTGATACATTTGTTCAGTAAACTGTAGATAAATCGGGTCATAATTGTAAGTTATCTCATATGTTAGCGGGTCATGAAATGGATCCATTGCTCTTTCTTCATAATCCCATGTTATACCAAATCTCTCTCCTTCCTTTACAATGACTGCTTTATCCGTAGGCGCAAAACTCACTAAACCTGCACCCTTTGGTAATATCTGTTTGTTATGGTAAGTCACAGGAGCATATCTTTCTTCTCCTTCTGGAGTAAGGTAACTGAATTGTGCCCAAAAGGTGTCAAATATAACAATAAAGTTTGTATCAATGAAATAATCAGGCTCACTATAAACCTCTATTTTATAGTACAATTCAATAGTCCTGGGGTAAATCCTAATCCTATCATCGTAAAGAGTGAAATCTACACCTTCTGTTAGATTTCCAATACCATCCCAAAAAGCAATTAACTGCATAGCGGGAACATTTCCATAGATTGTGAGATAACCTCCTCCAGAGTTGAGGTCTACCCAACGAATATACCCGTTTGTTTCAGTAATATTGTTTTTGTCATAATATTGGTCTTTACTAATAATAACTGTAAAATCAGTCTCTTGAGCTTGAACATTGTTTGTTTTTGAATAGATTACAAAAGCACTACTACCCACTAAAGCAACGACTTCTAGACTAATGATTATGAGCAAGATTAACTTACGTTCGATCTTCATTCACTTCAATCTCTATGCTTGTACACTTGGAGCTGGAGTATGCTTTAATATTCTATCAATAATAATTTCAGAAGTTGTTCCATCAAATTCGTATTCAGGTTTAATAAGCACTCTATGTCGTAATACGTTCTTAGCAACCTTTTGAATATCTAATGGATTAACGTACTTTCTACCATCCAAAGCAGCTGTAGCTTTGGCAGCAATGGTCATCCACAAACTAGCTCGGGGACTAGCACCCATGTAGACTTCTTCGCTCTCTCTAGTGAGATTAACGATCCTAACAATATATTTAGAAAGATCTTGAGAAATACTAACTTCCTTCCTGACAACTTTTTGTAATTCTAAAACTTCGTCTCCTGTCATTACTGGGACGATGTCTTCTAATTTATCATAGGAATCATATTCGCCTGTAAAACGGTTAACTATCTCAACTTCGTTTGCTTCTTCAGGGTAGGTAACTAGAAGTTTGAAGGCAAAACGATCGATTTGAGCTTCAGGTAAAGGATACGTACCTTCGGTTTCTATGGGGTTCTGCGTGGCAAATACGATGAATGGGGCTGGTAATTCATATGTTTTCTTTTCAACTGACACCTGTTTTTCCTGCATGCTCTCTAGCATTGCTGCTTGAGTTTTTGGAGGTGCTCTGTTAATTTCATCCGCTAGTAAAAGATTTGTAAACACTGGTCCTTGCTTGAAGTAAAAGTCTCCTGTTTCTGGTCTAAATGCCATGACTCCTGTTACATCAGAAGGCATGAGATCTGGTGTAAATTGAATCCTTTTGAAATCTGCAGAGATTGCTCTTGCCAAGGCACGTGCCATGAGTGTTTTTGCAATACCTGGTACTCCTTCAAGTAGAACATGACCATCAGCTAGAACTGCAGCTATCATTGATTCTATTACTTCTTCTTGGCCTACTATTACTTTGCTGATGCTTTGTTTAATCTGCTTAACTTTTTTAGAAATATCTTTGATGCCAACTTTGGTAGATTGTGTTTTTTTCTTTGAAACTTTTTTCTCCTTAGAACTCATTATTGACACTCCTTAAGTAGAAAAGTCTAATTCCCTTATAAACGTATTTTATTAAAAGAAATTAAAATTATCTGAAGAACAAAAAACTCTAGGAATTATGTTTCTTCTTCTACAGCTTTCTGACTGGGTTCTGTAGCCACTTCTTCTTCCCACTCTTCATGAAAATCCCACTGTGAAAGCGATATGCTAAAAGAAGAATCTTCTTTCCCTGGACACTCGATTCTTATAGTGAGATGATCCTTAGAAATTTCTTCTACTTCTGGGTGTAAACAATTCTCTTCTAAAATATCCATAAGAGCTGCGACATATGTGTTTGAGATTTGGTTAATACTTTCCTCTTGGATTTTAAGACCAACCTCTCCCAATTTATAGCAAGTTTTACGTCCTTCGCTGAACTTTTCAACTAAATTTGCTTGAACCATTCTATCTGCATGATGTCTTACAGTGTCATGATGAATACCTATTTCTTTTGCAATTATTGTTTGATGAATACCTTCATTATTTACAATATAAGCAAAAATTTTCCTTGCAGTTAAATGTTTTAGAACCACAAATGCTTTTTCAACATCTTCATCTCTTAATGTTCTTGAAAAATAGACTCTCTTTCCCCCAAATTTCGTAGTCTTGATTAAATTAGCTTCTTCAAGTTTCCTTAGATGCCAGTTTACAGTACCATGCGGTGCAGTTAAAGTACTTGATAATTCAAAAAAATATGCACCAGGGGTCTCACAAACAAGACGGTAAATCTCACGGCGTAATGGATGGAGAAGCAAAGTGAGACGTTTTTCCTTTACTCTCCTTTGAACCAAAAAAGGTTCACTCCTTTAAACTGTTAAAGTATCAACTTCGACGCTTGATACTCCTTCGATTCGCTCAAGTTCATCCTTGATTTGATCAATACTAACTTCCTTAAGCTCATCAGAGTCAATATAACCTTCATACACACAAGCACTTTGTGTGAAACACAAACCAGTACTGTACAGTGTTTTAATACCGAGTCTTATGAAAATAGAACCCATTTTACGAAGGAAATCAGGAGATAATTTTCCGATATTGATATTGATTTTAGCTACTTCATTAGTGCTTGTAGGAATAATTCTAATGATTCTAGTATTTGGTGCAAGAATCAACACTGCAAAAGTTTTACCATCTGGTTTGAGAGCTGATAGGAATTCTTCTGGTAGTTCAATTGGCTTTTCGGCCTCTAATTTCACCATCTTTGCGATCGTAACTGATTGTTTTTCGCTGCTCATTTTCTTTTTTCTCCATCTGTAACTATTATTGATTACTTTATGTAATTACATTTATATAACTATTTTGCCTTTCTTAAATACTTTACGCTACTGCGGGGAATATTTAGCTATTTTTCTTTGTTGAATTAAGCTATTATTTAACTAAAGATTTACTTTAGATTTGAGCTAGTTCGAGAATTATTGCAATAAGTTTTAATAACACTCGGGCACTCTTAACTTCATACTTGAGGAAGTAATAATGGGCGAATTAACTGCGAATAAAATTGACGATGAAGAGGAAGATCTCTACAAGATTCCTCATCCTAAACGATCTCTAATCGGTATTTTTATTTCAACATTCTTTCTAAGAGTAGCTTTTGGTAGCACAACTGTTCTTATGCCTATTTACATCTTTCAACATCTGGAAGGTTTGGATGGATGGATAGGACATCTTAGTATAGTTATTGTAGAGATAACCTATGCAATCGCAGTAATTATAAGTTCTGGATATTTTGGTTTTAGATCTGATACTTCAAACTCAAAAAGATGGATACTGATTGGAACAGCTGCGGGAGGAATGATATTAGCTGGATATGGAATTTGTGCCTTAAACTGGGATGGATGGATTGGCATCACTCCTTTGGTTAATGGTTTACTTATTTTTGGGATGAGTGTTTATCATTTCTTACATGGTCTTGCGGGTTCATGTAAAGTAAACGCATCTTATGGGTACATCTCAAGATTTTCCGTTTATGAAAACAGAGCTACTCGTATAGGATTTTATAATGCGTTTGTAACAGGTGGGAGAGCTGTTGGAGTAATACTTGCTGGTGTTTTGTATGATCGGATAGTAGGAGTTACAGAAACAAGTGAAACAAGTTGGCATCCAACGAATCCTAATCGTTTAATCTATCTTTATCTGATATTTGGTTTCGCAATCTTAATTTCGGCAGTCGTTGTATATTTCATGCTAGACAAAACTAAGTCTGTTGTAAAAGAAGAGAAATACAGTATAAAGAAAGAATTATTGACCTCTTGGAGATTAATTAAGGATAAAGGCAGAAGGGGAATTATTTTGCCACTTTTAGGAACAGCTTCAATTGTAGGTATTCTAAATAATTGGGGATTTCTTATTCTTTCTTTAGAATCAACTCCTGGTGCTGCTAGCTGGACAACAGTTCTCTTCACAGTAGCTATGGGAGCACCTATGGCCTTGTGGGGTTGGTTAGCCGATAAAATAGGCCGAAAGAAGACATTATGGATAGGTGTTGTAGGTTTACTCATTATGTCTGTGATGATTGGAATTGCTTTCTTTGGAAATTACTTGACAGGAGGAAATCCATGGTATGATCCCAATTCACAATTTGACTCTGGTGGTTTTATACAACCAGAAAATCTTTGGTTAACAATCATTCTCGTTATTTCTTTAATTATGGGTTCAGCATATTTTCCTGCAATTAGTGGAAGATTAGGTGATAGTAGTTCAATTGGAGTTACTGAAGAATCTGTAGATGAGACACAAGAACTAGAAAGAACTGCAGAATTTCATGGTGCAACAATGAGTATTCAACAAACAATCCTCTCAATAAGCGAAATTATAGGTATCGTTGTAGGGGGAGTTGCGTTAATAATTGTTTATGCGATTTCAAAAACAGCAACAAACTTTGCATATAATATGATTGGGATGATTGTTCCAATACTTTTACTGCTCATCTTTACAACTATCGTATCCTTCTTGTGGCCAGCTGAAGATGATTTCATCAAAACTAGTAAAGTAAGAAGAAAAGATCAGAAAGAAAGTAGGAAATATAAGCTATAGATCAGAAATTTTCCTAATAAAATAAGAGCAAATTCAAGAGGACAAACCCCCATAAAAAATGCTCTTACCCACAGTTTTTTAACCTAGTATTTCTGGCAATCTTTCAATGAAAGACAATTGGCTGTTTCTAAATCAGATGTCATTTAATACTGATTTGATAGATTCCAACACAACTGTAATTGTGGGCTTTTCAGGTTACGGTTCAGTTGGTACAACTGTCCTGAATCATATCATTGAGAGATTAGATGTAGAATCCATTGGTTTTTGGGGAACACTTAGCTGGTTCCACAAAGGGGTTCTAGAAACACCAATAACAATCTATAGACTTGATGTAAAATCTAAAGATGATAAGGAAAACTTTGTATTGGTCACTTCTAGGTTGCCAATACCCGTGGTGGGGTATAATGCTCTACCAGATGCTTTCTGGAAATGGCTTTCACAAGAAATTCTCTCGTGGAAAGCTAAGCGTTATATCGTTATAGGTGGGTTGAGAGAGGATGTTCGAAATTCTTCTGATGATTTATGGACAACTTTGCTACCAACTAAAAGATATACCGAAATTTATGGAACTCAAAGAACCTTCAAAGATGATTTAACAATTAAAGGACCTATAAGCTTCCTCCTAACAGAAGGAACAGCATATAATCTTCCCGTACTTGGTGTTCTTTCTTATTGTAACACATACGATGTAGATTTAGATGCAGCTTCGATGGCTTTGAAAGACTTAGAAAAACAACTAGAGTTAGATTTAAACTCAAAAGAAATTGAGGAGTTTGATTTCTCATTTTTGGAAAATCAAGTTGAACTTTTCCAAGATGAAACTGATTTTGAGGAAGAATTTGACTCAGAGTATGAAGAAGAATTTGACGAAGAATTCAAAAGCTTTGATGCAGAAGAGGATAGAGAAAAGAAATTCTCTGTTGATGAAAATTCTTCCTTTCACTTAGATCGAACACATAAAGATGATTTGAATAAATATAGATAATTACGAGATTATATCCTTGTAATTCTTTATTTCTTCTAAAGTTATTGCATTGACGGGGCAAACATTGATGCATATTCCACAAGCTTTACAATAAGTTTTGATGACTCTGACAGAATCTCCTTCTTTATGGATTGTTCCTTCTGGACAGTGAAAAAAGCATTGCAAACATTGAATACACTTATCCTGATCAATGTGTGCCTTTTCATTACTCCAAGCCCCAGTTATTCTAGAAACGGCGGCCCCAGGACCTATTATCTGTCCAGATTCTAGTTTCATTTTTGGAATAATGGTCCCAATTGGTAATTCATCAACAGTTGGTAACCATGTTCGAATTTTAGTGTTATTTCCTCCTCCCTGAGTTTTTCCAAAAACTGTTTCATCATATGCTATTCTTGCTGCTTCAACATTCATTTTTGCCATTCGATTACCCAAACGTGTTCCAAAAACAGACATGATCCCCTTCTCTAAATCCTCAAAAGTGATAAATTCTGAACTTCTAATCAGAGCTCCTAGCATAGCGCTATTTACAACAGGTTGTACTAAAAATTCTTTTGCGATTTTCGTAGCATCAACAGTTGCTACTTGTGTTGGACTAGACAGTTTGATTTGTTCTGGTTTTTTTGGTGAGTTCAAAACTCCAATCCCTTCTGGCTTTAAACCTTGAACCACATCCACTAATTCAAGGAGAGAATCATCTAAAACAACAATTATGTCTGGTTCATAAATTTGTGTTCTCTTATAGATCTTCTTATCATCTATGCGTGCAAAAGCTAGAACCAATGCTCCTCTTCTCTCGGCTCCAAATGAAGGTATTGCAATTGCATGTTTTCCTGCATAAAAAACAGCTTTTGTTAGTGCTCTAGATGCTAAAACGGAACCTGTCCCACCTCTACCATGGAATCGGATTTCTAACATCTAGTATCACTATAGTTCATGACCTCTGGTACATTATAAAAGTGTTGGAAGAACATTACTCGGTCTTCTTAATTGACTCAATATCTGTCTCTGTTAACCATCTATTAAATTCAGTCGCTAAAGAAACTTCTTTATTTCTTCTCGGTTTCCTGAGTGTTCTTATTTTAGTTTCTAAGGTTAATTTTTCTTGAAATAAAGGTATAATTTTACTCATATCAATAGCATATAAATCGAAAAGAAATGCAATAGGTTTGAAATATACTTGTAAGAATTTTTCAAATTCATCGAAGTAAATCATGAGTTCTTTATGAGTCTCTCGTGAAACAACAAGATTGACAATGGTAACAGTTTTGCGCTTTAATCTAAAATCTTTAGCATCTAGATTCTTAAGATTCAAAGCAAAAGCGAAAAGAAAAAGATCATCATCGATTTTAGTAGAAGCTAAACCTTTGATATCTTGGTTTTGCATCATTCCCATCAAAGTAGGATATGTTGTAAGAACGATTTCGAGTTTCATATCCTCAATATCTGATGCAAAGATTTCAAAACCATTATCCGAAAAGTAAACAATAGCATATCCTTCGATTTTTTGTTTTTCAGTATCTAATAGAGTAGTCAATCTGCTTCAATGATTCTTCCTCAGTTTATTATAAAAACCCCAATTTGGTTTGTTCTTTTCGGCAAGTTAATTATAGGAGCGTGGCATAAATTAAAACAATGGAAAAAAAACTTCTCAAACGAATGGAGAATTTCAAGAATACTCCAGATCGCTTAAAATTCGAATTATTAAGAGAATTGTCCGAATTACCAGAAGAAGAACATATTACTAATTTTCTTCTCAATGTAGTTGAAAATGAGAAATATGATAGAATTCGAATAAATGCTATTCTTAATCTGAAAAAATATGAAAGTGATTTGATAGTTGAAAAACTCAAAATAATCTTCTCATTTGAGCGTGATAAAAGTGTGAGACTTGTAATTGTTGAAACACTTGGAGAAAGAGACTCAGATGAAATTGAAGACTTTTTCCAACAAGTTGCTATTAAAGATCTTAATGATATTGTACGTGCAACAGCTATTAGAAAACTCCATGAAAGGGAAAATATAGATCAAACCGTAATGCACGACTTACTATTAGATGTTATTCAGAATGATTCTTCTGTTTTTCCAAAACAAATTGCTCTAAGTGCTCTTCCATGTTACGCAACCTCAACCACTTATGACAAACTGAGAAATGTCTTCTTCAGAGAAGAAATGCTTCAAATGAAGAAACTTCTTTTTAAAACATTAGAAGAGATATCTACAAAATTTGAGTTGGATTTGGACGTAAAAGAACCAGGAGACCCTATATTTGAAGACACTAAGAAAGCAAGAAGAAAAAGAAGAAAAGAACGTAAGAAGAAAAAATTGGATAAAGACGATTATCTTTATTTTTAATTATGAATCTGGTTTCTGAGCTACACACGTTATGAAACTTGGTTAAACTTGCCAGAGGCTTTTTAACCGTCGTCTAAGGTTGTCCCCTCACGTGTGTTGAGGGGAAGAGATCGTAAGGAAGAGGAGTACCCTTGAGGGAAGCGATGTTTAAAGCAGCATTCTCGTGAGAGTTGACCTGTTGACCACATTTTTTACAAGGGGCAACATCATGATGACCTTTAGCACGAGCAATCGTCCCTCCACAACCATAATGTCTGGTGCTGGTATGATAGGGGGGAACAGCTTCTAACTCTACATCATAGCTTAACTCTAGGGAAGCTAACCAGACTGCTTTCTTGTAAATGTAAAGTTTATCAGGCATGTTATAGATGGCTTTAGCTAGCGCTCCTTTGGTACCGGTAGGGTCAGCGGTCAACTCCTCAATCTTCAGAGTCTGACACTGTTTCTTCACCATAACTGCAGCTAAGAAGTGAGGAAGACGACGAGTGATCTCACGGAGTAAACGGCTGCGACGCTGATAGACTCGGTTGAGCTCACCCTTGAGCTTACACGAACCTCGAATATCGTAAACCTTGCGTTTGTTAAAGAACCCCTTATCTAATTCCTTGAGGACTTTATCTGTCAACTTCTGGTAACGTTTAGCTAACTTTAGCAAATCTGGAGGAAGTGGAACTGGAGTGTTAAATATCACCATATGCTGTCCCAAACGGTTGATATCTACACCTAACACTTTCTTCCTCCCTCTAGGAATGTAAGGGAGATAACTACGTAGGAGGGTAGAAGAGCGGAAAGAGGCATGGGATCCTTCTAGCACCACGTCTAAACTGGGTCTGAAACTAGGAGCTCTACCACTACTTACTTGGAACACTTTGAGTTCTGCACCATTCCGAATATACTCTAACACTTTTGGAGGAAACAGCACTTGAGCAGAAAGCTTTTTCTTCCCTTTTAGAGGGAACCCTAAAGTGGTGGTTCCTTGCTTCTTGACTTGTCTGGTCAATTCACTTGCATTCCCTTCACGGGTAATAACATACTCTTTTTTCATTAATAGTTTGATTGATAATCTTCCTTGCTTTTTTCTTTTGAATGGGAGAGGAACAAGCTTGGCTACAGATAACCCTTGTAGTAACTGAGGGACACTCTGAATGATCTGGTCAAAGAGTGTGAAAACAACTATCTGCCTTACAGCAGAAAAGAGGTTTCGATTAGGGTTGCCTATTATTGTTGCTAGTTCCTTAGCTAATTTCTTGAGACTTTTCCAACGAGATTTCTGATAACTGTTAATCCACGAAGTCACAAACGGTATGACTATCTGTTGCTCTTGTTTGAGGAGACGGAGTTTGTTCAGAAACGCTTGCTGGTTCTTTGAGAGAGAAGATAACTGGGCAAAGGTGTTGGTTTGGTAAGTTAGAGCGTCATCGATTCCTTGTAAGACCTCCTGTTGAGTGTAAGAGGGTAAGGCTCCATTAAACACCAGATTGTTGGAGAAATAATGGTTCCTCTTTTTCTTTCTGCTATAAGAATCGAGTTGCATTCTTGAACTTGTCAACAGATTGATAATGTATCTTCGTTTTAGTTTCCAACGTTTCCCTAAACTACTTTCAGTGTAAGGGGAACGACCAAAGATTATCCACTCTACTTGTTGTTGAGGGTTCTTTTGCAGAAAGTTGAGTATGTTTTGCACTTTCTGTTCTTTATCCACTTTCCCTTTTACAGCTATCTGGAGCCAGTGGTAAGCACTTTCAGCGATGTTAGGGTTCTTACCTACAGCTTTCCCTACTTGGCGCACAAAGAAACGTTCTTTGGGATTGGCGCGATAGATCTCAATTGCCTTTTTGACCACATCTTGAGGGAGGAGGTGGTATTGCCGTTCTTCTAACGTTCTGATTCGTTGATTAATTTCTTCTCGTTGGACTGATGAGTCACACTTTAGCGCTACCTGATAACTTCTCATCACTGTATCTAAGATAAGCGGGTGAGAGGTTTGAGAGGTGCTAACTGTTTGTGAGCTCATCTTCTCTTCAACATATAATGAACAGATTAGTATTTAAGCTCGAGAAAACTCAACATTTTGGTGGTGCTTTTCCTCTCCGTTGTCTATGTAACCTTCCTGCGTTTTGTTCCACTCACTCTAGCGTATCCCAACACCACTTGGTTGTGTTGAAGATTGTTTTCCTCCTTCTCTTCTCCTATTATTTGTGCGAGTTTATATCTTCTATGTCCTCCCCTTGTTCTCCCGGAAGGGAGGAGTTTCTCTTCTCTTTCCCACCTTCTCAGTGTGCTAGCAGACACTCCTTGCATGGATGCTGCTATGCCAATTCTTACTAACATACCAGTTTTTTTGTTGTTCCTTTAGATAATGTTTGTGCTTTTTGGATAAGATTGAGTAAGTTTTCACTCAGCAGTTGCTTACAGTCCAAATGTATCCTCTTCTATCCTTTGGTCGGACCAACCTTACTTCTTTTGCAATAGAGTATAGTTCCCATCCTTTTAAAGCAGTTTTCAACTCAGTTGTTGTAATAAATCTTAACGGAGGATCTGTTTTGAAATGAGGTTTTACATTACCTCCATAAAGAAGAAAACCTCCGGGTTTTACAGCTTCTATCAATTCTAACAATTTTGGTAAAGCTCCCTCATACAGATATTGCAGACATTGTATTGCTGAGATAACGTCATAACTTTCCGGTTGAAGTTCAAAAGTATCCATATCGGTCAGAAGAATGTTCATCTTGTCGGTTACTCCCAAAGCTTCAGCTCTTTTTTCTGTGATTTCTATAGCTGAAGGGAGAATATCAACTGCGTCAACCTCAAATCCTAATTGAGCTAAGAAACAAGCATACCTGCCATCGCCAGTGCCGAATTCAAGAGCTTTTTTCCCCTCATGATCTTTCCCTTGAGTAAATAAGTAATATTCTTGTAAAGCATAATGGACATATTGTTGCGGCAACTCGTCAAGTTTGCCTTCCATCTGTTTTTTGTAAACATTGTCCCACCCGTCCATATATTTGTCAGGAACTAATGACACGTATTTTTTCGACATAAGATTAGAGAGTTTAGAACGCTTATAATCCTCTTGTATTATGCATGGAATGGGAGCAAGTAGTGGTTACTTAGATTTTTAAGCAAAAAAATTTAATTACATGTACAACCTTAAGGGAGAATAGGGAGATAAAATGAACTATAAAAGAATCCTGATTGCAAGTGGTTTAATATTAATAGTACTTAATTTAACACCTTCTTTTTCTGAAGCAAAAGAAAGTTCTCAAACCGATCCAAGCATAATTGTTAACCAAGACGTGGATTTCTATTTCAATGTTACAACTATGCGTACAGATATTTCAATTCGAAGTGATGGTTCTATAGATATTTATTATCTAATTGAATTCTTTAATCATCCAAATTCTTCATATAGCGAGCCTATATGGGTTTTTGATATCGGTTTTCCAAACGTCTATTATGATCTCGATTCTGTAAGAGCAAAAATAAATGGTACAGAAGTTACGGAAATTAACAAAAGTCCTTATGTAGATATAGGCGTAGAAGTGATTTTCAATTCATTTGCTATTCCTTTGGGATACACTGGTGTTCTAGAAGTGTGGTGTCATAATCCAATAATGGTTTTTGAAGATGAAAATGAAGGCTTCGGATCCACTGTCTTTCTACAAACATGGTTTTATTGGGAATTTGTTTACAGTCAAACCTTTAGAACAGTTCGGTTTTATTTCCCTGATGGCTTAGAAGACATAACTGTGGTGCAACCACGAGTTTATGAATACGGTGATTTTACAACATTTGTCCACCCCACAAATAGTTCTCTATCCTATGTTCAGTTTTATGACATAGGGTATCCTGATGATGGTTACTGGGTTGGCGTCGCCTTTCCTGAGGATTATGCAAGAATTTTCAGTTCATTTTGGCGACTAAAAGTTTTCGGAAATATTCTCCAATATCCCATGTTTGCTGTTGTAATTTCTGTATTGATTCTTGGTTCCATTATTTTAATATTAAATAAAAGAAGAAATAAAAGAAAATACCTTCCTCCATCAATCAGTTCTTTAGGCGGCGGAGTAAGAGAAAAACTAGACCCCTCTGACGTAGCGATTTTGCTTGAAAGACCCTTAACGCAAGTTGCATCTCTGATGCTTTTTGAAATGATGGAGAAAGGGTATATCTCTGTGAAGAAAACTGAACCGGCCTTAAGGTTACAAGTAGTAATAGATTCCGAGAAAAAAGCACAGTTACTGAAACACGAAAAGGCAATTATTCGAGGTATTGAAAAACGCAATAAAGAAGATATAAAGTGGGAAAAAGGCGCATCACATGGTGCTATACCTCCAGAACCAGTTCATCAAGATGAGATAAAAATAGCTATAGTTCATCAGATTAAATCGGTTACTAAGAAAATGAAAGGATTTTCAGCTAGAAAAACACGAGATTATTATGAAGCAATTATTGAAAGAGCTTGGCAAGAAATGAGTAAGTCAAACCCAGAACTGAAAAATGCGTTCTTATGGATAATGGTTGATGAAAAATATGAACAACAACTCGAAAAACAAGGAGCGGATTATTACTATCCTCGATGGTATGTAAGCAGTTATTATATCTACTTGGGACGTTCTTATACACCATCAAGTAGAAGTCATTTTGTGAGGATTCCTAAGGGATCACGTATCCCTCATTCAAGACCTGCAAATACGTTTATGTCCGGTCTAATTCACAAACCTCAATCTCTCCATAATTCAATTAGAAATGTAACCAGACCTCCATCAACATCAAGTGGAGGAAGATCTGGTGGTGGTAGCGGTGGTGGATGTGCATGCGCTTGTGCTTGTGCATGTGCTTGTGCAGGAGGCGGAAGATGATGGATTTAACAGACATACTAAGCAGATTTGGAATAACAACAAAATCCAAAATGTCTCATCAAAGAAATGTAGATACAACAGCGAGAATGCATTTGAGAAAAGAAAAGAAAGGAAAGAGTCTCTTGTTAGTAAATGCTACAATGATTTTCCACCTCAATAAGACAGCAACTGATTTTGCATCCCGAATAATCGATGGAAAAGATGATGCTGAAATCATCCGTGAGATGAAAAGAAAGTATCGTGTCTCAGAAGAACAACTGAAATCGGATTTGGATGATCTCAGAAACTCCATTACCAGGTTAATGGATGAACCCGATATCGATCCGGTTCAGCATTTGTCTCAAGATGTCAGTCCTCTTTTAGAAGCACCCTTCTCAGCTCCATTGCGAATGGATCTTGCTCTTACTTATAGGTGTAACAACAAATGCTCTAAGTGTTATGTTGAAAATTATAGGGATGTAAAGGAACTATCAACTATTGAATGGAAACAGGTTTTAGATACTCTTTGGGCGAGAGGGATTCCCCATGTTACTTTTACTGGTGGAGAACCTACAATGAGACCTGATCTTCCAGAATTAGTCAAATATGCGGAGGACCTAGGAATCATAACTGGTCTGATATCCAACGGTAGAAAACTAAAAAACAAGAAATTAGTAAACTCCCTCATAGAAGCAGGAATTGATCATTTTCAAATCACACTAGAAAGTCACGATGCTTCAGTTCACGACTCTTTAAGTGGAGAACGAGGTGCTTGGAAAGAAACAGTTGAAGGTATTAAGAACATCGTACCTACTCCAGTTTATATTATGACTAATACTACTCTAACTCCTTACAATGTAAAGGACATAGAAAAAACAGTCGAATTTTTACATTCTATAGGCATTGAACAATTTGCAGCAAATAGTATAATAAAATCTGGTGGAGGAAAACAGGAGGATATGGCACTCACTATAGAGGAACTAGATGCGGCTATAACGAAGATTATGAATAAAGCAACTGAACTAGGGATGAAATTCATCTGGTATAGCCCAACAAGATATTGTGAATTTAATCCAATTGAGAAAGGATTGGGGATGAAACAATGCTCTGCTGCTCATATTGCCATGGCTATTGAACCAGATGGTGAAGTGATACCATGTCAAAGCTATTTCGAAACTCTAGGTAATATCCTTACAACAAGATGGAATAAAATCTGGAATCATAAAACTGCAAGGAAATTAAGGAATATGAAATATCTTCAAGAGGAATGCCTTGACTGCCCCGAAAGAGAAATTTGTGGTGGGGGATGTCCACTAAACTATGCCGCTCCAATGAATCTATGCAAAACTTCATTTTCTTAATTTTTCCTGGTGTCTGAGATGTCTAAAGATGTTGACTGGGGTCCAAAAATCCATGAACAATTTAGAAGACAAGCAAAGTGGACAGAAGATTTTAGAAAACAAATCTATCGTCAAGTGAGCTTAAAAAGTGCTAAACGAGTTCTAGAAGTGGGGTGTGGAACAGGTGTAATTGCAGAGGAGTTGAAACAGAAATCTAATGCAAAGATAACCGCCATTGATATTGATGAAAGAATGATAAAAATTGCAGAAGAGAATGTGAAAGACGTTCAATTTTTGGTTGAGAACGCGGAAAAAATGTCAATGAAGGATAATTTCTTTGATGTAATCTTTTGTCAGTATCTGTTTTTGTGGTTACCAAATCCCAAACAAGCTCTTAGGGAGATGGTAAGGGTGTGTAAGAAAGGAGGATATATTGTAGCTTTAGCAGAACCCGATTATGGAGCTTGGTTAGAATACCCTGAAATGGATTTAGGGAAAAAACATATTAAATATTTAGAAAAAGAAGGGGCTGATCCACTAATGGGTCGTAAGTTGCTAAGTTTATTTGAAGAAGCAGGATTACAAACATACCTGGTAACTATAGCTCAAAGTTGGAACCAAGAGAATCTTCGAAACAATATTGAAGAAGAATGGAAAAGAGTATTGGAAGCAGATTTGATATCAGAAGAGGAATATTCGAAAATAATAGAGAAAGAATTTGAGCTAATCGATAAAAACCAAAGAATGATTTTTATGCCAGTTTTTTGTGCAATAGGCAAGAAATAGATTAAAAATAGAAGAAAAATGGTCGGGCCTCCGTGATTTGAACACGGGACCGCTCGGTAAATGCGACTGACAACTTGTTCACTGTTTCCTCACAAGTGCGATTTCTCTACAGCCGAGTGCTCTAAGCCACTGAGCTAAGGCCCGGATTTTTGATTCATCAACCTAAATTGATGCGTCTACTCTGTTTGCAATTTACTTTCTTCTTAAATTTTTCTTTTCTATTCCATATTCTAACTTAATCGATCTGGTTCTATCTTTGAAAGAAAATGCTTTGGAATTACCCCATTTAAGTAAACTTAAAAACATGTTCTTGTATATTTTCACACGATAATTATGAGTGAATCTAACGTGCATTTGTATAAACTGCAAGAGCGTCAATATGATATTGAGGCAGATCTCTATAAAAGATTAGGCGAACTTCAGGACTTGAGAAAAAAGATAGCTGAACAAAATAAAGGAAAATCTAAGGACCATAGAGAAAAGGAACAACATCTTATAAAAAAGGCTGAGTTTGAGGAGAGGGGCTTACCTGATAAAGCATTAAAGAGTGAAGTTAAAGCAATGAACCAAGATACTCAGATAGCTAAGAAAGATGCTAAGATTAAGGAACTTGAACGTAGAATTCGTAATGTTGAGGAAGAAATTGAAGAAATTGAATCTGAGTTGAGTGAGGCTGAAGCTGATGTTAAGGCTCATGAGACCGGCGCTCCTGTTGATGAACCGGAAGACAACTATGAAGAATCCTATGAACCTGCTGTTCTTGATGATTCCGAAGAGGAAGAATCTGAATCTGATTCAGTTAATGATCTAAGTTATCAAGATTAGAGTTTTTTTCTTCTTTTCATATTTATTTTCTTATTTTTGTCTTTCCAAGAAATTTATTTATAGCTAAAGTTTTTCTTTTTCCAGGTGACATTCTATGGAACTATATGGAACAGCTGATTGGAAAACAGAAAAACATGTACCAGTAATTGAATCTCCTGATGTAGTTGGAATAGGTAAGAAGACTCCTATCACAGTGAGTGTTGGAAAAGAAATTGCTCATCCTAATAAGACCGAGCATCATATCTCTTGGATCAAACTAATGTTTTGGCCAGTAGATGAAAAATATCCTTACCAAATAGGATTAGCAAATTTTGATGCACATGGCGCATCTATTAAGGGTCCAGATACCAGTGGGATCTACTCTGAACCTTTTGCAGTCTTTCAACTAATTACAGACAAACCAGGAAAACTTATTGCAACTTCATATTGTAATATTCATGGTTTCTGGAAATTTGAAAAAGAAATCAAAGTAGAGTAATTTATTACTCTCTCTCTTTATTTTTTACCATTAGCATCTGTTAGTAATTTAGTTATAGTTTCTCCTAGATCTTCTGGTTGTTCATAATTCTGCTTAATAATATCATAATCTTCTCCTTTAACCTCCCTTTTTCTATATTTTAAAGGATCTAGGAAGTAAAGTGCAAAAATTATTGCGCCTATGACAGCAGCTGAAACACCAACGATTATAATTACTACATTGCTAGGAATTGTGCTACGAAGAACAATAGTAATTTCATGATTTCCTGGACTCAAGATATCAGTTACTAAATATAATTCTTGGTCTTCTAAATCGGTCAGTACCTTTTGGTTTTTGATAACGTACATACTTTCCAAATATTCATTCCAGTTTGATTCATAACTGGGGTGATAGAATGAAAACCAGAGAATGGCGCTAATATCTTCAAATGCTGAACTGAAATGTAAATTATAATACCCTCTCTTCAGTGTTTCAATTGGAAACACTTTGTAATCAATAATACTCCCAGAATTAAAACTCCAACAAAAGATCTTATTCTTGTGTGAAAAACCGTTTATCTCATCATTAACTGTTAATGTGAAACTTTCTATGCTAATCGATATTTCCAGTGTTTGAGTATTTGGGTTATCTATCGTTAGTGCGAATGAGCCTGTGCCAATAAATGTCACAACAAGATTCTTTGTATAACTGGTTCGAGCAGCAACCAATCCGTCATATTGATCCTTTATATCTAGACTATAAGGTATCTCTGAGATAGAATTATCTACTTCAATAATGAATACGCTTCCAGTTTCTTCTGAAAATTCTATTATTAAATTCGAATTACCTTCAATTTGGTAACTTGCCTCTGCATTTGCTTTATTTGATATAAAAGGTGAAAATAAAACAATAAAGATACAAAAAACAACAATTTTATTCCCTCGTAACATTGTACCCAACAGGTAAACTACTCGTTCAAATATTTAAAACTTGATATTCAAATTGGTGTTTTCCAGTAAGATTAAAATTCATAGAAGATTATTTTGTATCATGGAAGATTCAGATTTACTAGAATCTAAAGTATTATTTGAGTTGTTGTTGAAAGATGGTGATTCCCCCTTCTCCGGATGGGACTTCTCTCATATTGAAAATAGACGGGTAACAGCTCCATTAACTTGGAGCTATAGCACAGAGATACTCCCACATATCCGAATTGTTAACTCTATGCTCGATATGGGAACAGGTGGAGGAGAGTTTCTGTTACAACTTGCACCTTTCCCACCTCATACTTGTGCGACAGAATCCTATGATCCAAATGTAATTATTGCTAAGAATCGTTTGAATCCTTTAGGTATAAACGTTGTAAAGATCGAGGGTGATGACACTCTTCCTTTCGAAGATGGGGAATTTGAGTTAGTAATAAATAGACATGAATCCTTCTCGATAGATGAAGTATATAGAATTCTTACTCCAGGTGGGTATTTTATTTCTCAGCAAGTAGGTGGAAAAAATGATCAACTTTTAAGAGAAATAATGGGGAGTAAAAAGAAAAGTGATTATGAACAATGGGATTTAGATTATGAAATTAACGAATTAGAAGATAATGGATTTGTAGTATTAAAGAAAAAAGAAGCATTTCCGATAACCCGATTCTTTGACGTTGGTGCAATAGTTTTTTACTTCTTATCTATTCCTTGGGAATTACCTGGTTTTACTGTCGAGAAGTATCGTGAAAAACTCTGGGAAATTCATAATGTAATTGAAGATAATGGTTATATTGATGTTATCAGCCATCGATTTTTATTCAAAGCTCAAAGAAACTAATTCTCTCTTTTGTGTTACTTCAATTTTCTTCCTTATCCTAGATTGAAACATAACGTTTAAATAATTGGACATCCCATGGGATGTTGAGTAACATCTGGTGAAATCTATATGAGTGAAAGAAATACAGAAGCTTCAGATAAAAATTATGAGAAAATAACAGTAAATTTGCCTTTAGTTGATATTGGTAAGATTGATTATTTAACTGACCAAGGACATTATAATTCACGTGCAGAATTTATACGAGTTGCAGTTAAAAACGAGATAAGTTCTCATAAGTATGAGTTCGATAAGATACAACAATCATTTGACAAAGAAGAACCGAAAGGAAAAAACGTTAGATCCTTTGTTGGTTTAGGTTCTCTTAACATTTCAAGAACTTATCTTGAGAAACTACTAAATGAGGGCAAGACAACAAGTATTTTTGTTATTGGACATTTACGAATTGGAAGAAACGTTGATGTAGAATTAGTAGAAAAGACTGTGCGGTCTTTTAGAGTGTATGGTATAAAACGTGGACCTCCTGGAGTGATTTCTTTCCTTGAAAGTTTGAAATACGTTAATGGAGATTAAATTCTTCATTTCCATCTTTTTTGTTTAAACGATACGCATTCAAGAAAAGATCGAGAACAAAGCCTACAACTGAGCCAATAAATGCACCAATCACTGCACCAGCTACAGATTGTAAAAGGGGTAATTTAGATGAGATATCTAGGTCCCAAATACCTGAAGTTGTTGGGAAAAGTAATTCAACTGGAATAGCAACAACAATTATTGCACCAATAATTGCACAGAACAAACTAAAGAAAATGAGAAACCTTTGATTATCCTTTCCTTCATCGATATGATCCTTGAATTTAATAAAAGGTAGTTTTTCACGTTCTGAGCTAATATCATCTAATAATTCTTCTAACTCAAAATCTTCTTCCCAAGTATCATCTTGTTGCATAAGTCTCAATTATATATTCACCATCTGAACAAATAAGTTTTTTTGCAAAGAAGTGGAATGTTTTGTTATGAGCGAAGAAACAACAGATCAACTTCCATTTCCGAGACCTGGTTCGGCTGAATATGGCCTATTGTTAGAAACAGATGTTGAGAAGAAAAAAGCAATCTTAAAGCGATGGACACAAATGAATAAATTTTTCACAATTCCATTGTATAAAGCAGGAATATTACCTATATTCGGTATGCACAAAATATTCTTACTTTTGTTCACTAAAGGAAGAAAGACTGGAAAGACAAGAGTTACACCTCTTGAATATCGCAAAAAAGATGGTATAGTTCATGTGGTTGCTGGGAGAGGTAAGAAAGCTCATTGGTTTAAAAATCTGATTGCCAATCCTGATGATGTAGTAGTTAAACTAGGATTCAAAAAAAGGAAAGTCTCTTTTGAGATACTTGAAACAATTGAAGAAAAGAATGACTTATTCACATGGTACGTGAAGAAATATCCTAAAGCTGCTAAAATGCTATTCGGTTGGAATCCAAAAACAGATAATCCCGAAACAGCTGATTTCACCTCATTCTCAGAGTTGATTGAGATAGTAAAGTTCAATCTGTAGCTCCAATATTCTTTGCAATGTGATGTAAATCTTTATATTTTTTAAGAGAGTGTATATCTTACCTTGAATCCAAATCCCAGCAAGTTTTATGGTTATAGAGGACAAATATTAATAGTAGATTTAGAGGAATCTACTGTTCAAAAGGAAACCCTAGATCAAAAATATATTGAAGAGTTCCTTGGTGGAAGAGGGTGGGCAATAAAGTATCTTTTTGATAATTTGGAAAAAGATATTGACCCACTTGGACCTGAGAATATTCTAGTTATCAGTTTAGGTCCCTTAACCGGTACCTTGGCTCCTTCTTCCGCACGATATACGATAGCATCTAAATCACCTCTTACAGGAGGAATTGGATATGCGAACTCAGGTGGGCATTTTGCTCCTGAACTTGCTTATGCTGGTTATGATGCCATCTTTATTCATGGTCGTGCAAAGTCCCCTGTATATCTTTACATCAAAGATGATGAGGTAGAAATTAAGGATGCCAAACATCTGTGGGGAAAGGACACTTGGGAGACTGATGAGATACTAAGAGCGGAATATTCAGAAGATTTCCAAGTACTAAGCATTGGGCAAGGAGGAGAAAATCTTGTCAAATATGCTGCGATTCTAAACAATCTTTCTAGGGCTGCTGCAAGAACTGGAGTTGGGGCTGTAATGGGTTCAAAGAATCTAAAAGCGATTGCTGTTAAAGGATCTGGAGCAGTTGAAGTTGCAGAACCAAAAGCATTTGATAGTTTTATAGATGAAACTTTACAAAAAATCTATGATGATCCTGCATACCCAAGTCTTTCTTATTATGGTACAGCTTTCTTGGTAGATTTAGCTTACATTAGTGGTGGTTTAGCAACAAGAAATAACCAAACTGGAATATTTGAAGACTATGAATCACTCTCAGCAGAAACTTTTGATGAAGAATTCAAAGTAAAATCAGAAAGTTGTTTTGCATGTCCGATTCACTGTGGTAAGTACTCTAAAGTTGAATCTGGAAAATATGCTGGTACTAAAGGAGGAAGTCCAGAGTATGAAACAATAGTATGCTTTGGTTCAAAGTGTGGTATTGGGGATTTAGCTGTTATTATCAAAGCAAATGAATTGGCAAATAGATATGGATTGGATACTATCTCTCTAGGCGACACTATAGCATTTGTAATGGAAGCTTTCCAAAAAGGATTATTGACTAAGGAAGATACTGATGGTATTGAAGTAGTCTGGGGAAACGAAGAAGCTCTACTATCATTAATAACGAAAGTAGCTTATAGAGAAGGATTTGGGAACGATTTAGCAGAAGGAACTAAGAGGCTTTCAGAAAAAATAGGTAAAGGATCTGAAAAATTTGCTCATCATATAAAGGGCATGGAACCTCCAGCTTATGATGTTAGAACTGCTAAAGCTTTTGGTCTGGGATGGGCTACTGCAACTAGAGGTGCAGATCATTTAGCTGCTCTACCTAATTTTGAATTGTTAGGTTATGATCCTGAAAAAGGTCTTGAGTGGTTTGGATCAAAAGAATCTGTTGATCCCTTCTCGTGGAAAGGAAAACCAAGGATGGTTTATTGGCACGAAAACTTTGGCGCAATAGTAGATTCTGCTGAGATGTGTAAATATACTTGTTTTTCAGCTTACGCTGTTAAACCCGAAGATATGTCAAAATTTCTAACCTATGCAACAGGATATGATTTTTCTCCAGACAAATTGATGTTAATTGGTGAAAGAATTTACAATCTTGAAAGGTTGTTTAATTTACGTGAAGGAATAGGGAGAGATGAAGATAAACTGCCCCCTAGATTCACAGATGAGCCCTTACCTGAAGGACCAGCAAAAGGCAACTATGTAGAACTGGATAAAATGCTTCCAGAGTATTATGAGTTGAGACAATGGGATTTTAAGTCAGGCTTACCAAGTGTTCTACTGTTAGAAAAGTTGAATCTTCTTGCTGAGGCAGAAAAGTATGATCTTAAATCTAAGGAGGAATGATAATGGAAAAACAACAGACTAAGAGAATATTTGTTATGCAAGACAGATGTAACGGGTGTAGAATATGTGAACTCAGATGTTCATTCTATCATAACCAAGTATATTCCCCTACTCTGTCAAGGATATATGTTGTTAAAAGCGAACTTGAAGGGTTAACAGAACCGAAAACTTGTGTGATCTGTGGGAAATGTATTGATGCATGTCCTGAGAAAGCCATTTCAAAATCTACAACAACTGGTGCAATTTCTATCAACGGAGAGATATGCACTGGTTATATGGCATGCGTAGAGGTTTGTCCCTTTGAAGTGATGCGCTTTGATCATACTAAAGGCGTGGCATTCACTTGCGATTTATGTGACGGGGATCCTCAATGTGTGAAATATTGTCCAGAAGAAGCTTTATTCTACATGACTCCTAAAGAATTCTCTGATTTTAAGAAAAAAGAACAACAAACGAAATCTACTGGTGAACAAAAAAAACCCGATGTAATTCCCCAGGAATAAGAGGCTTGATTAATTTTTTTAGGACTACTTACCATTTTTCAAGTCTTCTTCAAAATCATGTAATATATCCATATCTTCTTGAAATATCTCATTATGTGCCCGAATATCCTCTGCAAAACGAACTCTAATGTAAATATAAAAATTCGTAGCTACTCTCTTAATAACCTCTGCAATTGTTTTAATTTTTATTAAAACTAAAACTACAATTCCAGTAAGAAAAAGCCACACTGGTAATAGATACACACCATAAAATAATGGCCAATTGTTGAATATTCTTGGATTGGTGAGACTGTAATACTCATCAAGATTTGAGAAACCATCTCCGTCGGGATCTTGATTTGTACTAACTTCAAGTGGGTCTAATCTGTATTCTATCTCCCAGTAATCTGGTAATAAGTCGTTATCTGTATCATTTTTGTACATATCCGTATGATAGTAATTTGATTCAATCAAATCATCCAGAAAATCTCCATCACTGTCAGGCCTACCATGGTGCATATAACTACCACCATAAGTCCACCAAGAACCTGTTGAATTTGTAGATTCTGTTAATTCAAAGCAGTAAACATCCTCCTGAACAGGTCTAGAAACAATCACCTCTAAATTGGAATCTAAATCAATATCAGTTATTAAGGGAGGTTCTTTACTCATACTACCAAGATCTCTAAAAAGCATGAGTTGCCCCAGAACGTTCAAAACAACAAAATGACTTTCACCTTCACTAAACAAAGTTTCAAGTTTTCCATCATTATCGATATCTACTAAGGCGGGACTTCCTACTCGCAATGTTGAATTAAAATTCCAAAGATCTTTACCTGTTGAATCAATACAAAAAACCTGACCTCTACCTGTTTCCCAGTCATAACTACTAGATACAATTTCTAGCTTTCCATCATCATTCACATCTGCAATGCACGGGTCATAATACATTAGATTACTTCTGTTATTCGCATGTTTTTGTTGATAAATCCATTCAATATTACCTTCATGATCAAAACAGTATAGTTTGACAATGTTTCCAATACAAATTTCCAAAGAG
The DNA here is from genome assembly GCA_021399395.1 of Candidatus Heimdallarchaeota archaeon. Classification (GTDB taxonomy): domain Archaea; phylum Asgardarchaeota; class Heimdallarchaeia; order Heimdallarchaeales; family Heimdallarchaeaceae; genus UBA460. The sequence goes on from JAAFKJ010000043.1 coordinate 78,478, forward strand.
TCGTCATTATCTAAATCAGCTATACTGAAAAGAGCATCTCCTCTTATTGTAGGACTAGCAATCCATTTTTGCTCTCCTTGTAGTGACATACAATGAAGTTTGTAATCATTTCCAATCATAATAATTTCAATCTCACCATCGTAATCTAAGTCGGCTACAGTTGGCGCTCCTCCAAGCATATCTGTCCAAAATCCAGAGTAGTCTAGTTCAATATTGAATTCTTTGATAAATTCTCCATCATGATTCAAAAGAAATGGTTGGCTAGTGGTTTTTGCAGTTGAAACAAGAATATCTAAATGGCTATCACCATCCATATCAAAAACACAGGGAGTAAAATCCTCTAGTTCATAATTAGCTGTATACTCCCATAATTTCCATCCTAAGGAGTTTATACAGATGATTGAAGATCTCCCAGTTACAAGTACATCTGGAGCTCCATCCTCATTCAAATCCGCTATAACCATCTTACCCGTTAATGTACTTGTTAGATGAGTTTCCCATCTTAGACTCCCATCGGAGTTTATACAATACAACTCGTGAGGTGTTGATATTAAGACCTCTTTGAACCCGTCTCTGTCTAAATCTGCAAGAAGTGGTGGTCCAACAATCTCTTTACTAATGAGTCTTACCCAAGATGTTTCTAAATACTCCCTTCCAAAGAAGTCATCATCAAAACCTTTACTAGAAACAGGTTGATAGAATGTCGATGATGATAGTACGAGTGCTAATAATAATGTAACTATAACGTTTAAACGTTTAAGATTTGAATTGTGCACTCTAACAACCACAGGAATATGTTCGTTCAAACAGTTAAAAATTTACTTAAAAGAACATGAATTTTATCTCTGCTTACCCCCCAGCTATCGCTGGCATTAAAACAACCATGTCATCTTCACATAATTTTGTATTAAGACCATCTAGTAAGTTAATATTACGTGCATTAACAATGATTCTGTAAATCTTACGAATTTCACCTTTATCATTAAATAACTCTTGTTCAAGTTCAAGGCCAAATTCTTTGATAAGTTTAGATATCAGATCCTTGACTAAAGTGGCTTCATAAGAAAATTGTTTCTTTCCTATAATCTTTTTTAATCTAGCAAAAGTAACAACGTTTACTCTAACCATTTGGATCACATATTGATATTGTCTTTTTGTGTTCTTGATATTATCTACTAAACTAGAAATAAAAATATTATCTTTTGCTTGGAAAAATCATTTTTGCAATATCTTCAATCATGATTTTTGAATCAGATACTAAAGCTTTAGAGCATTTCATTGCTTTTATCAGATTTTCCCATACTGAGGTAGAAGTTCCAATGATTTTTGCAAATGCTTCTAATTTTTGAGATGCAGCGTAAGTTTGTCCTTTTATTACATAACCAAAAAACATGGGTTTCTTTGGTTTGAGCAAGACTGTATATTCCTGATGCTTTATTCTTTCTACTGATCCTTTAGAAGAAAATGTTTCATTGCAAAAATTGATTATTGCTGCAAGAAACCCTCCCACTAAAACTCCATCTAACTCACTACCTTCCAGAAAATTCTTGGTGTATAATGGAGTTCCTGAATCTGCTAGTATGAGGAGCATAACAGGTTCTTCGTTAATTAATTGAGGAAATTCAATATCTCCCTTATTACTCAAACTTACCATTAATTCTCCAAATCTTGTTAGTTCTAATCTGTCTTTTAAGCATGCATTTTTGTTGATTAGGTCTTCCCAATCACTGAGCTGCTCCAACATTACGTCATGTTCGTTCGAAATCTTCATTGCTAGATGTTTGAGATTTTTGTCCTCAGCTATTTGTTCAGCTTGTGTTAGTAAAATCCTAGCTTTTACTAAATCTAAGTCAATCAGAGCTAGTTGGCTTTGTAGTAAGTATGTTTTTGTGAGTAAAGTAAATGAATTTTGATGTTCTGCAATTTCTGATAGGCTTTCTATCATGTTTTTAATCAAATCTAGTAATTCTTGATCTCCAGACATCTTGAGTTCTTCGAGAAGAAGTTCAATAAAATTGAGGAGTGCAGTAATTGTTAGAGAATGATCCAACACATCTTCTTCTAAAATTCCTTGAAATAATTCTTGTGCTCGGACTTTATCTTTCATTCTGCTACTGCTTTTTAGATAATAAGCTTCTGCAACTCGACTAATCTGATCGATAAAATCACTTTTATCTTCTCTTTGAATTTCCAAAATTCTGTCTAAGTATCTCTTTGCTCTTTCTTTCATCTGGGCATCTAAAGACACGGTAACTAAACCATACAATGATAGGACAATATCTGCTTTATTGCCAATTTTTTCTCTTAGGTATAAACTCTCTTTATAGTATAATGTTGATGTTTCCCAATCTCCTCTCTGTTGATAAATATCGCCGATATTACAGAGAACTAGTGCTGTATATTGGTTATTACCTGTACTTTCCCACAATCTGAGACATTGTTTGAAGTTGTCCAAAGCTTTGTCAATTTCGCCTGTGTAAAGGTAGATATTTCCTATGTTGTTTACAATAGTGGCAATGTCATCTTCGTTACCAATCTCTTTGTAAATAGTCAAACTTTGGTCATAATATTCCAATGCTTTATCTAATTCTCCTTTGGTTCTGTATAGCACTCCTATATTGTTTAATATTGTACTAATTTCTTTTTGATCGTTAAGTACATTCCAGATTTTCAGGCTCTCCGAATACAATTCCAGTGCTTTTTCATGATTTCCTTTAGATTGATAGATTACTCCTTTCAATTTGATTGTACTAGCTTGTCGCTTTTTGACTTCTTTCTTCTCTTTTCTTTCAATACTAGAAAGGATTTCATCATTTTGTTTGAGAATTTCTAGTGCTTGATTAAGTCTCCCAAGTCTCCAAAGAGAATAGGCTTTCTCAATAATTGCATCCATGTGAATAAAATAGAGATTGTTGGTTTTACTTCTCTGGGATGTTGATTCTAATAATTCAAGAGCTTGAGAGTATTTTCCTAATTTATTTAAAATCGTGCTCTTACATACTTGACAACTAAGCTGTTCCTTAGTAGGGAGTTTTTCGGATTTCTCAAGAGTCTCCACTAGGTGAAGCGCTTCTTCATACTTTCCTTTAACAATTAGTTGATCAGCTCTATCAAGCTGACTTGAATTTGAACCAACCATGGAACCCCTAATAAAATATATGTCATTTACAATTAATAAACTTACGAAGAGGGTAATGTCAAATAAACGATTTCACAACTCTCATTTTTCGGAAAATTTCTCTCGCAGAATCTTCATGGCTTCAGTACACGATAACTCCTCAAGCTCTTTAGCAGACTTGAAGTGTTTTTCACAAAACCATTCAGCATATGGAGGGTGACCAACAGATCCTTTTCTTTCCATTTCCTCCTCCCACTCAATATCCCATTTAGTTTTCTTAAAATAGATTACATCACCTTCATCTGATGGAGTAAATCTTGTGTCACAAATAATACAAATTGGAGGTTTCATTGTTCTTCAAATGGTACTTTATTATATAAAAATTTGGAAAACATCACTCTAATCTTACACTTCTTCTAATGGCAGTCATAGTTTCAGTTGCCATTAATCTATTATTTGGGTCCTCATCATTTCTTGCAATTTCACCAAGTATTCCAATCGCTTGAGGTTCCTTCAGAACCCCAATATTACTTATTGCCTCAAATCTTACTCTAGAATGTGCATCATCCAATGCTCTCAAATTAATTTCGTACATATTTGGATCTTCTATTTCCCCAATATCAATTAATTTCCTTAACTCCTGAAGAGCAAGTAATCTTATTTCCCAATCTTCATCTTCATAGGCTTTTTCTAAATGAGGAATTGGATTACCTTCAACTCTATAAGTTAAGAATTCAACCACTACTTCTCTTACTAGTTTATTCATGTCTAAGATGAACCTAGCAACCAGAGAAGCCGGGACTTTAATGGGAAATTGCAGCAATGTAGTCTTGGATTCTTTCCTGACGGATTCTGAGCCATCTTTTAAGGATTCAAATAATGGCTCAATCATAGCCATATCATTGAAATTCTTTAGTTCTTTAGCTGATGAATAACGAACCTGTGGGTGTTCATCTCTAAGGCCAAATATAAGAAAACGGACAGTATCTGGATTTCCATGTTTACCTAGTGATGAAACTGATGCTGCTCTCACTTTCCAATCTGAGTCTTCTAATGCTTGTGCTAAAGCTACTGAAGATTTGCTGAATTCTACCTCACCAAGAATTTCTGCAGCATAACTTCTAACATCCGCATCTTTATCCTTTAATGATTGGATAATTGCTTGTATCGCTAATTCATGATTCTTGTGAGGAACCAATTGTTCTAAAGCCAGCTGTCTAAGAGCTGGATTGTCATTTGATAGAAGTTTAGTAATTTGTTGGATTTGATCGTCAGACATTTTCTTACCTCTTTGTGGTATAATTACTAAAGAAAATAAGTAGTTTTGAAATTTAAGAGTAGTGGAAGTATTAAGATACAAACAACTTTTATTGCAAAGTTTTATATAAAAATGAAGAAACTCTAATTATCATTATAGAACTAAAGACTTGAAGTGCTCATTACAATGCTTACTAACAGACAGAAAATGTACTATGCGATGTGTAGATTTGGTTCTACTATCTTACTCAATGTAGTTCTTGTTGCTACTTTCTGGATGTATACTAATCAAGTTGAACTTGATCCAATCCTAAATGGTGTTGGTAACGCTGTAGGAAAATTAGTGATAGGTATTTCTTCTGTTGTGTTTGGTTATTTGTCAGACTCTCTTTCCTCCTCTAAAGCCAGGCTAGGTAGAAGAAAATTGTTTATTTGGACTGGTGCCCCTATACTGGCATTTTCTTTTGTTATGCTTTTTACTCCCCAATTCTTTATCCCTGATGGTGGTCAAACTATAAAATTTATTTGGTTACTTGCTTGGAATGCAACATTTCATCTATTTTACGGTTATCTACTTATTCCATTTCAAAGTTGGATGCCTGAAATTACCACTGAAGAAGAACGAGTTCAAGTATCTGGTCTGCAAAATACAGTTAACCTTATTGGTAGTGCAGTAGGTTCTGGTTTTGTTCTTATTATGTCTGGTTTCATAAGTAAAGATCCCGAAGGAATTACCGGTACTGCTGGAACTTATCTTCTTATTTTTGCTCTAGCCTTTGCAGTTATTGAAATCTTGTTTTTCTTGCCTGCACTATTAAAGATTAAAGAGAAGAAAATTGTTCATGAAAAACGTAAAATGTTCGAAGAAATGAAGGTTGCTTTGAGAAACCGTAATTATATGATTTGGGTGGGAAGTTTTACTATTTTAAACGTTGGAGTAACATTACTCACAGCCTTATTGATTGATTTTCTTGAAAAAGTTTTAGGAGTTGTAAGTGCTATGCAAAAATTCCTATTTGGCGTGAGTATGTTTCTTGTCATTATTGTCAGTTTCATTTTCTGGACGAGGTTTTCAAAACGATATGGTAAGAAATGGTCACTGATTTTTTCATTTTCCTTTCTATTACTATGGATGCCCTTAACACCTTTAGTAGGTCGTATCCCTGGGATTCCTCCAATTGTTCAAGGATATGTTTTCGGGATTGTTGCATTGTTTGGAATGTCCTCTGCTTATCTGTTTCCATACGCTATTTTAGCAGATTTTGCAGATGCGGATGAAAGAAAAACAGCAAAAAATAGGTCTGGGATGTACACAGGATTCAAAAGTTTACCCTTTAACATTGCTCAAGCAGCTGGTTTCATACTTGCAGGTTTTCTACGTGGTTGGTCGAAAGAAAGAATATTGGGCTACGCGGGTGATGGATTTGTAGGAAATTGGATTGATAATGTTGGTGAGACAATTAATATAGGGCTTCTCTGGCTAGGACCAATAGTTACGATCTTCTTATTCCTCGCTATTCCTATAATCTGGCAAGGGGATTTTGATCCATTCATGAAGGATGAGATGGTAAAGAAGACTTCAATATTCAAACAAATATTTAATAAAAATAATTCAAAATAATTAAGAAAAGAGAGATTAGTAATTGAATATACCATATTCAGCTGCTTGAGTTAGCTGATTGATTCTGCTTAATTCGTTTGCTAACCTTTGATTTTGTTTGTGATTTTTTTGTTTTTGAGTTTTGATTTTTGCTGCCATTTTTTTTGCACCTAATATTACATAAAATGCGCATTTATTAAGCATTTATTTAATTAATTCGAATAATCGTTAAACTAAGAGGTCAAAACACATAACCCGAATTTAAAACTAGTAAGTTTTGTAATTAAATTGCATAGATGAAACGTGTATGAATTAAACCGAAAGGTTAAAGCTTGAAAGATGGATGTCTCACAAAGTTTAAGACACAATTAGAAAAGTAAACTTATGAAAGAATGGATGCTGATTTCTTGGAATGTGAATGGAATCCGAGCCGTTTCCAAAAAAGAAGTGAATGAAAACCTGATTTTCAATGAATGGTTGCATAAGATTTCACCCGATGCATTATGTCTGCAAGAAACAAAAGCTCACCCTGAACAACTAACAGCTAAACTTCTCAATCCTCAGGGTTTTGTAAGTAATTGGTCTTCAGCCGAAAGAAAGGGTTATAGTGGTGTAGTAACTTATTCCAAAATCAAACCCATGAGATTGAACTCTACTCTACCTGCTGATAAATACAATAATGAAGGGAGATTGATGGAAACAGAATTCCCCGATTTTGTTTTATTGAATGTCTACTTTCCTAATGGGAAGCTTAATGCTGAACGACTTAGGTACAAAATGGGTTTTTATGATGCATTTCTTGAGCATGTAATAAACTTAAGAAATGAAGGAAAGTCTGTAATTATTTGCGGAGATGTAAATACTGCACATACAGAGATTGATCTTACTCATCCCAAAAGCAATCAAGATGTATCAGGTTTCTTGCCAAAAGAACGAAAGTGGATTGACAAGTTAATTTCTATTGGATTTATAGACACATTTCGACATCTCAATAAAGAACCAGAAAACTATACGTGGTGGTCCGCAAGGGCTATTGTGAAAGGCGTTACTGCGAGAGAAAGAAATGTAGGCTGGAGAATTGACTACTTCTATGTTTCAGATGATCTAATTGATAAAGTATCTGAGTCCTATATGCTTAAGGATGTAATGGGTTCAGATCATTGTCCAATCGTACTCAAATTGAAAGTCTAAGAGCTGAATTGTCTGTTTATTAGGACATGGGACACAATACTTATTTTTGTTTATCTTTTCTTTTTGCTATGTTTGAAATAGTGAAGTTAGAAGATATCGACATTCAGAAATTTTGGGACTATGTCCTCAAAGATATCCCTGGGTATTTCTTCTTCATACTTGATCAAAAACAATATCCAGAGAGTAGTCAATTCTTGATTGCTTTAGAAGAAGAAAATATAGTGGGGATATGTCTAATTTGGCAAAAGAGCATTGTACATGTCCGTTGTCATGATGAGGAAATTGTGAAAGCTCTATATGATGCTATACCAAAAGATCTTACGATTACACAAATTAATTTTCCAATTCAACATAAAGAACTATTACATAGCTTAGTTCCAAAACCAAAATACAATATCTCACAACACAGAATGTTACTAAAAAAAGAGAACATGATTCCTAGATTTCAATTAGATAAACCTTTTACTCAAAGAGTTTTAACTAAAGAAGATGCTGAAGAAATTGCAAAACTATGTGCAAAAGCTGACCCATTTTATTGGGGTAAAATGAAGGCTGAAATTTTCGTTTTTAATGAGAATCAGATTTATACAGGTTTATTCGACGGTAAGAAACTAATTTCTTTCACATTGGCATGGATTGATGCATCTGCCGCCATCATTTCAACAGCAGCAACACTTCCAAAATATCAAAATCAAGGATTAGCAACATATCTGGTTAATGAAAGTGTTCATAGGATGATGGAAGATACTGAAATAGCCATTATACATGTTGTTACAGATAATGCACCTGCAATCAAAGTATATTCCAAAGTGGGATACGAAGTATATGCGACCTATGAAATGGTGGGAATTGGAGATTAACATTACATGACAGATATTGAAGAATTGAATGAAAATAACATAGAAAAATTCTGGGATTATGTTCTTAGAGATGTTCCTTTATACTTTTTCTTCATCCTAGACTTGAAACAGTATCCTGAAGAATGTCGTTTCTTCTTAGCGCTGGAGAATGGCAGTATAGTTGGTTTGTGTCTCATATGGAAAAATCATATTGCTCATGTACGGGGGCATAATTCTGATGTTGTGAGATCTCTCTTTGAAACAATTCCAAAAGATATTCCTGTTAAAGAGATAAACTTTGAGTACAAATATACAGAGTTATTGAGTGAGTTGGTCCCCAATCCAAAACATGAGATATTCTTACACAGAATGAAGTTGAATAAGGAAAAAATGATTCCTCGATTCATTTTAGATAACCAATATCTACAACGAGTCTTAACAGAATCAGATGCACCTATAATTGCAAAACTTCTAGCAAAAGCAGATCCTAAATTTTGGGGTGACGTCAATCCTAATGATTTTACTTTTGATGAGAGCCAGATTTATGTTGGACTATTTGATAAGAAGAAATTGATTTCATATACCTTAACTTGGATGGATGAAGAAGCAGCGATTATAGCAACTGCTGCAACACATCCAAAATATCAAAATAAAGGACTTGCATCATATTTAGTTAATGAAAGTATCCATACAATGATGGACCATACAGAAATTGCGATTATACACGTGATGACTGAGAACAAACCAGCATTGAGAGTATACTCGAAAGTGGGGTATGAAGTATATGCAACATTTGTAATGGTTGAATTATGAAAAAATAAACTATTTCTTTTTTGCTTTGATCATTAGAAAGTCTGGTAAAGTATCATTGTCTAGATATGCTTGTCTTGGGTATTTCTCTACAATCTCTTTCGAAGCTTCTGGTTCACTCATCTCTAGTATTTCCAAGTTGTTTTTCACCAACTCATTTACATATTTACTAACAGGCCTTGTAAAAGCAAGAGATGGTGTATCCCATCCAAATTGAATTAAAGTGGGTCTTTCATCAAAATAATTCAAAGCGATTTTTCGTTTGTCTTCGTTTCTTTGACTATCAGGAGGAACTCGCATTGAAGTAGTTGTAGGCCAAGCAAAAGCTGGATGTGTGATACTAAAAACAAATGTCCCATCTTTTTTCAAGACATATGAGATCTTTTTGATGGTGGTTTTGTAATCCTCAATATCCATCAAAGCCATATTACAAACCACTTTATCGAAAGATTCTTTCTCGAATTCCTTGCTTAAATCTTCTGCTGCCATTTTCACATAACTTATTCCTAGCTTATCTTCATTCTCTCTTCCAATAGCTCTTTCAATCATCTTAGAGATATCAATTCCTGTTACTTTAACTCCAATTTTAGCTAAATATCTGGCAACAGTTCCCTCTCCACAAGCAACATCAAGTATTTTCTCGTCTTTTTGTGCTTCGAGTAATCTATAGACTTCTGGAAGAATAATAGTGGTATGATGATATTCTCCTTCTGTTTCAGGCGATATCCAATTCTCAGCCATTTTATCCCAAACAGATTCTGGATTATATTCGTCTGAAGAATCAAGTCTTGTGTGTCTATGCGCATTGCCAATATCGAGTATTCTCTCAGACCCCCAAGATTTGTGAGGAAATTCTTGTGATTCTAAATCTTCTTTATAGATGGGCATCCAAATTACTATGTCTTCTTTTGGAATAAGATCTCCAATTTGAAAAGGATGCTTTCCATAATATTCTGCAAAATCTAATGCAGGATTGGGTGAATTACACTTATGACAAGGAATATTGTAATAGTAATCGTAAATGAGGAATTCTTTTCTTACCATTTTTTCTTCTGCACAACGAAGACATGTGAACACTTCACAGTCAGAACACCATGCAATGCCATTGAAATGGGTCTCTTTACCACATTTATGACATTCAAATTTCCAGTGGAGAAAACATCTTGGAGTGAAAGTGTCTTTATCTTGAGAGGCAAAATTCTGTGGGTAATCAGTTGCAACCTTTGCATATTCAGAACAATAGAAACATGCAACATACTCTGAAGATGTCATAATAGAGATAAAGATGAAGAGTATAAAAAAATACTCTATTGTTTTTTCTTGTTAGATCTATACAAAATAACAATAACCATCAAAAAACCGATAGATGGTAGAAACCAGAAACCAGATGCTTCATTAGAATATCTTTCAAAATACTCTGGCATGTATTCGATATCAACAAAAGGCACCATCATTAACTCAACTTCTACCCATGACCAAAGATAGCTCTGACCCCTACTTATTTCTGTAACAGTGAGGTTAGCATAACCTTCTTCAGTAAAATCTGTGAAATCGGTTGGTTGTTCTCCAATAACTCTGAATTCAACCGTTTCTGTAATCGAGCTATTCCAGGCTCTAGCAGTTCCAACATCATATGTTATGTACAAAGCACTTCCATCAGTAAAACTAGTTGTGGAGTTAAATCTATATCTTATGGTAGTATTCGAAAAGCCTGCAAAGGTAACATTACAGAGTGCAAAATATCTCGATTCTGTAATATAGAGAGAAAAATAGTCCATCCATGAATTTGCAGTATTATTGTGATAATCATAGTATACGATATCAAATTCTTTTTCACTTCCCTCTACTTCAATCAGTAGTGAATCAGAAAGGCCTTCATAGATAGTTAAGAAAGGTGCTCCAATTAGAATTTCAATAGTTTCATTTGGATTGTAAATTGTGTAGTTGCCATCAAATATTATCCCGAAGGTTCCTATGTTGCCGTAGGTTTCATTAATTTCCATTACAACACTAGCTTCAATCATTTGTAATTCTGTATTATTTTCCGGTAAAAGCCCTCCAGCTGATTCATAAATTACACCTAAAGGATTACTCACGACAACATCTGTTCCAATATTCATTAAAAATATACTAGATAGCAAAAGAAGAACAAGGGAGAAGAAATAAGTTCTATTTTTCAATAACATAGTTGTCTAGAAATAGTCTTTGACACTTTTATTTCTTTGCCCTAATGAAGAACCAGTATTTATTGACTGTCATTTCTTCTACTGAGAAACCAGCTTCTATTAGATATTCCTTATACATTTCTTCATCTTGGTCTTTCTTCCTAGTACCATATCCGGTGTTGAATTTCTCTTTGTCTGGTAAGGAAATTGTAAGCATAATGATGAACTGCTCCTTATCTATATCAATCTTTGAATCCCAAATCCAGAACTCTCCACCTGGTTTTAGAACTCTGTAAATTTCTTGTATTGATTTTCGTTTATCGTCATTACTCATATACATTCCACAGAAGAAAGAAGTAGCACCATCGAATTCTTCCGCTTCAAATGGGAGATTAAGAGCATCAGCAACCATCCAGTTTGCATCTGGTGCTTTGTCTATTGCTTCATCAATTTCATCTTGACGCTTATCAATAGCAGTAACTCTCTTACCTCCAATTTGAGCAATTACTCCCTCTCCACCTGCACCGATGTCAATGATGGACCCATCTGGAGTTTTTTCAATTACTATTTGTTGAAAAGGAGTTACTTGTGTTTTTTCAGGATCAACGCCTGGGATTTCTGGGATTTCTTCATTTGTTGTATTGTTGTTATTCATATGTCTCATCGTAGTGTTTCTGATTCTTTTGATAGGTCACTTGTTTTGAAGATTGTGGACACTTTGTAACCATAAATACCCAGAAAGAATGCTTTTTTTCATTGTTTTGCAAAGCCGGGGACCTTTTTGGATGGGACACTATACAAGAACATCCTACCTTTTCGGCAGTGGAAATGACCTTTAGTTCTGATGGAAAATATTTTGAGAAAAAATTATCTATCTACGATGCCTACTCCCCTAATTCCCCTTGTTGCTATCCAATCTACAATCATATCTCTAAGTTCTTGAATCCCTTCTAGAGTCGCACAAGAGGTATTCAATGTTCTAATATGATTGATGTCAACTGGTAACGCATGATCATGAGCATACTCTAAAATTGTTGAAGTTACATTGGCTATGTTTTTTTCATCTGGAGTATCAAGATCCACTTTATTGGAAATAAGAACAATTAATGTGTCTTCATATATCCATTCTTTCGCAATTGCAAATCTTAACCAGATTTCTAGTGATTCAAGGGTGCTGAACCTTGTTACATCATAAATTAAAAGAAGTACTGAAATTCTCAACAATGCTGGAAAACAATCGAACACTGATAGTATTTCATCGAATGTTGTACTCTTATCAGAAATCTTTTGTCTTTGCCCTGGAAACACATAAAATTGAAGGGTAGTAGTAATGGGCAAATGATCTATTTCTACTTTCTCACTGGCAAATTCAAGTTCTATGTTGTATGATTTTTTTGTTTTTAGTAATATCTCTCTTAGATCTTCTTCTGAGAGATCAGGGTTGATGATTAGTCGTGAAAGTACAGATTTTCCTGTAAATCCATCTCCTAGTGGAATAATTGCTCCAGTAGCATAGTGCTTTATTTCATCTGCCATAGAATTCAACCATGTTTATTGTTGAGTAGACTTAATCAAAGAATACTATCTTCTAACACAATAAAATACTTTGCAAAGTAGCAACCTCTAGAAAAATTCAGAGTAATTTCTTTATCTTATCAATACCAAGAATTCTTCCTTCGATAACGTTTTTACCATCTATTCGTAAAGCTGGTGTCATAAAAACATCCAGATCTGCGAATTTAGAAATATCTGTAAAGTGTTCAACTTCGTAGATTTCTGTTTTTCCCGCTTCTTCAACAGCTTTCTTTGCTAATTCATATTGCTTTTCACATTTGTTGCAACCTTTACCTACTATTTGTATCAATTTCTTTTCTGACATAATTTCACCTTTTTTATGCGAATGTTATCGGTTCATGAGAGACTATTAGTCCAAAGAGCAATCCAGCTAATACCGAAAATATAATCACCAAGAGGACATATACAAGATTCTTCTTATCTCCTATAAATTTGCGTGTAACTAAAATACTTTGAATAGATAGCTCAGGATCTGCTAATAGATAGGCAAGTAAAACACCTCTAGACATACCTAGGTCTAGAAACATCTGCGCTATTGGCACTTCCATTAAAGTTGGGAAATATGCTACCACACCAAATGTAACTCCTACAAGATTAGCAACAACTGTATTTCTACCAGCTAAATTTTGAATGAATTCAGGCGGAATAAGTTGTCTTAACATACCAGCTAAAAATACTCCTATAATTAGATATGGAAAAATTTTCTTAACAAAAATCCATGTTTCTCTCATCCACTCTTTACTATCTTCTCTATCAAATTTTTTTAGAGCATAAACTGCTACTACTATTCCAACAATAAGTGAAAGAACAGCTTTTATCCCCATATTTGCTAAATCTATTCTAAAAGCTTCAGATGCAAAATATTCCAAAGTGCCTACTAATTCAATTCCTCCCCCAGTTGTGGAGAAATAACTGATTTGAGAGGTACCAGTAAAAAGGAGATAAGTCAAACCTAGAAAGATGTTTAGTTTTGCATTTTGAATAATAAAACAACAGACAATTAAGAGTAATAATCCTGAACCCCAGATAATTGTTTGAATTAAAGCTGGATTATTTACACCAATTGATTCTAAGTTGCTCTTATTAAGAAATGCAATTAGCACACCGATAACAATAACTGAGCTTGCAGCTAATCCTTTCAAAATATTTGCTGTCTTTATGTCTTTTCTTTCTTTAATTTCAGGGTTTTGATTTTCTTCTTTTACTTCTTCTTTGGTTATTTCTAATTTCTCTTCTTTATTCTTCCTGTCTCGAAAGAATAGGTCCATCAGTAAACCAATGACGATAGCAAAAACTAAAGCAAGGATTGCTCTAGCGATTGCAATATCCATACCTATCAAGGTACCTGTGTAAGTTAATGCTAGAATATTTACTGCAGGTGCAGAAAATAAGAAGGTCATAGCTGGTCCAAGACCTGCTCCTTTTTTCTTAATTCCTGCAAATAATGGTAGAACTGTACAAGAACAAACTGCAAGCAGAAATCCAGAAATTGCAGCAACAGGATAGGCTATGATTTTTCTTGAATCTTTACCCATGTACTTGATGATCAGATCTTTTGGTACAAAAACAATCATGGCTCCTGCAATGAAAAATGCTGGAATTAAACATAGTAACACATGTAGCGAGAGATAATCGGCAAGAGCTAAGACTCCTCCTAAAAGTATTTCTCCTAGTTTTTCTATCCAAATTAATTGAACCATTATTTCACCGTATAATTCATATCGAAATTATTCGATATATAAATATGGTGGTTGTGATGCTTGAGATTAATGAAAAATAAGGTTTTGATAGAAACTCTTATGTTTGACAATTAAAATTATTCTTGAAGATGACTGACAGTAAACACGAGCAATCAAAAAAGGAGTTAGAGCAGAAATTATCGCAATTACATGACCAAGGGGTTGTAAAGGAGATTGCAGAGAAAAGAATCATTGATCTCGAAATAATAGAGCAGAGTATTCCTGATATGAGGAAAGATGAAAGTATAAACAAGATGCTCAAATTATTCAAAGCTCTAGCTAATAAAAATCGTCTAATGATTCTTTGGTTGTTAATGAAAGGTGTAAGATGTGCATGTGAAATAGAACACTTGCTCAAACTCTCACAATCTACTGTATCACATCATATAAACTCTTTAGTTGAAGTTGGTGCAATAGATGCAGTAAAATCTGGAAAATGGAATTTAGTTGAATTAAATGAAAAAGCCTTTACAAAAGAATTCTTCTTATCCTTACTAGATACTGTTATCGAATAGAAACATTATTTTTTTGGAATCAATTTATCATGGCCGTGGAGAAATCTTTAAAGTAAGTTGTTCAACAAGTTGTGTAATAATAATCTGGATGTTTAGATAATGTATGATCAATTTAGTGAAATAGGTCCTCATTTTGAGTTAAGTGACACACACAAAATGGTTCGTCAAAGTATTAGAGAATTTGCAGAAGCTGAGATTGCACCCCACGTTAAAGAGTGGGACCAAGCTCATATATTTCATCGACCGATTTTGAAGAAGATGGCTGAACAAGGTATCTTAGGTTTAAGTATTCCTGTTAAGTATGGTGGAGGTGGTTTAGATTATATCGCTCTAGCTATAGCTTGTGAAGAACTAGAACGTATTGATACTTCCTTTAGAGTAATTCTTTCTGTTCATAATGGTTTGGTAAGCTCAACCATTTGGCAATGGGGAACTATGGAACAGAAAAAACAATATCTGCCCATTCTTGCTTCTGGAGAAAAAATGAGCACATTCGGTCTAACAGAACCTGCTGCTGGAAGTGATCCTGCAGGACTCAAAGCTACCTGTAAACTTGAAGGTGATGAGTGGATACTTAATGGAGAAAAAATGTGGATCTCGTATACAGAATCTTCAGACATTTTTCTTGCCTTTGCTTATGAAATAGATGTTCGTCATAAAGGCATGAGAGCATTTATAGTTGAACGTGATTTTGGTGGAGTAACTTCTGGTAATCTTCATCATAAGATGGGAGTAAAAGCTGGTGAAACTGGTTGGGTAAATTTTGAAGACACACCTATTCCTAAGGAAAATCTACTTGGTGAACCCCAAGAAGGATTCAAAGTTTCTATGGCTGGTCTTGATTGGGGACGTTATACTGTTGCAGGTGGAGCTGTCGGTGGAGCAAAAGCATCTTTAGAAGCCGCAGTTAAATATGCTAATGAACGTGAAACCTTTGGTAAAAAAATAGGTCAACACCAATTCATACAAGGAATGATTGCAGACAGTGTCGCTGATATTGAAGCAGCAGAATTGTTGACATGGAAAGCTGGTTGGACAAAGAATCTTGGAAGAGTCAATACTCGTGAAACATCTATGGCAAAATGGTATGCAACTAACGCAGCTGTTAGATGTGCAGATCGTGCAATACAGATACATGGAGCTTATGGATTCTGTGATGATTATCCAGTTGCAAGATATTATAGAAATGTTCGAGGAGCAACAATCTACGAAGGAACTAATGAAATTCAGAAAATAATCCAGGCAAGATATGCGTTAGGTTATTATGAAGATAAACCACTTCGTTGTATGCCACCTGTATATGACCCCGACGAATGGGCAAAAGAAGATACAGATAAATTCTAATCTTTCTTTTCTCCCTTTTTATTTTTGAGCATTAGCGATCGATATGCGTTAGGAGAAAATTAATTCTATGTCTTTGATTATGTGAAAAAAATGAAAAGAAAAAAATCTTAATTTCTTCTCTTCTTACGTTTCATGATGAGTTTTTGTCATGTTGGCATGTTAGCCAAACATAGTTGAGCACATTTAGTAGAACTGATGTGAGTGTCATTCCTTGTGGGTCTACGCACACTCTACAGGGGCACATCACGTACCCTC
>JAAFKJ010000044.1 GCA_021399395.1 Candidatus Heimdallarchaeota archaeon
AATTATACAGAAATGACATCAAAATTATTTCACTTGAGTACAACATTTCCTGAACTAGTTGATGTATTTTCAATTGGAAAAACTTACCATGGCAGAGATATTTGGTGCGTCCGTTTAACAAACAAAACAGTTACAACTGCTAAATCTGAGTTCTACATTGTAGGAGAACACCATGCTAGAGAGATGATTTCTGTAGAAAATTGCCTTTACTTTATTGATTATGTAGTTTACTACACATCATTTGGAATGTTCCACGATTTATTAGCTGACACAGAAATCTACGTTATCCCGATGCTGAACCCAGATGGACTATCCATAATGCATTTCTTTCCTGAACAAAGGAAAAATCTAAACCCAATAGATGATGATGAAGATGGGCTAAATGACACCAATCTAGACGGTTTTCTTGATGATGAACTTGAACGAATATATTTCTGGAATGATCTTACAAATACCTCTGAAATAATTGAAAGCGATTTAGATGGCGATTTACAAACAGCTGAAGACTTACCTGGAGGAGTTGATTTAAACAGAAATTATGGTGCTTATTGGAATGGTACAGGTTCCTCAGAAATTAAGATTGATCCTGATTATAGGGGTGAATCACCTTTTAGTGAATTAGAGACTCAAATTTTGAGAAATTTTATGATCGAACATTCTTTTAATTTTGCAGTTAGTATTCATAGTGGTATAAAAGCTATTATTCCTCCTTGGGCACACAATGGTACTCTACCCTATAAAGATGAAACTGAATTTAATGCTCTTCTAGGAGAATTAAAGACTACATTGGGGTATCCTTTGTGGAATGAATCGGGACTATATACTGCAAATGGGGCGTGGGAAGATTATTGTTACGCAAATCATGACATAATTGGCTTCACCTTTGAGGTTTATGAAGCTCCTTGGACAGGTTCCTACTTCGATTACTATAATCCTGAAGGGTCATACATTCTAACAAATTGTGAACAAGTGTTCGAAGGACTGATCTATATGGCTTATGAACCTCGATTGACTTATTCGAATAACTTACCTTCAATCGAAGTATCAAATCCATCCACAGTTAACCAAGTATTTGATAATTTCACCATCAGATGGACAATGTCAGATGATGATGAGGATTCTCTTAATTGCTCCGTATTTGTTTCAACTGATAACCTTCACTGGGATGTTCTGAAAACCAATATTATCGATGAATCTTCCTATTTCTGGGATGTACGAGATGTCGAAGCTGGTTCTTATTATATCAAAGTTGCTGCTTATGATGGCATGGATAGGATTACTGATACCAATGAAATTAAGCTAAATGTCAATAAAGAAGCTGAAGGTTCACAATTTGCTTTTTGGCTGTTGGCTGGAATTTTTGGCGGATTAGCTGCAGTTTATCTATTTTTCTATATCCGAAAATCTAAGGGTGTAAGCAAAATTTGGGGACCAGATCCATATGAAGAAGAGCCATCACAAGAAGAGAATACTGAAAAAGTTTAAACAACATCAACATATGTAACAAATTTTTTAAAACCTTAATGAATATATAGTTATTAGAGGAATGGTAAGGGGGTAAAAGCGTGATAGACCCGGTTATCTATGTTACACTGAAATATGTAGTTGCAATAGTGTTATTTATCGGTGGTCTAGTTTCTATCTATTGGGGGAGAAGACGACAGAACCCTTTCTATGTATTATGGTCTATTTTCTTGTTGGTATTCGGTGTTTTTCAGATTATTGAGGGTATGAACTTTCATTTCGGTGTTCTAGACAAATTCTATGCAGAAGGTGCAGTCTATGCAGACATTGTCTCCACAGATTTTCTCTTATTCAGGATCCTCCAAGTGTTTCAAGCGTTGGCTTTCATATTACTATTCGCTGCAAGTCTAGAACAGTCAATGATTGTACCTCCAAGAGCTAGTCGAATTATTGCTGCTAGCTTAACAGTATTAGCACTGTATTTTGTTGTAATTCCTTTGGAAAAAACTGTGTTTGATTTTGGTAGTTTGACGATTTCGATTTTTGGTATCCTATTCACCGAATTTTATGGTTTCATTTATGGGTTTATTGTTCTATGTAGTTCACTATTGCTTATTCCTGTTATTGTAAGATATACCAAAACCTTCTCAGCGTCAAAAAATAAAAGAATATTCTGGAAAATGATAATTACAATATTCTTATCCGTGATGCTCATTGGACTAGCTTTCATAACAACTGTAAAGCGAAAAGTTGTTACCAATGGCATAGATGAAAATGCTTTTGCAATTTTTGAAATTGTCTATTCTTTTGTAGTAGTTTCTGTTGTTGCTTTGTATCAAAGTCAGTCAGTTTCTCATGGTATTCAAACTATCCTTATTGTTGATAGAGAAGGAAACCCACTTCTTGGATATTCTCCTTTTAGAAAACGAAGAATTTCTTTTGAAGAAAAGATTATAGCGGCTTCTGGATACCTCGCAGGTCTGTTTCATTTTATACAAGATTATGTAGCTACAGCTTCTGATGATGAATTCAAAGAGATTAAAACTACTTCCTCCAAATTATCTTTTTACTCTGGTGTAAAAGTATTCGTTATAATTCAGACTAGAATATCAGGAAAGTTATTAGATAAAAGTTCCAATCTCTCAATTGGTGAAATCGATAAACTACTTGCCAATTTTGAAGCCAACCAAATGCCAAATGAAGGCCAGATTAATCAGATAATAAAAATACTCGACAAGAATTTCTACCTCATGTCTTGAATTCACTAAACTTATATCTTATAATGATTTTATCTATTTAATGTTCAGTGTTGTCTTTATAGTAGGAACTCGACCAGAAATTATCAAAATAGCTCCTATAATTTTGCAAGCTGAAAAAAGAGGCATAAAATATGCTCTTATTCACACAGGACAACATTATGATGAAAATATGTCGAATCAATTTTTTACTTCTCTCGGCATTAGAAAACCAGACAAAAACCTTCAGATCAGTGATGAAAATTCTCATGTTAAGCTAAGTGAGATGATAAAGAAGCTAGGTGAAGAGCTTGTTATAATCAAACCTTCTATAGTTTTAGCATTGGGAGATACCATGAGTGTTTTAGCAAGTTGTTTAGCATGTGTTCAAACTGAGATTCCATTTGGTCATTTGGAAGCTGGTCTAAGATCGTATGATCTGACAATGCCTGAAGAACGAAATAGAAGAATTGTTGATAGTATCTCATCACTATATTTTGCACCTTCCAAAAGAGCTGTAACAAACCTCTATTATGAAGGAGTAAATCCAGAAAGAATTTTCTTTACAGGAAATACTATAGTCGACGCTATTCGAATTTTCAAAGATAGAATAACTGATGAAAATACTTCTCAAGCTGATAACATACTCTCAACTATCAATGGTAATTTTATAATCTGCACAGTTCATCGTGTTTCAAATGTAGAAAATATAGAAAAACTAGATACCATTGTTTCTTTCTTAGCGAACTATACTACAACTCCAATACTCTTCTTGATTCATCCAAGAACAAAGAAAAAAATCACGGAAATTGGGAAAAATAAGAATCTTGAAAATAATTCAAATCTCCACATGTATGAGTCAATAAACTATTTCTCAATGCTTAAACTTATGACTAATGAAAAATGTTTGATGATTTTAACTGATTCTGGAGGTTTACAAGAAGAAGCAGCTGTTCTTCGAAAACCATGCCTTACACTTAGATCTAATACAGAGAGACCCGAAACAGTTATTCATGAAATAAACAAATTGGTAGAAATTCAAGAAACCAACATTGTTAGGGAGATTCAAAGAGTTTTATCAGAAGATTTTGAATTTCGTTTTAACCAATTTCAAGAACCTTATGGCGATGGACATGCAAGTGAAAAAATTCTGGATATTATAGAATCTTTTGCTGATGATTTGTCATTTATATCACCTTCAAATTACAAACAAGGTTCTAAAACATTTCATCTACTTGAACTAGGTACTTCATTACAAAAAGAAGAAATTGAGGATCAATTCGAATGTCAAATATCTATCGTCTATGATGGGGAAGGTAATCCTAAAGTTATCAAAGATAAATTAAAAAAAGGAGATAGAGTAAGGATTTTGAAAGATTGACCTTACCAATCAATGACATCTAATGCTTTCAATAAGACTCTTACTGCAGCAAAACTTGCAAGTGACCAGAAACCAACTAATATTGCTTCCGATTTCACTTTATGTAGAAACCTTGGGATGATATTAGCTGTGATTACTGCTCCAGCGGCCATAAGAAGAACTATATCCCATTGAATTGAAACAGCTCCTGCACCAAATAAATCCAAAGATCTAGTTAGTACTGCAAATGGTGTTGCAAATAAAATTGTAAAAGTTGAAGTTGCTGTAGCAATTGGTGCGGGCATACCTAATGCCATAGTCAATATTGGGACATAAATCACTCCTCCACCAAGACCTAGTACAGCACCGATAAAACCTCCCACAATTGCTATGAAAATGCCAGGGAGGAGTTTTGCTCTGTATTTAAATTTAATACCTCTTTTATCTTCAAAGTCACGATAGAAGACAGTTTGTTTCCACCAAGGTCTATTTTTCTGTTCCTCATCGCACTCAAGTTCCATACAGTCTTCTTCTTCTTGAAGAATACCTCTTCGTTTATTTATCCAATCACGTGTGATCATACTCATTTTATAGAGAGCTATTGCAATCATTGTAGCTCCAAA
>JAAFKJ010000045.1 GCA_021399395.1 Candidatus Heimdallarchaeota archaeon
GATGAGAACAAATCATCTGTTAAATATCCTTCATCTATCTTTCGTAAAATCAATCGGAAAGACTTTCTCACTTCATCAACTGTCATCTCATTTTTCTTAGCAAATTGATATTTTGCCTCGGTAGAAATCCAAGGGAGAATTGAAGCTTCTTTGCTATAGATCAGTAGAGCAAAAGTTCTAGCAGTTTCTTGCTCTATTCTTGAAATATCAATCTCATTTAAGGTAAGTTCAGCTTTACTTAGAAGGTCTTCAAGCATCTCTTTGGAACGAATAGGGACTTTCTTTGTATCTAAGATAAGAAGAGCTTGAACTTTATTCTTAATTGTGTCAACTTCTTCTACGATTTCAAGCTTAAAATCCTGATACGTTTCAGCTGATATCGGCGGCGCATCGAAGAAACTGAAAGATGATTTAGCAGCATGATAGGGTAATGAGAAAAAATTTTCTAAACTTTGATATATTTTGGCCCATCTATAACCGCCATATCTCATCAGAATCACACTGCAGTTATGAAAGACTGCATAAATTGGTCCAAAAATTGTAGCAATCCAACTTGCAAGGAGTAATCCAGTACCAAACAGTGCCATTGAATAAATCGGACCTAATCCAGTAAGGTCCTCAATTAGTCTAAGTAAATCAAGATATTGAAGATAATTTGGTGATCCTAGAGGACCAATTGTTGGTAATAAGTCAAAAGTATAGAATATGGTTGCATACCCAATTCTAAAGATTCTAACAATCAATGTGGGTATTGCAATAAATACAAGAGGTGTTACAGCTAGATTGATTACTTCCCCTACTCCTCTCCTAATAGGATAGTTTTTGATCATTTTTTGTTCTTTTAACATTAATTCATCTAGTTCTTCAGAAACTTCCATAATTTCTTGGGATTTTTCCCCAGAAAGGATGTTTGAGGCTACTAAAACATATTTGCGGTAAAGCTGCAATAGAGGGACAAGTTCCCTTAATCCTGTTGGTACTAAAATATCATAAATGACTAATAATATCTTGCCAATTACTGATACAAAAGTAAAAAATCCAGCTAATACAATTAGAGAAATCTTTGTAATAAACCTTCTAACTTTTGGTGGTAATAATGTCTTATACAACCATGAGAACAGCTTAACAAATGGAAAAATAACGATATAATATGCAAGCAAAAAAATGAATGCCACGGGAGCGAAATAAGGAATGATATTCTCTCTAGTAAAAAACCATGTTTTATCTATCCCTTGTTTAATTGCTTCACTGCTTTCACTACCTTTTCTTTTGAGAAACAATTTTGTATTTTCATAGGAAATCTGTAGCTTGGGATGATTCTGCATGAATTTGTGGAATCTGCTTATCTCTTCTTCCTCTTGAATTTGTTTGACCATTTCCTCAACCATTGTGATTAGCTATTTGTTATTTAATCTCCCATGAGGTACTTACTAATCTTACTTCACTAAGTATTCTCTTATATGTGTTTTTGCTAGTTCTATCTCTTCTTCATTGCATTCATATAACTCGTATATTTTCTTATCTATAATTTCATCAATTGAAGTAAACTCGTTAGTTTGCTCAAGTAAACGCTTATTTGTTTGTTCTTCAAGAAAATCTATTTCCATCCCATTTGGCATTACAACAGGTAGATCGTGTAAATACATGGGAAGATAATGCAGATACTTTCCCATTATTTCAGTACTTGAATACATATTTGAATAGAGATGGCTATACAATTCTGAATTGAGTAGAGCTAATATGTATTCTAGACTTATTCCTAGATCCAAAGCTCTCTCCTTAAGATGACCAATTAGAAAAATATCTTTACAAGCATAACCTTCAGAATCAATTGTTGCTCTAATTCGAAGAGCATGCTGGCATACTATGATCTTCTTATCTCCAAAGTATTTGTAATTTGGAAAATTATTTTCCACACTTTTTGCTTTTTTGTGGTCGTAATTTATCCAGTACCCTCTCCAATTTATGTTATAGCGATTAATCTCTCTATTTCCACCATAAGCTTTACCACCAATAAACTTGATAGGATTTTCTCCAAGTGGATTTTCAGATACGAATAATTCTCTTAAACCACTTTTATGAAATGAAATTGCCCATCTGAACCGAATAAGGTCACCTAAAGTTAGAGAACTGAGAGAGAATATTCTATTTATCATATCGAGTATAGAGTTTTCGAGTAGATAGATTGTGCTATTTTTTGTTTTCAAGAAATTATCTACTTCAACAGTTCTCAATCTCTTAGAGAAATTACTATCCACTAGTTCATCATAATCGTTGACTCTAGTAACCCTAGTCTGCTTTTTTAATGGATTTTGCTTATCCAAAATAATGATGATTGGGTAAACAGCTGGTTGAAATACATTGTTATGAGATAAATCGACAATCTGAGAGATTTGATTTTCTCTAAGAAATTTTTCTCTCAATTTTCTAGCGTATCTAGAACTGAGAAATTTGTTTGGAATAATATATCCCAACTTTCCATCAGAAGTTAGAAGATTGTAACCTAAAGAAAGAAAACATGAGTAGATATCAAAATGACCGGTGGCAGCATCAGGAAAGTGGTCTAAACAGATTTGTTTTGTTTCAGAGTCCATTATTTTTGATTCTATATATGGTGGATTTCCTACAACATACTTGAACTTTGAATTTTTCAGTTCTTTAATTTTCATAACATCATTTTTGTCATTTTTTATAAGCGAATTTGTTTGGTAAATACTAGGTTCAAAAATCGTTTCTAAAGAATAATCCTTCCCCAACTGAGAAATAATTTGATTAGCAAGACTAATTTGAGAAATAAATACGGCTTCAGGATCGATATCGAAACCGATTATGTTATTACAAACATAATTCTGGATATAATTGGATTCTAAGTTTTGATTTTGTGCAGTCTCAATCACTTTTTCTGCACTTCTACGCAAAAACAAACCAGAACCACATGATAGATCTATAATCTGTTCTTCATGTTGAAAAATACTAGATTGAAACCCCACTTGTGCTATTAGATAATCGACTATTTGTAACGGTGTGAATACTATCCCTTTATCTTGAATGTAAGACGTTGTGAGAATATTCTGATATAGGGACCCCAAGATATCTTGATGTGAATGTTGTTTGTGTTGAGTCCTCAAATTGAATAAATCGATGTAAATTGAATTAAATGAATTATCTAATGAACCTGATAGAATGGTTGGAAATGATTGTGATATTCGTTCTTGTTTCTGAAGTAATGTTTCCTCAGGTTTTAGATGGTTATTTATTTCAAGACTAGTGAGAAGGAATAGCTCACCAAGAATACGAAAACCTTCTTGATGTACAGTATCTTCTTTGAAACCTTGTTTTAACAACATTCTATCTATTTTTGATAAAATTCTTTCAAGGTGAATCTGAAATCCCATTTCACTCGCCTGAAATACGCTGAATCGAGAATATATTAATTATTCAAAAACTTTAGTATGTCAGAATTGCAAAATTCTACAAATATCTGAATTTTAACTTCTGAAATCTTATTTTACAGGAATTACACAGAACCGAAGGTTTCTGGACTAATTTCTCAAAACTATCTGTTTCATTCATCACACAATCGTTTGTGCATTTTACTAACCCCAGTACAATCCCAACGAAATAAATTACTTCTTTAGCTACCAAAGTTCTTGTTGCCATCTTTGTGGTGGAAATTATAGCTCCTTTCAGTGGTTCAGCATATCCATAAACTGACTGACTATCTACAGCAATAGGATAAGAAATTAGCCACATACAGAAAGTTATACTATCAGAATTGAGATTTCGGACTAATCCTATGGCATCAAATGAGTTACTTGCAGAATCCCACGCTGTTTTACTTGGTAGTCTCAATCCAACAGATCGAAAACTAATGCCAAAAACATCATTGAGGTGCCTTTCAACATGTTCTGAAATCTCATCAGGCACTTTTTCTCCATAAAATATCTTAAAATCTCTTGGCAAGTTTACTCAAGTGTATTATTGTCAATCAACGCTAATAATCTTTATGATTCTCTCAATGGTTTCAGACCTTTTCATGAATCTATTTAAAAGGTGTTAAAACCTAGAAAAAGCTAACTTTGAAGATAACACTATTCTTTCATTTTTACCCATTTTTACTGCATAATTCACTAGTTTAGGATCTTTCCTGAACTCCCATTTTTTGCTTATTTTCATGTTAGGTGGTAAGTTAAAACCAGAATTGAAAGTACTGGTTATAATAGTTCGTTTGTTCTTGTGTACGATTGATATATCTGCAATCTCAATATAGCCTTCTTGATTAACTGAAAAAACTTTGACTAATTCATGAATTTTATCATAGAAAAAAATATTTTTTTCAGATTGGATTTTTGACTTTCCTTTAATTATTGTCGAATTAAATTCTATTATTTCAGAACCTATTGATTTTATTGTTAAAGAAGTCTTGAATTCTCCTTCTTCATTCTCCAAATTTCCTTCCCATTCACCATATAGCCATTCTAATTCTGTTATTGGATTATAGAATTCCATCTCATTTACTACTAATGAATGAATTTAAAAAGTCTAGCATAGATAATTTTTCAACATGTCTAAGACTAAGAAGATCGATCTTGAAACTGGACAAGTTCTAGATTGGAAAATTGACATAGAACTGTTAACTGAAGCGTTTACACATCCAAATTACATCTCAGAAAATCCTAATGCTAAGGATTTTGAAAGACTCGAATTTCTAGGTGATGCTGTATTAGACTTAATGTCAGCTGAATGGTTATTCGGAGAAACTAATGAAGAAGTAGGAATAATGTCACAACTTCGATCGCTTTTAGTAAGAACAAATGCCCTCGCTGAAGTTGGCAAAAATCTCGGTATAGCAAAACATGTTCGAACAGAGTCAAAGTATCAAGTTGTGGAAACAGATTTGGAAGATGTAGTAGAAGCTTTATTTGGTGCTTTTTACCTCTCTGAAGGGAGAGATGTTACCCGTGAGTTTTTCAAGAAATTATTCATGAAAAATTTGAAGAGCTTCAAGAAAGATTTAGAAAATGATGAAGGGCGAGAAAAGATCCTTAGATTGACTGTATGTGAGAATAATCCAATAAATATCTTACAAGAATTCTTCCAAAAAAGAGACTTAGATCTTCCAGAGTATAATATGATCACAAGAAAGGGGAGTGATCATGAACCAACTTTTCATATGGAATGCAAGGTCGTAATAGAAAATCAAATGATCTCAACAGTTGGCAAAGGTCAGAACAGAAAAGCTGCGAAAAAGGAAGCAGCAGATAAGATGCTAAAGAAACTTAAAATTGATTGATTAATTTTCTTTTCACATTAGGTTTAAGAAGTATAGAGTTCTCTCATTTATGATGAAAGAAGTTTCTATTGATGTTGAAAAAGCTATTAATTTCATCAGAGATAAGGGAAAAAACATTGATAAGTTGAAACTATGTTTAATGCTAGATGAAAACTCTGACACAATGGATAAACTTTCCAATTATCTAACTTTGCAAAATCCTGACGGTGGAATACCTTTTCGAATGAGAAAAGATTGTATTAGTACAATAGGTCCAACGATCACATTCTTCAAGGATTTCTTGATACTTGATAAGAAAGATATTGTAAGTGAATTTCTAGATAACGCAGTAAATTTTATATTAGAAAATCAGCACGAAGATGGGTTTTTTGAAGAACCAATAAGCATAAAAAATTTTGACTACTCTCCATGGGAAACACCTGGGACTGTACCAAATAGGATTTACTGCACATCGATAGTTCTAAACTTCTTATTAGGGTTGAGAGATACTAGATATGGTAAGATGATTCAAAAATGTATAATGTACTTATCACGCAACTGGAGAGATGATACTGGTTTTAAGAGTTATCCACATGCTTTGTGGAATGCAATCCCATCATTCATTAAAATCAAGGGTATGGAAGATAGTATCTCACTTCGAGGTCTTGAAATGCTTCAAACCTTTCAACTAAACAGCTACCCTTCTTCCTCATTAGTTTGGATGATTGAAAGTTTTATCAATACCGATTTAGAAAAACATGATTGTGTATCAACTATTGTTGAGCTATTAGAACAGCGACAATTATCAGATGGACGATGGGCTTCGGAAGATGGTGAAGAGTATGACCCTTCCACAACTTTAACTGTACTTCTAGTACTTAATAGATTAAACTACATTTGAATACCCGTGTCCTCAAGAAAGTTTTTAATTATCATGTGAAATTCTATTCAGAATGATTATTGATGGACATACAGATGTTTTATGGGCCTTAAAAAGAGAAATGAGACCTTTTAGTGAAGAGTCAGAAATAGGTCATGTTGATTTACCTAGATTAAGGAAAGGTGGTGTGGGAGCAGCCTTTTTTGCAATCTTTCCCTCGTGGAGTGATTTTGATATTTATCGAGGAGTTGACCAATGGTTCAAGTTGATAGAAGATCCCAATAATCAGCTGATGCAGATCAAAAGAGTTGAAGATTTAGAGAAGTGTCGATTGGAGAATAAAGTAGGTGCAATACTTCACTTTGAGGGAAGCGGTGGTTTAGATTCAGACTTGATGAATCTCAGAAATTATTACAGATTGGGATTAAGGAGTATTGGTTTAAGCTGGTCAAATGTAAATAAATTCGCAACTGGTGTGTCTTATAATCCACAGACAGGAGAGGGGCTAGAAATAGATAGAGGATTAACTAGTGAAGGACGAGAATTAGTTAAAGAAATGAATGATTTGGGTATAATTGTAGATGTAAGTCATCTGAATGAAAAATCTTTTTGGGACGTTATCGAAGTTACGACTAAACCGCTAATAGCCTCTCATAGTAACGCTTATTCTGTATGTGGACATTTTCGAAATCTAAAGGATGATCAGATAAAAGCTGTTGCTGAAAAGAATGGCACTATAGGTCTGAATTTCTGTGTGGCTTTCCTTCATTCTGAGAAAAAGAAAGAGGTAATACTACTGGAAGATATGAGAAAACATATAGATTACATCGTTGATTTAGTTGGGATCGAACATATTAGTTTTGGTTCAGACTATGATGGGGCAACTGTACCTGATGTTGTCAAAGATGTTAGCTATTTCCCAATCTTAGTTAAACATCTAGAAGACAATGGATATAGTGAAGAGGATATCGAAAAAATAAGTAGTAAGAATTTCATAAGAGTGATGAAAGACGTCTGGAATTAGATTATTCATCCTCTAGATCATCTAATTTAGCTAGTTCGAGTTGTCTACCATAGCCTTCGTCAACTTCAAAGATTAAGCCTTTTTCAATTAGCTTATCTACTCTCTCTCTAACAATCCTTCGCGAAGCTGAACCTCGTTCTTTTCTAACTTCATCCGTAAGTTGAGAGATGTTTAACCTGCCTTTTCGTTCGAGAGAACTAATTACAGATTCAGATATGGTGTCGTATTTCAAATCAGGAAATCTCATCAATATTTGATCTTTCATGGAAAGAGTTTGAGAAATTAAGGAAAAGGGTGCTTTAGAAATTTGTAAAGCTGAAGTCAAAACCTGTAATAACCCCATCATCTGTTTAAGTTCTGGATTGCTATCTGAAACTTTATTCTGAAGGGTATTAATTTGAAGAATAACATAATTAATTTTATTTTCTAATTCTTTCATTCTACCTTCAAGATTTTGTTCTTCTTCAGACATTTTAATCACTAAATGCTTTGAAATTTGATAATATTAAATGGCGATTTTTTCACTAACTTTTTCCTTTGAATCACTAAATAGATTCTGACTAATGATTTTGCGAATACTAAAGATTTTCATTGACCGCTTATAGGATTGAGTTACTTCTTTTCTTAATTCCTTAGGCATACTACTATTTCTAATGATTCTTCTAACTTTTCTCTTATTTCTACTTCTCTTATAAGAGTTAGAACCTGTTATAAAGATAAGAAGTAGAGGAAGAAATAGAAGTAAATATGATACATAATAGATTGAAACTAAGACGTACCAGATTTTGTTCATCATTTTCTACTCAACTACCTTTTAGTCGTCTCTATCGGTTCTAATATTTGCGCTCTTTAAAGCGTTTCCAACAAGATTGAAGCTATTTGAGAAATTCATAACGATTTCTCTAACCATATCCTCTGGTAATCCTTTTCCTTTCAATTCATCATATAATGCAGCGATTCCTTTTCCAAAATTGGTAGCAATATCTGGATCATAAATTGCAGAAAAGACGTTTCTTATCAAGGAAGGAACTTCAGAAGAAACTGCGCTTAGAATTTCTTTAATTTCTTCAGCATCCATTTCTACGTTTTTGCTCTTGGTTTTCTTCACTTTTTTCTCGATTTCTTCACCGAGTTTTTCTCCGAGTTCATCATAATTCATTTTTTTATACCTCACGTTTTATTCTATAATACTCTTGATTGGTCACATATTTTTAAGATGCTGGTCACTAATGACCACTATTTTAAATGATTCTTAAACTTTTTTCAGAATAAAGCCTTTTTCTTCATCATATATATGAACAAAGCTACAGACAGTACTAATGGAAAAATAGATGTTATCACTGCAAAGACAGGCATAACCATAATTCCCTGAGGAAGTCTGTCGGCTGTTAAACCCATGAGAAGCACAATCGAAATTGAACCTGAAATTCCAATAGTATTGTTAATTCCATATGCAGTAGATCTTCTCAGTTTATTCGAAAAAGAACCAACTAAGCTATAGAGACTAATACTTGAGGTAACATACATTGGAAAACTATAGGCTATCAATCCTACTGTTGAGTTGGTCGGAAAAAGAGCTATGATCGTATAGATTACTACCTGAACAAATGTACAAGCTATAATACTAATAAGAACACCTTTTGTTTTAACGATTCTTCCTAATCCAAGTGCAAGAACCACTCCTATTGCAGTCGTAGCAATTAAAAAGTAGCCAAAGTGCGTTGCAGGTGTCTGTAATGTGTCTATGTAATATAGAGAAGCGTAAGCCCAAAACCCACCTGACGTTGCTTGTTGAAAGAAAGAAATAATCATTAAAACGGAAAAAATGACTGTAAAATCAGTAAGTTTTCCTCTTGGGATATTTTCATCTTGAACATCTGTTCTTTTTTTAACAGGTTTTTTGTCTTTTGTAAATAAGACTATACTAAAGGCAATGAAACAGCCGATTACAGCAATAAATAGTTGAACTCCTTGTGCAGGATTTTTTGCAATCTCTGGTGAAAAGAATTTTGATAATGCAGCTGCAAAGGTGGCAATTGCATTTGTAGGATTTAAAGAATCATGTATAATTAGTTTATCAAATCCAATACTAGCATACCAGTCCAAACTGAATGTAAATGCATTGTCGTGAATAAATGCAGCTAAGGGACTGGAAATTAACCAAGATAAACTGAAAGTAGCAGTAATCTCACCTAAAATTACTTCCTTTTTCTTCGAAGAGTTAATAGTTGTAAAAGAATAGATATTAGCGGTTTGAGCAGAAATTAGGATATTTCCAAGTAATAACACAACAAGAAAAATCACTGCATTATTGATGAAAAGGAGCGTAAAATACATTAATCCTGATCCTAACATTCCAATAAGTACAAATGGCTTATTACCAAATTTATCAGCAGCTAGTCCCCAAACAGTTGTTCCTATTACTATTACGAAACTTGGAATTATAGCTACAAATCCAAGAATGAAATATGAATCAACTTCAAAAATTCTGGCTAGCCAAATAGGTGCGTAAGGTGCAAACATTGCAGTTGAAAAACCAAGAAAGAAAATACCAAGAAGCGAAAGAATCTCATTTCTTTCAAAGAAAAATCTCTTCTTCTTATTTTCTTGGCTATTCATATTCCTTCTAATTTGCTCGAATTAAAAAGCTTTATACTATAGTCTTTGAATGTCATTTGAAGCGAAAACTTGATATTATATCAATTTAATAATTCAATGAAAGAGTGTTCGATCAGCAATGAGTGATAATGAACCAACAAGTGTAAAAGAAATTTTAATTGAGATGAAAACGCTCTCCGAAATATGTGTAGATTTAGCTTTTGCTTCGCTTCTCTATTCGGATAAGCTTGTTGCAACACAAGTATTAGTTTTGGAAGAAAAAATTGATAGTTTGTACAAAAATCTACTTGATCGACTCTCTGTTTCAATCAAGAGCTTAAGTCAAGCTGAAGAGCTCAGAATTTACTATATTATTGGTGAAGCTAATAATCTTATTTCTGATAGTGCTGCTGATATGGCTTCGCTAGTTTTAATGAACATTGATATTGAAGATGAAATCAAATTAGTTCAGCAACATATGGATCAACTAGTTGATGTAGTCGAACTGAAAGAGATTTCCCCTCTGTGTGGAACATCCGAACTTACATCTGATTTGCATGATATGATTGGTATTGATGTTGCTGCCATCATACGACCAGAAGAAGGTCTCTTGATAGATTATGATGAAATTATGAAATGTGGTGATCTTCTTGTTTTTCGAGGTCCTCTCGAGAATGTTAACCAATTCATTGAGTTGGCAAATGGAAGAGTAGAATCTGTTGAAAAAGCAAGAGAGATAATAATTAGAGATGCTGAGGTTTATGAAAAAGAGAAACTCAAGTACCATCAGGATCTCCTCGTAACTATGAAAGAATCCGCTGAACTCATTGTAGATTTAGCTTATCTTTTTGCATTAGAAGATTTGCCAAATGTAAAAAATCTGATTATACAAACAGAAGAACGAGTAGATAAACTGCAATTCGAAATCATACAGGAAGTATTGAGACTCTACAAACAAGAGCTAATAGGAGAAAAGACCTTGATGGCTTACCTTAGAATGGCAGATTCATTTGAAGAAATTGCAGATGCTGCAACTAAAATTGCATTTGGAGTAACTATGAGAC
Source organism: Candidatus Heimdallarchaeota archaeon (assembly GCA_021399395.1). Classification (GTDB taxonomy): domain Archaea; phylum Asgardarchaeota; class Heimdallarchaeia; order Heimdallarchaeales; family Heimdallarchaeaceae; genus UBA460. Next base: position 10,839 of record JAAFKJ010000045.1, read on the forward strand.
ATAAACCATATGAGATTCTTGAAGAAGTTATAGATGATTCTTCAGAATCACTTGATTTCATACACGTGAGTAAGGATTCTCCATATGTAGGTATGACTGTCAAAAAAGCTGAATATACAGACGATTTCTTCCAAATTCTAGCAGTTAGGAAAAAAGGTAAATATTTCTTTTTCCCCCAAGATGACGCAAAAATAGATGCAGGAGATGGTCTCCTGATAAAAGAATACTCAAGTCCAGAAGATGAGTAAAAGAATTAAAGATAGGCATTAAGCCATTTTACAAGATCCGCAAAAGCTTCTTCTCGCTTCTCTTTAATTTCTGTATACATCTCGTGCTTTCCATTTTTGTAGATTATTACAGTAAGGTCAGTGTTTTTCAGATCTTCAGTCAACTCATCTAAATTTATGATCATAGTGTCTAACTCACCTTTCTGAATAAGAATAGGGATTTTTATTGTAGAAATCTTTTCTTTTACATCTTTATAGTGATCAATTAGATTCAATCCGTATCTAACAGTAGCTTGTTTGTAATTAATTAAAGGATCAGTAACGTAATCTTCTACAGATTCAGGATCAGAAGAGAGTTCTTCAGGAATAATACCTGCAGGTCCTTTGAACGTTGGAAGGACTTTCACAATTATCCGAGCAAATATATTTAGAAACGTTGGTAAAGGAGGAACTTGTGTACCAGTCCCTGATAGAATTAATCCCTTCATTTCCTTTTGGTGTTTGATAGCGAATCTTTGTGCCAATAAAGAACCCATAGAGTGTCCCACAATAAAAATCGGAATATCTTTGTTTTCTTTCTGGATGATTTGAGTTAGTTTATTGCAATCATCAACCATATCCTCTAAACTTTTACTGTGATTTCTTCTACCTTCACTCTTACCATGACCTCGATGGTCATTACCATACACTGCAAAATTCTTAGTAACCAGATAATCAACTAGGTGCTTGTATCTCCCAACATGTTCAACACCACCGTGAATGATTTGTACAATAGCTTTTGGTTTATCAGGAATCCAACTCTGATAGTAAATTTGATGATTTTCACCACCAGTAAAAAAATCATCTGTATATTTCATAAAAGAAAAAATATTTTGGTAACCTATAAATCTAATTGTCAAACCTAAATTTTTCCATAATTAGGTTACCAAATCCCTTAATCATATCTTGAATAGCTAGAACATTCTTGTCTTCTGAAACCATTTCCATGATTGATTTCTTTTCTAGCATAGCTTTAACAAAAATAGGATTGTAAGGGATTTTGCCTATAACTGGGAAAGAATCATGAAAGTCTTCTTGTATTTTCTGAGAAAACTCTTCATTTATATCAGATCTATTAATAATAATTAACCCGGGGATTTTAAACTCCTTCAGCAGCTGTAATATCCTATCCAAATCATGATATCCTGAGATTGTTGGTTCAGCAACAACAATAGCAAAATTTGTTCCAATTAGTGAACTAATTACAGGACAGCCAATACCTGGAGATCCATCAATTATAACTAACTTCTTGTCATTTTTTGCTGCTACTGTTTTAGCAATTTTTCTCACTTCAGCTACTAGCAATCCTGAGCTTTCTTCACCAGGACTTAATCGTGCATGAACCATCTCACCTATTCTTGTCTTTGAGACAAAATATTGTCCTGATACAACGTCATTCATTGTAATTGCTGAAACAGGACAAGCATGATAACAGAGCGAACATCCTTCACACTTTGTAGGATCTATGGTATGCTCTTCAGTAACTGCACCAAAACGACATCTTGCTCTACATTCCCCACAATCTGTACATATTTCTTTGTCAACATATGCTTTTTTTAGTCCATGGTAATCAAAACTTTCTGTTTCCTCTGGAGTAAATATGAGATAGAGATCAGCTGCATCTACATCAGCATCTGCAAGTATAATGTGTTCCTTGAGATAACTAGCAAGAGCAGCAATTATTGTACTCTTACCAGTTCCGCCTTTTCCTGAGATTACAGTTACTTGTTTTACATCTTCCTCTTTCATTATATCATCTCCTGAATTCTTACAAGTACATCTCGAAATTCCTCTTTGAATTTCGGATATAGATCTATCAAAGTTTTACCAGTTGAATAATTTCTAGCAATTTCCAAATCAAAAGGAATCTTCATAAGAATGGGTATATTTTCCTTTACACAATATTTCTCCAATTCCTCATCACCTACTCCATCCTTGTTAATTATGACGCCAAATTTCCTGTTCATTATTCTTAGAGTTTCTACAACTATTTTCATATCAGATAAACCAAAAGGCGTGGGCTCACTTACAACCACGATGTAATCGCAATCAGAAATGGTTTCAACCATAGGACATGCTGAACCGGGGGGAGAATCAATTATAACTACTTCCTCATCACCTTTGATTTCTTCTTTCAATCTGCTAATAACAGGTGTGGAGAGTTCTTCACCAACGATTATTTCACCAAAATGAAATAATAGATCATCATTTTTGCCTTCAAGGATGCTACCAATAACTCTTGGTTTCTCAGTGATTGCGTCTTCGGGACACACATAAGTACAAACACCACATCCATGACACATTTTATCAAAAAGTAAAATCTCATCTGGCATTTTTATAAGAGCATTATATTGGCAACTTTCATTACATTTCCCACACAAGGTACATTTCTCTTTATCAATAACAGGTATTAGTACGTCACTTGTTCCAATTATTTTAGTCTCCAGTCCAAGGAAAAGAGAACAATTAGGTTCGTCTACATCTGCATCTAGAAGATGAGCTCCTTTCGATGAGAGTGCAAGACCAACAGCTACAGTGGTTTTTCCAGTTCCGCCTTTACCTGATACTATTGCTATTTCCATAACCAAGCCTTCAATTAGTGACTACAACCATCATCTTTGGTTGCTAGATGTAAAGTTCCATCTTTGAAGCGTTGGATAGTATCCTTAAGTGTGCCATCTGCACCCATGTATATAGCTAAACCTAATTCTTGACCTATCATTACTGCTCTGGCTCCTGCACCTTTAAGCAAAACTCCATTGCAATGATTGGCAAGAAACTCCATGGGGAGACCTGATCCACCTTTGTGATCGCTTTTATTATCAATTATATCTATTTCATCATTTTCGTCATTCCAAATAGCATAAAATGGAACATGTCCAAAATGCATGCCTACTATGGAATTTATATCATCTTTTGTATCTAATGGTACTGCATATTTCATTTTATCACCTATATTTTTGAAAGTGCATTATTCTTCCACTTATCTATTAACTCTTTAACAGCAATATTCTCGCCTTGGAATATCTCTATGTTACCACGTCTCAAAACGCTATCAGCGTTGGGTCCTAAACGAGGAACAATAACAACATTGACTTCATTATTGATAAGGAATTCAACTGCTTGAAATCCTGCTCCTCCTCGTGCATTTACAGCTGGATTGCTGACAAAATCAAATGTATCTTTTTCTGAATCATAAAAACAGAAATAATTACATCTACCAAATCGTTCATACATTTTAGCGTCTTCTTGATTAGAAGAACTGGGGATTGCTACTTTCATTTTATTTGCCTTCTTGATCAGATGGTTCTTCGAATAGAATAGCTTTAACATCAAAGAATGCTTGAGCTACTTTATGATGAGCAGAAGCAAGATCTCGACTAAAAGAAGCCTGAGAAATACCCATTTTTTCTGCAGCTTCTTGTTGCTTCAAACCTAGAAAATCTGCATAATGGAGTGCGGTAATCTCTTCTTTAGTTAATTTAACCTGCTCCAAATCTTTTATAGGTATAGAAACAGGTTTGAATATGTGCCCTTCATAATTAATGCAATTTCTGGGTATCTTTCTCTGTTGAACCATCAAAATGAATTTATCTAATTGAATTAATAAATCTTTAGGTATGAATAATTATTCATAACTCCGTAACGAAAAAAAATGTTTTCTACACATAGAAAGAGACATAAAGGTAAGGAAATGTTGTAACGTGTAACGGTCAGAGTGATAGATTGTCATTAAGAGGTTTCATTATTAGAAGAGTGTTGTATATCGTTCCAGTAATGCTAGGAATAACACTAATGAATTTCACATTGATCAATATTAGTCCAGGAGATCCCGTAATAGTAAGAATAGGTTTGATACACTGTGAAACGAATGAATGTTATAATACAGCGTATAATAGGGAGGCAATAGAGATGGGATTGCTAGATAATGATTTGTATACAGTACCGTGGTTTACAAGATATATAGACTATGTAAACGATTTATTACATTTTGATTTTGGAACTAGTTGGTATTATACGCAAGCGGGGCAAGGGGTACCAATAGCGGATTTAATAAGCGACCGTGCGCCATACACGCTAATACTAAATATAATATCGTTCGTTATATCGTTACTGTTGTCTACTGCCATAGGGGTGGTAACGGCAACAAGAAGAAATTCGATCTGGGACAGATCATTAACAGTAGCAATGTTGCTAGGATATTCTATGCCATTATTCTGGATAGCTAAACTACTGATGTATTTATCATTTGAATTATTTAATTTTACAGGAGTAACAAACAAAGATGCTTTCATTAAACCATTGATATTGAATGGGGCGTTCTACAAATATCTGATATTACCAACATTAGCGTTAACATTAGGACATCTAGTGTTTCTAGCAAGGTTGATAAGATCACAATTACTAGAAATATTAAGGCAAGATTATGTTACGACAGCGAAAGCAAAAGGAGTATCGAA
>JAAFKJ010000046.1 GCA_021399395.1 Candidatus Heimdallarchaeota archaeon
TCCCTTATTGTAGGTTCAAAAGGTGGTGATTCCCAAAGATCAATTGGGTCTTCTGGTTGTACATCATAGTGATCATAGAATAATAATGTCTTCTCTGCTCCAACATTCATCTCTGCACAAAATACTGGATTACCAGCTGTTTCAGCAATAAAATAGGTAAATCCTGCATCCTTGAACACCTTTGTCAGAAATTCTATTGCTTCAGGTCCTCCCGTCTTCTTTGCTGCAATGCTTGGAATCTTCAACAATTCACTTAAAAGATTTACAGATTCATCTTTGATTTCTTCTATTCTTTGATAAACGTCATCTAAAGTCATAACTCTCGTAATCTCTAAAAAATGCTGTCCTAAAAACTTTACCTCAAAATAAAATTAAGTGGTGCTAATTAGATTTTTTTAATTTCTCTAACCATTTTATTTGTCGTTTTTGACAATTTGGACATTTTTGAGTCTTCTCTAACCACATAATCATGTGGAGTTTATGGGCATATACTCCACAACAAGGTGTTTGAACAACTTCTTGTTTTTCGGAAGGAATTAAATCAAGCAGACAAACTTTGCATATTGGTCTTTGTGAACTGCAATTTGGGCACTCTTTAGCAATTGGAGTCAATGTTTCTCCACATTTATAACATTTAATTTCATCAACATCTATTTTTCCAAATTCATGTTTCAACAATTCTTGATATATCAATCCTATTAACTCAAAAATAGGCTGTAAATTTTCCAGATCTTTGAATATTGCAGTAAAATATTTCTCATCAAACATCAAGTGTTCTATAGACGGATATAACTCATTAAGTATTTTTTGAATATCTGTCTTTCGATAAATATTCTCCCAATCAAGGGAGGAATTGATAATTGTTGAATATTTTAACTTCTCGTCATCCAGTTTATGGATGGATAAAGAAAATGGTTGTGATGTCTTTAGAATACCCTCAATGACTTTTTTTTCATCTTGATTTTTTTCTAATGTAGCCGCTGAGAATATTCTTTGTTGATTATCTTTATTAAAAGTGAATGAATAACTATATCCCCAGTCATCAGTAAATACTTTGATATCTAAACCCCCAATATCTAATATTTTAGCTTCATATGCATTTACTTGTTCAATTTTCTCTTTTGTTTCTGAAGAAGGTGATTCCTCCTGTGCTTTAGTTAAAGCACTTTTTAATTCTCCTAGTTTTATTTCATTTTTTGGAATAATTACTCGACCAAAAAGTGTCTTGCCGTTAGTTTGACCTCCATATTCCATTTCATGCATACTTATCATAGGTCTTGGACTACTTCCTCCATAAGGTCCTGCATGTCCTGGAAGTATAGTTCCAATATCTCCTCTCTTGACTAATTCCGAATGTTCTGTTTTTGCAGTCATCTCAGCGTAATTGGCTCTATTAACAGATTTTGAATCTCTAGATTTTACTCTACCAATAATTTTTCTCAATAGTAATAAGAATATTACCATGGCAATAACTATAATAGCTTCTGCTATCACAAAGTCCCAGAAATCAAGATAAAACCCCAAAGTTATGGAAGCTGCTACAAAGAATAGAAGTGCTACTATTTCTAAATAAAATCGCTTAATAAAATTAACGATTCTCTTCATTCTGCTTATCCTTATTCAAATATCTACATTTACTTCTTAATATATCATTGCATTTAAGGAGAGAGTTGTTTTCTTTCACTTCTTAGGTAATTTAAAACGAGTTCATATTGATGAGGTTTGTCAACATCCATTGCAACTTCTGCAAAGGGAACAATCAAACTAGTTCCTCTTATACCTAAAGCTCGTTTGAAAATTTTTTCTGCTTGTTGTAAGGATAGTTTTCCACGCATTGCTTGTATGGCCTTGAACGGTGATAAGAAGAAAACTATTAGGAAGAAGTTTTTCCTTTTTTCTTGAATTTTTTGTAACTTTCTTTTTGCTTTTTTGAATTTACTACATCTGAATAAATACAGATCACCGGCACATATCCTAGTTCTATTAAAATTATAGTAGGATCTTCCTGATTTTGGAAAAGTCTCTTCCATTACTTCTTTTGTTACGACAGATTGAACGAAATCTGCTTCGAGTTTCAGAGAATTTGTAATAAAATAATCAATTGCAGTCGAATTAATTGTTGGAATATCTCCATTAGCTATCGCAACATATTCTGGTTGTTCTCCTTCATTTTCAATAAACCAATCACTCCAAGCTTGAAGCTTATCGGTAATCTTACTTTCCGCTGGATGAGGAATATAGATGATATCTTCATAAGACAATAGTTTTTTTTCCATCCCAACAACAAAAATTCTATTGATTGCTCTACTGGCTCTACAGGCACCGATAACCCACTCAAGCATTGGTTTTCCACAAATTGGTAGAAGTGCTTTCAAAGGAATTCTTTTCTTCTTGCTCAGTTTGATGAGATCATCATCATATTTTGATTTACCTACAAGTAGAAGGATATCGGTACCCTTGTTCACCATAAAAAGTAATTTTGTCTGTGGATATTAATAAAACATTAGTCGCAACGAAAGCAATCTCAGAGAAAATGAAAAGTTTAAGAATTCCCCCCGTTCTCTTCATTCATGCCAAAGAGACCTAATAAAAAATATGGTTTTGACACTCATTGTATTCATACTGGTCATGATGTTCTAGAAACAAAAACTATAACCCCTCCAATTTATCAATCAGTTGCTTATCCTTATGAAAGCGCTGAATATGCAGCTGAACTGTTCAGATATGAAACTGAGGGTTTTATGTATGGTCGTATGGACAATCCTACAAATCATATGTTTGAAGAAAGATTGGCAGCTGTCGAGATTACAGAAAAAGCTCTTGCAACAGGATCAGGAATGTCAGCTATATTCATGGCTTGTATTCATTTGATGGAAA
>JAAFKJ010000047.1 GCA_021399395.1 Candidatus Heimdallarchaeota archaeon
GGAGAGTTTGTTTGGGACATGGGTGATTTGGTCCCAAGATACATTCGTACAAAAGTTTCACTCGAAAGGATGTTCAAACTAATCAGAGGAGAAACTGTAGAAGTTTCTGAGTTTGAATTAGTTAGACATGGTCCAGTTTATGTCAAAGAACCTTACCCACCTATTCCAGCCTTGAGTATTGAAGATTCAAATAGATTAGTGAATTTCGATATCAATAATCTATCCTATACTTTTCCAAATTCGGATAAAGGAATCAAAGACATTAATTTTGCTTTAGCTAAGGGGTCATTCACTGTAATCACAGGTAGGATAGGATCTGGAAAAACAACCCTACTTAGAACTATATTGGGTTTATTACCTAAGGATGATGGAGATCTAGTTTGGAATGGAGAGACTATTGAGGAACCTGCAGAATTCTTTATCCCCCCGATTACAGCATATACTTCCCAAGTACCTCGACTCTTTAGTGAAACTGTCAAAGAAAATATCTTAATGGGATTACCTGAAGAATCAGTTGACATCGAAGAAGCTCTGAAACTTGCAGTTATAGAGAAAGAAGTAGAAGATTTTGAGAAGGGTCTCGATACAGTAATTGGTCCCAAAGGTGTCAAATTATCAGGAGGACAAAGACAGAGATTAGCTGCTGCTCGAATGTTTGCACATGATTCAGAAATTTTTATTTTTGATGATCTTTCTAGTGCTTTAGATGTGGAAACTGAACAAAAACTTTGGAAAAGAGTATTTGAAAGAAGTGGAACATCAACATGTTTAGCTGTTTCTCACCGTCCTATTGCTCTTCGAAGAGCAGATAATGTTATTGTGCTTAAGGATGGAAAAATAGAAGCCCAAGGAAAACTAGACGATTTGCTTGAAACAAGCACTGAGATGAGACGTTTATGGGAAGAAAAAATAGTTAGATCAAAACCAGATTCGATTTCATCTCAAACTGATTAAAAAATAAGTGAGAAGGGTTTCCCCTTACAGTCTTCTTTTGAAAAAATCCAAGATTGTTTTGAAGGATCTTAAACGGAACGTTTGATCTGTAAAACCACCATGACCAATATCTGTGTGCTCAATATATTCAAAGGTTTTTTCTCCTTCTTTTCCTTCTTTCCAACCTAATTCGAAAAGTTTGTCTCGATATACTCTAGCTTGAGTTATTGGACATCTTGGATCATGAGCACCATGAACTATAAGTAAAGTTGTATTCAGATTTTCTGCGTAATTTATTGGTGACCTTTCTTTATACAGATCTGCTTTTTCTTCAGGTTCCCCGAAAAGCATATGGAGATAATATTTGAAATGAGGCATACTTTCATCGTATAGTAGCTTCCAATCTGTTATTCCCACACTTGCAGCTCCCGCTTTCCATAAATCTGGTTTCTTCACAGTTGCCCAGAAAGTCATATAACCACCATATGAAGTCCCAAAAATCCCAACTCTTTTGATATCAACATAATCCAGAGTTTTCAGATAATCCACTCCTGCAAGAACATCGTCTAAATCTCCTCCACCAATGTCTTCAATGTTCATATCTTGAAATTCTCTCCCATAACCTGTTGAACCTCTAAAATTTGGTTTAAGAACTACAAAACCATTATTGACCAAAATCTGATCAAACATGCTAAAGTTTCTAAAATATTGACCTGTGGGACCACCATGTACTTGGATAAGTGCAGGTAATTTCTTTCCTTGTTCAATGTTCTTAGGTTTATACAAAATAGCTCCAATTGTGAGGTTGTCAGTTGAAGGATATTCCACATAATCATCTTCAATAAAGAAGTCTGGTTTCAAATCACCAAGATTTGTTGGTATTAGTTCATCGATTACATTTTCTTTCAGATCATATTTTATTAACTTGCTTGGACTTGTAGAGGAATTCAAAGTTAAAACTAGATATTTATCATCTTTTGTAATTGCTGTACCTGCTACAATACCTGGGGGAAAATCAAGTGTTCTTTCCTTACCAGAAACAATATCATAAATCATAGGATATACAGTAGCTTTTGAGTTCCTTGCACAGACTAGAAATTTACCATCTACGGAAAACTTTCCTGAGTACTCTTGTGATGAACCATCACCAAACCACTTTACTTCTTTAATTTCAAAATTATAGACCCCCGCACGTGAATTACCTTCGAAATCAGAAGTTAAGGCAAGTGTTTTACCGTCTTGTGAGATATCTGTTACTCCATCTTGAGAGCCTTCTTTAAAACTTAATAGTTTTCTCTGATTTGATCCATCAGTATTCATAATCCAAATGTCCCCATTTTGCAAATTTGGAGTGTCATTATATCCAAAAACAATATATTCGTTAGTGGGGCTAAACGTTGCTCCAAGAACCGGTCGTTTGTAGTTAGTTAATTCTTGAATTTCTTTACTCTCAAAATTATAATTGAATAAATTCCTTTGACCATTTCTTGTTGAACTAAATAGAAGCTTTTTACCATCAGGACTCGTATGAGCAACATGTTCTTGAAAAGTGGGTGTCTCTGTAATCTGATTCGTTTCTTTTGTTTCTAAGTTTATCATATAGAGATCGTGTTGTTCATTTCCATCTTTGTCTTTAGCAAAAATTATGTTCTTGTTATCACGAGTCCAGATAAAACCAGCTCTTAAAGCTCTGGGAACTTCACCATGACTAATTTGTTCATAGTCTTTAGTCTTTAAATCCATCACATATAATTCAACCCTACCTGTAATATCCCAGAAGAAAGCAATTTTATCTTTAGAATGATTTAAGCTGGTCATGTAGAATTGAGGAATACGTGCAATTTTCTCAATTAGTTCATCAGACATAAGTCAATGACACGATTTAATTTGAAAAGATTTACGGTACAACATGTGACAAAGGTACACTTTTTGGTCACAAATTGTGTTTCTTCTTTTTATATATGAGGGAGAAGGATAAGATAGAACAAATAAATTGGTGAAATAAATGGGCGATATAGTCGTAAAAGAAGACGAAAACATTGAACTAACCAAGGTTGATGGAAATCTAAAGATTGGCGATGGTGCAGAAATTGCTGTTCCTTCTGGCACTTTAGTTATTTCTGGAGATCTTGTTAGTAAAGGAGATATAGTAATACGTGGATCAGTTAAAGTTGATAATATCAAACATGACTGGGGATACCTTGAGATAGAAGGTGATGTAGATACATCATATGTAAAAGTCTCAAGTAGAAGATCAAGCAATGGATCAAAGTTGATAATAACTGGTTCATTGAACTGTGGAGAAATAGACATTGATGGTGGTTTAGAAGTAGACAAAGACCTTACAGCAGGAGATGTAGAAATCGGAGGTAGTTGTATTGTTCATGGAGAAACAAATGTCAAGGACTATGATATCAGTGGTTCGGCTAAACATGGAATGAATTTAACAGCCACAGATATTGAAGTAAGTGGTTCTCTGAAGGTTGATGGAGATGTTAAATCCAGTTCTGATTTTGAAATTTCAGGATCTGCAAAAATTGAAGGAATTTTAGAAGCACAGGAAGTAAGTGTTGGTGGTTCCTTGAAGTGTCAAGAGATAAAATGTGAAGAAATTGAAATTGGAGGTTCAGCTAAAATCGAATTTGGCCAAATCACAAAAGGATTAGAAGTAGGTGGTGCCTTTGGATGTAGCGACAGCTTCACAGCAGATGTAGTATCTTGTGGAGGATCTTGCGGATTTGGTGATGACTCTAAGATAAATAAATTAGAAGCAAATGGTGCTACCAAAGTTGGTGATAATTTTCAATTTAAAGATGTTAAAGTCAACGGTTCATTCTCTTTTGGAATCGATGCAGTAGGTGAAAACCTAGAAGTAAATGGAGCATGTTCTTCCAAAGATAACTTGAAAGTACTGGAGACAATAGTTGTCAATGGAAAACTGACTGGAAAACATATTGAAGCTAACAAAATTGAAATCGCAGGTGGCTTAGAATGTACTGAAGCCAAAGGACAAAACATTCTAATTCAAGAAGATTCTCGAGTTCGAGGAAAATTAGTTGGTGGAGAAGTTATTGTTGAAGATGGGGCAAGAGTTGACCATATAGTTGCAGATAGTGTAAAATTAGGTGATAAAGTAAAAGTTACCAGATTAGAATCTGCAAATATAGATGCTGAAGATTCTGCTAAATATAATTAGATACAGAAAAGTAATCAATTTAGGTCTCTGAAAATCGGAGACTTAATATTCTCCTTTTACCTAATCAAAATAGGTCATCAAAATGCCAGCTGTAAATAGATCAAGATATGACATCTACGCAGACATTGTTTCCGTTCTGCAGTTTTACAATGAAGCAGGTATATCTCAGATTGCCAGAAGAGCTAATCTTCCTATCGATCGTGCTAAAGGATTAGTAGAATTCATGGTAGCGAGAGGTTTAGTATTAAAACAAGAGAACCCCAAAAAACGTCCTAATGTGTTATATCTTGGTACAAATAGAGGGTATCAATATTATGAATTGTACAAACAACTACATCACATGGTTGTTGAGATAACTGATGATGAACTGGAATTTGGAATTGGTTTTGACATGAAGTAATCTTTTGTTTTCAATCAAAATCTATTTTACTTAAATCTTAATTTTTCATCTATGCTTCATTTCCGTAAATTTACTGAAGAGGATTGGATTAGCTTTGAAGAGATAGCCATGGAAGCCTTTGCTAGAGAGAATATTCTGAAAGAGAATTTTCTTCAGATACTTGACGATGAAGGTTTTATTGGTGCCTTCAAAGACGAAAAATTAGTTGGATATCTTAGATTGTTGCTATTGAATGAATATGGTCATCTTGGTCAAATAGTTGTTGAAAAATCAGAGAGGGGGAAGGGATTTGGAAATAAGCTGATGGAAAATGCAATTATTTACTTTGGGAAGAAGGATGTAGAAAATGTTGGATTATATGTTGAGACAAAAAACAATACAACTATTTCACTCTATGAAAAGTATGGTTTTGAAAAACAATTCGAATCCCGGCATTATTGGATCAAAGAAGAAGAACTCAAGGAAATTGAAAAGAATTATCAACAAAGAGAAAATTCTTCTGTTCGAATCTTAACTGTAGATGATTATGCAAAGCTTTCCTAATATCAACACAAAAGAGCTTAAAGTTCATCTTACAGGACCCAAAAACAAAGGTTTGAGTGGCGGAGAATCTATTCCACTTGGACTATTTATTGGAAATGAAATAATGGTATATGGTAGATTTAATCCTGAATTTCCAGGGTGTAGGCCTTTTGAGATTAGTGATATTGAATACCTAGATGATTTTATCGTTGGACTAAGTGAATATAAGACGAAAGATTATCTGCGAATCACTTTTGGTAGGAATAAAGGTTTATCTGATTTCTGCGATAAAAGAGGGTATAGGCTCCATCATCATTTATGGGTTATGATGAAAGAAATGAAGGAAGATGCTTAATCCTCAAATAATAGCAGCAATTTTTTGTGTCTTTAAATACTATTTTTATGTTTTAATAGTGGATGAAAGAAGAAGCTTCTAAGCAGATATTAGAATCAGAGGTAATAAAGGAAAAGTTTCCCTGTTACAAATATGCTGTAGTTTTTCTAGAAGCTGAGGACATCATCCAGAGGAAAATAGGTTATTCTTTGCTTGCACCTCTGTTTAAACTATTGCCAGAAGAATTACAAGAATATATCAGTTATATGTGGGAGATAGATACAGAGAAGAGGAAGATGCCTTATTCTTTTGTAAAATGTTGTGAAAAGATTTTTGCAGAATAACTCGGTTGTAAGAGAACAGAAATCAAAATAACTTATCTCATGTATTAATCGAGCTCATTTCTCCAGAGAAGAATCATTAAATTCATCTAACCAATTTGAAATCATCACTCAATAGGACACATTTTGAGAGCTATTTTGAGTATTCTTCTTTTATAGTTTACATCTAATGAAAATAAATGTTATTGGTGAAGAGAGATTGGGAAATAATATGCCAGATTGCATGTTTTTACACATATAAACGAAAAAGAATGGTTTTTATGTAACGGGTTTAGCAAGAGAAACAATTGGTGGTAAAATGAGTCAAGATGATAAAAACAAGAAGAATGGATTAATCGTAATAGGGGGAGGCATCACTGGATTAACTTCAGCTGTTACATGGGCAAGATTTCATGATACAGAAAAAGAACCGGTACTAATTATTGAAAAAGAACCCAAGTTAGGGGGATTTGTGACTTCATATCATCGTAAAGGTTATCAGTTCGACACTAGTCAGATGATTTCAAATTGTAATGACATGTTCGATTTTTTGGGAATAGAGATTGATCTCAAAAGATTCAAAGGATATTATACACGAATATTTCTTGTTAATCCCGATACAGAAAAAGTAAAAGTAATGGAGATACCATCTGGATTTGAGAAATTTAAGAAAAAATTAATGAAAGAATATCCAGAAAATGCAAAACAAGTAGAGAAGTTCCTTGACCATTCCAGAGCAATGTATACAGAATTGTTCAAATTAAAGACAGAGCCTACATTTGTTGAATTGTTGAAGACAGTTGTATCGTGTCCAAAAATCATAAAAAATAGTTCTAAAACTTTCAAGGAGTATTTTGATCAGTTTGGTATAACAAATCCTGATGTAATAGAAATTTTTGATGCTTTCGCAGCTTTCAGTGGATTACCTGGTGACAGAGCAGCTGCTTTAATGACTGTAGGAGCTATGAATTCACTAATTGATAATGCCTATAGACCAACAAAAGGATTCACTGAATTGGCAAATCAATTTGAAAAGAGATACAAGGAGTTAGGGGGAGAAGTCCTTCTTAAAACAAGAGTTGAAAAAATCTTAGTTGATAATGGAGAAGTAAAGGGTGTTCAAGTTGAAGGTGGAAAGAAATTCTATTCTGATTATGTAATAACCACAATTGACCCTAAAGTAGCTATGAAAGAATTGGTAGGATTAGATACAATCAGTGAAGTAGATCCAAAATTCGCAGAAAAAGCTGAACAAGTAAGAATGTCTCCTTCTTCAATAAATATAGCCTTGGGGTTGGATGATAAACTCGATCTTGCAGGATTAGGAATGGATTGTGGATATAACGTTGTTACTACAGGAGGAGAATCATTCTCCAAATTATTTGAGGAATATGAAAAGGGAAATATGGCCTTTTCAGAGAAACAATTTCATATGGGAGTAATCTGTCCATCCTTAACAACTGGCGGAAAACCTAACATTACAATTCGTGTTGTGCCAATAGGATTAGGAGATTGGTTAGAATTACGAGAGAATAACCGCAAAGAGTATGATAAGAAAAAGGAAGAAATATCGAACTTAATCATAGATTTAGTGGAAAAATATCTTATTCCGGATTTGAAGAAACATATAATTGTAAAAGACGTATCAACACCCGCAACGTATGCGAAATATTCTGGTTCGCCAACTGGGTCAATATATGGTATGGCACCGTTTACAGATAATTTTGGTAGATCAAGATTGAAAATGAGAACACCGATCAAAGGGTTATTCCAACCACTCTTTTCTCACGGTATTTTTGGTTGCATGTTAGGTGCTTTGCAAGTAGGTGACATGATACTAAATCGAGAAATATTAGATGGAAATGCCCGTTTAAAACCAAAAGAATAGATATAATGGTGGGGTCTGGGTGATTTGAACACCCGACCAATTGGTTTCTTCGGTTGTTCATTGCCTAAGCAATGTTCTCTGGAGCCAACCACTCTACCGGACTGAGCCAAGACCCCGACCTGTGCTCGTTTTTTCTCATCTTATGTTCTTTTAAGGTTTTCTTTATCCTATTGCTATTCAATCCTCTTAATCATAGCCCAGTTCATAATCTCTGTTTCAGGGATTTTTGTTTCTTCTATTAATTCAAACCCTAGGTGTTCATATAACCCCACATTTCCTTCGAGATTTGTTTCAAGAAATACAGAGTATCTTTCTTTTTCTATTCTTTCTAACATAGGTTTGATTAACTTACTTCCATATCCTTTTCCTTGATGATCTGGGTCTACACCTATATTTGCCAAATACCAATGAGGTTCTTTCATCATTTCTTTGTGAATTTGCAAGATATTATCTGTAATTTCTTGAATCTTTCTTGGGGAAAGTTTTCGCTCATCTTTCTGCTTGGCTAGCGCCACCCCCATCCCTAGACCTCCACTTTTGATAGTTCTCCATATTCCCATATGTTCTTTTCCTGGGGGTAACCACTTCGCTACCCCTTCTATTTTATCTGTAGGAGAATAAACTTCCCCACAATTTATTCCATCTCTTGTCATGAATTTCCATAGAACTGGGGAATACCTCTTTCTTTCTTCAGAATCTGGAAATATTAATTTAATTAATGGATCCTCATGAAAAGCTCTTGTTAAGACTTCAGTAGCTTTTTCTACATCTTTCTTTTGAATCAAATACACTTCTTTCACATCACATTCGTTATCAAACCAGCATTTATTACAGTTCAGCCTACTATTTTTTCTAGTTCATCTACAAACCTTTCATATTGTTTCATACCTAGTTTCCAGAAGTCTGGTTTGGTAATATCCAACCCCATTATTTCACCAAATTCTTTTGGTGATTTGCTGCTACCAGATTTTAGAATTTCTTTTAATTTTGGTATGAAACTTTCTCCTTCATCTAAATACAGCTGATACATAGCATACACAAACATTTGAGCAAAGACGTATGGATAATTGTAGAACCTGAAATTTGACATGTAATAGTGTGATTTCATTGTCCACTCCCAATCCATCTCCTCAAACCATTCAACTGTGTCCCCGTAGATTCTATCTCTTGATGTTGTCCAAAGTTCTGAGATTGTCTTTCCATCCAATAGTTTTCCAGCTTTTATAGCATCATACATACCTTGTTCAAACCAAACACGAGCACTTACTTGGAAAGTAGCCATCCCCGCTCCATCCAGAACTCTACTTAGAATTGCTTTTTTCTCTTCATTTGTTTCTGCTTTTTCTAATAGAAGGTCAGTTACTAGCAACTCACCGAAGATTGAAGCTACTTCAGCAATTACCATTGGATATCGAGTATTACTAAAGGTCTGTTCTCTTGTAACTAGATATCCGTGAACAGCATGTCCCAATTCATGAGCTAGAGTATAAATATTTGATAATGCACCAGTAAATGTTTGTAAGATATAGGAAGTCTTTCCATTATACCAAGTTGAACAAAAAGCTCCATTTCGTTTTCCAAATCTAGGACTTGCATCAATGTGATTACGTTCAAACATGTCCTTGGCAGTCGAATAGAAGCTTTCATCGAATTTCCCATATGCCCCCAATATTATTTCTTGAGCCTGTTCCCAGTTATACTTTATATCAGGAGAATCTAAGAGGGGAGCTACTACATCTTCACACCCTAATTTTGGTAAATCAAGTTGTTTTGCTTTTAACTTCAAGTATCTTTGGTAAATTCCCACATGCTCTTCTATTGCAATCATTAAATTGTCGATTGTCTGCTGATCAACATCATTTGCGAGTAGACTCTGGTGCATTGGCGAATCATATTTTCTTCTTTCCGAGATTTTTACCCAATCTCCACATATACTTTGCATTGCAGAAGAAAATAGCTCTTGATCCCTTCCTAACAGACCGTATATAGCTTTATTTGCTGATTTTCGAGTTGCTTTATCTGGGTGACCAAGGAGTCCATTAGCTTCTCCATACGATAAAGATTTGAGTTCTCCTTCTACCTCTACATCAAACTTTCTCGTGTTTAACCATTTAGCTTGTAATTGCTGCCAAGCTACGATACCGTGCTGATCCTTTTCTAGTATAATCTGTTCTTCAAGTTCTGTTAACTTATGTGGATGAGCTCGTAGAATTCTTTCAATTGTATGTTTATAGTCAGCTAATATTGAATCTTGTAGAATATCTTGATTTTCATAAACATATTTGCTAATCTCTAATTCTAAGAAAGCTAATTTCTTCCTTATTTTAGTCGAAAACTCTTCTGTTTTATTCTGAAGAGCTCTAAATTCTGCATTAGTCATATTTCCAGCAAAAGATAATCTAGCAAATTGGTTTAACTCAGCCAAATCTGAAAAAAACTTCTCTTGTAACTGAAAGAGTTTGTGTAAATCCTCATGACTGAAATCAGATACATTGATTTTCCCCTTATATTTTTGAATCATATCTTCCGATCTCTTCTCTAAATCTACTATTGTTTCTTCTATTTTGGGGTCAGTTGTTCCTTTATATATCTCACTGAGATCCCAAGCAATTTCCTCTTGAGTCATTTCTATTCAAAACGAAATGATATATTACTAATAAAAAAGTTATCTGATTTACTGAAGTCAGTTATTTATTCAAGATAATAGTTTTTTTCTTCATAGATGAATCCTTTGATGTTTTCACCAATTTCCTTGTTGAGTGGTAAGCGTTTCAATACATCATCATAATTTTCATAATTGTCTAGTGCCATAATTGTAGCATTGACACCATCAGAGGAAACAAACATATATTCTCGACTTACAACTGAATCGCTTTTCTTTAATCCACGGTCTTTAATTCTTTTTCTATCAAAATTCTTCATCTCACGGTTTTCAAGTGATTCCAGCCTGATTTTCGCTTCAGTTATGTTTTTTACAACCCAGAAAATACCTTCAAATTCGAGTATGTCTCCAGAAGTATATTGTGGGAGTCTTACTAGGTAGGTGTTTTGGTAAAGATCGGTACCATCCCTTGATTTAGTTTTCAACTCATAAGCAACAGTTAATTTTCCAGCTGTAATGCTTTTTATTTCTCTCGCCATGGTTTCAGCAAGATATTTTGTACTAGTTTTGCATGTTATTCCATCTTTATCTGCTTCATAATCAAGAATATACATCATCTTAGATTCTTCATATTTTTTCATTATCTGATCAATATGACTCTCTAATCTTTCAAGTTCTAGCTCACCTAATTTCCTATTGTCAGCCCTGATTTGTAAAATACCCTCAAAGTAGCCTGATTTGTATTTAGAACATTCGTTACAACTCGCTCGAATTAATTTAATCCTAGTTGTGAATTCCTTTTCAAAATCTGAAAATTCCTCAAATGGAGTTGCTGTAACATTTGTTCGAATCTCAAACGCCTTTACTCCATAATTCATTATTTTATCTTCTTCGATGTTATCTTCGAACTCACAATCATAAAATAACTCTGTTTGAATTTTCTCTATAATAGTTCTTCTAACAACTTCCCGAACTATGGGCTCTAATCCTTCTTCTTTATTCCAAGTTGATATACTAGTACCTTGAATTTTTAGATTCCCACATAAAGGACAGATTTCTACATTGACCTGTTTAATAATTTCAATATCTAAGGGGTGTTCTTTTTTATAACATGTTTCACAAAGATTGTTTAGGAACGGACCAGTTTTGGTTCCACATACTGCACAAAAACGACCTCTTTGCGAAATTTTAATCACCTTTTAGTAATTCCTTCCCTACACCAAAATAAGAGTTGTTATCTTCAAGTTATTAAAATTGCATGACCAACTTTCTTTTTTTTATCTTCAGGATATTCCATCCACAATACAGCTTCTTCATGTATCAATCTATTTTTTACTAGAAGTTTTATAATTCTGGTTCCTATTACATTTGCCGAGGTACAGCATTTAACAGCATCTAAGAATTCTTTTTCTGTTACAAGTTCATTTCCATAAAATTGAGAAGTTGCTTTGATTTTTACACCATTACTGTAAAGTTCTACATCTAGAATTTCTTTATCACAAGCTGCTACAAGTTTCTCTCTTGTTTGTTCTCTTATTTTCATAAAGAAATCCGTCATCCAAATACACACTCTTCTTTTGTTTTACCTTCTTAGAGGTTTTACTGCCATTGATGCTCCACAAGCATCACATCTCTTCCTCAGAATTCGAACTTCAGTAACAAGCACTGTATCTGGTTTTCCACATTCACCACAGATAACATATTCTTTGACATATCTCTCTAATAGATTTTGAAGTGTTACTTTTGCATGTTTTCCTGCAAAAACAGCTCTGGCTCCTTCCATAGTAACTGAAGTTGCTAATTCACCAGCGAAGAATTTAAGGAAATGGTTATCTTCTCTGTTGAGTATAGTTAAAACATCTCTTATATTTACAATAAATGTCTTATTTCCTTCAATTACGGAACTTATTTTAGGGATTTCTAATCGTGATTGTTCGAATACTTTTTCGGGGAGCTGTTTTCTTGCTCTATTGTATAGATCATTATAGTTCATTTCCGTACCTCATGTTCATCTGTATCCTATCCTTTTTGTTTGTTTCGTTCTAGAAGTTTTACGATTTTTCATGATTCCTTTAAACAAAAACTATTTTAACCTTAGGTAGTAGTCTAAATTGAGGTTAGCACTTGAGCAAAAGGAAAAGACCGACTAAACCAAAGAAAAAACCAAAAAAAGGTACTGGAGCCAGAAACTGGGTTACAGCTGACTCCGATGCAATTAGAGCACAACTTCCGAAAGAAGGAGAAGTGTTTGGTATTGTATTACAAATTCTAGGAGCAAGTATTCTTCTTGTTAAGTGCTTAGATGGATTTACAAGACAAATACGAATTCCTGGGAAGTATAGAAAACGAATGTGGTGCAGAGTAGGAGATATTGTTATCATCATGCCATTTTACGGAATGAATCCAGATGAAAAAGGTGAACTTGTATATCGTTTCCGTAAGAATGAAGTAAGATGGTTAGTCAACAACAAACACATCCCTGATGACTTTGTTATGTAATGGAACAATCCCGTTCACCTCATTTTTAAACATCAACAATAGTTTTATTTAGTTTCAATTTGTTTTATTTTCATATATCAAGTATTTAATCGCCCCCTTGAGTATTTACTCTTTGCAAACAAAAACTCACTCTCAAAAATAAAATTAAGTGAAAACTATGTCAGACAAAGAAATTGACAGATTTGATGTAAAAGTTGATCAAGAACGTATCCGTGAAAAGGACAGGGATACCCTTAAAGTAATTGAGAGTGTATTCGATTTTCAAACTAGTATGTTAATTGTTAAACTTATGAATAAAGGAATCATCAAGGATATAGGATTCTGCATTTCAACTGGAAAAGAAGCTAACGTTTACCATGGTGTAGGGTATAAGGGGGAAGAATTAGCAATTAAAATCTACCGTACTACAACAGCTGAATTCAAAAGAAACTGGATGTATGTTGAAGGAGACCCAAGATTCAAGGGGTATAAAAAAGGCACTTATTCTTTTATTTACACATGGGCGAGAAAAGAATACAAAAATCTAAAACGAATGAACAGTGCAAAGATAAGAGTCCCTGTTCCTATCATTGTTGAGAAGAATGTTCTGGTCATGGAATTCATCGGCAAAAAAGAGAGAGCAGCTCCTCTTATCAGGGAAGTTAATTTAAGAAAGCCTCATAAAATATATGCACAGGTTATTGATTTCTTTTTCAAACTTCATGAGGATGCTACAATGGTACACGCTGATTTAAGTGAATATAATATCTTATTTTATCAGAAAAAACCCATTTTCATTGATGTATCACAAGCAGTTCTTCTTGGACACCCTTATGCACCAGTATTTTTGTATAGAGATATTGCTAACATAAACAGATACTTTGGTAGTCTCAGAGTCGATGTTATACCAAATAAAGAACTTTATGAACAGATAACTGGAACAGTTCCAAGTCCAAAAATAATGTCAATGGAATTTTAAAAGGTGAAAAAATGTCTAGTGAGTTTCTTGTGAGAGTTCCTTTGGAAAGAGTTGCAGTGCTTATTGGTCCGAAAGGAAGTACTAAGAAGAGAATTGAAGAATTAACAGATACAAATTTGGTTATAGATAGTCAAAGTGGAGACGTAATCATATTAGTTGAGGAAGAAGAGCTAGAAGATCCAATAAGCTTATGGAAGTCCAGAGACATGGTAAAAGCTATCGGGAGAGGATTTAGTCCACAAAAAGCTTATCAGATAAATAATCCAGGATTTGGGTTTGATTTACTCCAACTAAGAGACTTTGTTGGAACATCACATAATGCCCTTAGAGAAGTAAAATCCAGATTAATAGGAAAAAATGGTAGAACTAGACATATCATTGAACAGACAGCTTCTTGTTATATCTCTGTTTTTGGAAACACTGTTGGAATTATTGCAGAACAAAGGTCAATTCAAATAATTCGACAGGGGATTATTAGTTTAATAAACGGTTCAAAACAATCAACCATATACAAATATCTAGAAGAAAAAATGAGAGAGTTAAAGGGAGATAAAGATAAGTTGTGGGTTACAGGGGAGAAGGAAGAGGATTTGGTTGATATCACTGATCTTGACGAATTGGAAAGGCTGATTTTTGAAGAAGAAGAACAAGAAAATCAAGATTAAGAAAATGGATCTGCTGAGATGAATAAGTATATCTTTGACCTTCACAGCCACAGTCATTACTCTAGCGACTGTAAGAGTCACCCAAAGGATATAATAAAACAAGCTATCCAACAAAAACTATCTGGAATAGCAATTACAGATCACAATACAACAAAATTTCATCACCAAAATTACAAAGACAACAGATTACTTATTTTAACTGGAGTGGAAGTTTCTACAAAAAGTGGCCATATTATAGGTTTAGGTATTAAAGAGGCCGTAAAAAAGAGATTATCTATTGAAGAAACTATAGAGAAGATAATTGATATGAATGGTTTGCCAATTGCTCCACATCCATTTGATTTTACTAGAAAGGGGATAGGAAAGAAAATCTATAGTTTAGAAGAAATTACAGTTGAGACATTGAATGGTTCTTCTCCTTTTGATTATTTTAATGAGAAAGCAGAGAAATGGGCAACTCAAAATAATCTTCCAGTAACTGGGGGTTCAGATGCACATCGAATTAAAGATATAGGAATGGCTTACACAATCTTTGAAAATGAAGTCAACAACATTGATGATGCTATTGAACAAATACGGAAAAGAAAAACAACTGTTGGTGGAACTCACTTAACTTTAGGTGAAAAATTTATCAGAGCTTTTCAGATTCACTTTTAGTATATCCTAAAAGAAGAGCTAGAAGTGGAATTAAAAGGCATTAGTCTTATTCCACATTTCTTCCTTTAATAAATCACGAATTGCGACTCTTATACATTCACTTCTGTTAGGGTATCTCTTTTGCCTGACTAGCTCATCAAGATCATGAAGGAACTCATCGGGCAGATGTACTGTGACCAATTTCATACTTTTTGCACCTCTGAATTTTCGACTGCAATGTCTATTTAAAGGAGATGTAATATTAGGGAAATATACTTCTCTATTTTCGCATGTTTTTCTGATATAGCGTTTATGAAATAATAATTGAAGAAAAATGGCTCAGAAAGCCGTATTATATCATCTATGAGTGTTTTACAGATATTACAATATTGTTTGTAAGTTCATAACTATGCTATACCTGTTCCTGGTGGAACTTTTTTGTCAACATCAAGTAAAATTGGTTCACCATTAATATCTGCAGCCAATAACATTCCGTCAGATTTTTCACCCATCATAGTTGCGGGTACTAGATTGACTACAACAATTATTTGTCTTCCAACTAGATTTTCTGGTTTGTAATATTGCTTGATACCAGCAAGAATTTGACGCTTCTCATCCCCAAGATCAATCTGGAGTTTTATTAGGTTTTTACTTTTTTCAATGGTTTCTGCTTCTAATACGGTTGCAACTTTGAGAGTTACTTTTTTGAATTCATCAAAACTTATTCTTTCCATTTTTGTTTCACTTTTTGGTTTCTTCTTCTTTGCTTTAGATCTTATATCGCCCAGCTTTTGTTCAACTTCGCTTGCTTTAATTTTGTAAAAGACTGGCTTAATTTTCTCTATCTTCTGACCCACGTTTAGCTCTTCTAAATCAATCTGATCAATCCCCTTATCTGGAGGACTTCCCTCAAATCCTAAAGCCAACCAGATCTTTTCTGCAGTTTTTGGCATTATAGGCCAAAGTAATATTGATATTATCTCCGATAATTTTGCAGAGAGATTGAGTACAGTTGCAGTTTTTTCTTTATCCTTTTTGACTAGATGCCAAGGTTCTTTTGTCGAGAAATATTGATTCCCTAATCGAGCAACATTTATTGCAATATTTGTTGCATCTTTAATCTTGAAATTATCCATAGCCATAATATATTCATCAATTCCTTTCTTGATGTTTTCAATCAATGTTTTTTCTTCTTTGAACAATTCACCTCTCTCAGGTATTTTACCATCGAAATGTTGATTTACAAAAGTGATTGTTCGATGGATGAAATTTCCAGTAACATCATTTAAATCAACATTAACGTTTGTAGCGAATACATCCCAATCGAAGAAGAAATCTTTGAGTTCTGCTCTATTAACACTAAGATAATATCGCCAGTAATCAGCAGGAAGGGTCTCTATAGCTTCATCACACCATATCCCTATACCTTGAGATTTTGAAAATGGTCCTTCCTTGAAATTTATGAAATTTGTAGTTGCTACGGCATAAGGTAGGGGATAGGGGTCTTTTGTTGCCAGAAGCATAGCTGGGAAGAGTAGTGCGTGAAAGATGATATTATCCTTACCTATGCAAAATACAGTTTTTGTGTTTTTATCAAACCAATAATCTTCAAATTTCTCTGGTTTACCTTGTTCCTCAGCTAATAGTTTAACAGTACTAACATAGCCAAGAACATTTTCAAACCAAACATAGAGAACCTTATTTGCAAATTCATCTCCAAAAATTGGACTAATTGGAATGCCCCAAGTTAAATCCCTAGATATGGGCCTCTCCTTTAATCCTTCATCAATCATGCTCAGAAGCTTTTGTTTTGCAAAGCTAGGAATATGAGGGTTTTTTGAAAGAAATTCTTGTAACTCATCAGTAAAGGCAGGAAGATCAAAATACCAATGGCTTGTTTTCCTAAGCGCTGGGGTCTTTTTACAAGTTACACAATAAGGGTCTTCTAATTCTGTAGGTTTCAGAATCATTTCACATTCAGGATTAGTACATTGATCGCCTCTTGCTCCCTCATGACCACACTTTGGACATTTTCCTTCAACAAACCTATCTGGAAGGAATCTTTTATCATATTCACAATAAAATTGTTCTGTTTCTCTTAAATTGAAATAACCATTTTCATGAATTTTTTTATGGAAATCTTGGACAAATGAGATATGAGTAGGATTACTTGTAACAGTGTATTTGTCAAATTCAATGTTCCATTCATCTAATAGATGTACAACTTGATTATGATATTTGAGTGCTAACCCCTCGGGAGTTAGACCTTCAGATTCTGCTGCAACCATAATTGGGGTTCCATGAACATCAGAACCACTAACATAGATAACGTCATGTTTTTTTAATTTATGATAACGAGTAATTACATCACCCCATAATAATTGTGAAAAGGTTCCTAGATGTGGAACATTATTTACATATGGCCAAGCTGCTGTGATAACCCACTTTTCTTTAGACATTCTTAATCACCTGCTTACAATCTGTTGAAGATGTTCGATTCTCTTCTCTAGATTTCAGAAAAACTATAAGTTTTTGTGTCTTTTGGAAAGAATGCATTCTTGTTTCATTCATTTTTACGTGAAGCAAGATTGAAATAAAGTTGCTCAATTTTATCAGTTATTTTTTCAAAGGAAAATTCAGAGCGTATTCTTGGTCTAGCATTTAGTGCTTTTTTGACAAGGCTTTCATAATCGTCTATCGATTTAAGTATCAATGTCTCAAGAGTTTTTTCATCACCTGCTTTGAATAACAAACCGCTTTTTCCATTTTCTAATAAACGTGGAATATCCCCTATTTCTGCTCCAATAACTGGTATCCCCATAGCCATAGCTTCAATTATAGTAGTGGGGGAACCCTCCCAAAAACTAGGTTGTATTAGAATATTAGATTGAGCCAAAATTTCAGGAACTTGAGAGTGTTCAATAGCTCCAAAGATTTTTACTCTTTTCTCATTTTCAAATCTTGTTTTAAGAGAATCATAGAGAGAACCATATCCTACAAACCAGAAGACTGCCTTGTTTGTACGTTTTAATACCCTTTGCACAACCCGAGCATAATATGGAATTCCTTTCCAAGGTTCTAAATCACCTACAAAAGTTATTATGCACTCCTTCGAATAAACAGGTTCAATTTCTGTAAATAGAAGAGGATCTATTGCATTATTAATTATAGTAATCCTTTCGGGATTTGAGTGAACAGTTTCCCTAAGTAAAGAAGCATCATAATCACTTACTGATGCTATTGAATCTGCCTGTGAGATTACAAATCGTCCAAGAGTATAATCAAAGAATAATTTAGCAAACTCCTTCAAGAAGCCTGTTTTGTAAGGTGGTCTTCCAACTCCCCCATGAACATGCAGAAGCATTGGTATTCTTCTAATAAGTTTAGTTAAGGCAGCTTGAATTGTTGTAAAATAAATATAGGAATGTACATGAAAAACATCCACATCACCTAATTGAAGCATTTTATGCAGCATAAAACATGCAGGATTTATCCCAAAAACGTTCCATGGGCTATAAAATCTATGGACTGTCATATTCTCATGGTATGTTTGGTAAGGGATTTTGGTACTTCGTTTGGTTGTAAATATATCTAGATGGTGTCCTCTTTTAACTAATTCTTCTGATAGATGACTAACATACCTCTCAGTTCCACCATAGCTTTTTGATCCAAAAAAAGGTGTAACTTGAACGATATTTAGAGATTCCATTATATCCACCAGAAATTGTAAAGAAGAAAATTATTTCCATTATTTATCACAACATGATAAGATAGATCACCTACGTAATAGAAATTTAATAGATACATCAGTTCATCTTGCGTTAGTTGATATGGTAATCCTAACCATTGATCCATAACTGTACCTATCACAAGGTAATCAAGTCCCGTATGTGTTAGATGATGGCCATTTTCAACCATTGTAAATCTTGAACTCAAAATAATGGGTAAAGTGTAGATATTAATTCCTTTGATAAATTTAGATATCGAAAAAGGTATACTTGCTCTAGAAGTATTGAAATCAATTAATGAATCCATTGTATTCGCTATGGTTAGGTTTTGATAGTTATTGGTTAGATTATAACTAGGCAGATATTGTTGTCCAACATAAGCAATGCTTAGATATGAGTTGAAAACAAGTACGGTAAGGAAAATCATTTTCCAATTATTTTTTAATTTAGGTATCCAATCTGAAATCGCTAGATAAGCCAAGAATGAAACAAAGATTATTGTGAAAACAAATGTTCTAGGTGCAACCCATGAGAGCTCTGGTTCAGATGAAAACAATAAGGAAAATACAACAGTCATTCCATAGAAAAAGAAACCTAGTATAAATAATGATAATTTCAGGGTATTTCTAGAAATTAATGATATGCCACTTAGTACAAAAATAAGCACTAATTCAGCTGAGATAAACCAGGAAGATAAGCTTGCAGAATATATGAAAAGACCAATCACTTCAACAATTATCAGAGCGGCTATTGTACCTAAATATGCAATTTTCTTTAAATTAACTCCTTTAGAAGCTTCATTGAGTTTTGTAATAATTTTTGTTTGTGTAATTTTATTTTTGAGTTTTCTAAATTGCGTTTTTATGAACTCTTTTTGATAAGTTCTTAGATAATAACTAGTAAAAATGAGTATTATCCAGATTGAAAGAAATACAAATTTATTGCCAACAAAGACCTTGAATACATTCTCATAAGCTGGATTCATGGATAGGAAATAATTCACCTTCTCAAACTCACTAGACCCTAAAATAGTGTTGATTATAATTACAGCTGGAATAGCATAAATTAGAGAGATTACTGATTTTATGTCTTTAACTAGAAACAGACTTGCAAATATAATAACTGGAACTAGAAATAGAGCAGAAATATGATGGACTTGCACAGCGACAATTGCTAGAATACTCGCAATAATCTGAGCTCTGAAGCTTTTAGGCTTACACAGATAAAGATACAAACATAGACTGAACAAGCTAATTCCTAATGAATTTGGTCTTCCCAAAAACATCTGAATGCCTATCATTGCAGGAAATAATAAGATAAGAGCAAGGTATTGAAACTTCAAGTTATGGGAAATATATCCGTTCTTTTTCTTCTCTGTATGACGTATAAAAGCTATAATAGTTAGATCAAAAATTAGAATTGGGATAACTATACTAATAAATTCATAAAGAATTTCTGAACTCAATCCAGTCATTAAAGAAATGCCAGAAGCAAGTAAGTGAAAACCTACAAAGTCATAATATGATGGGGAAATTGAAAACTCAAATATGTGACGATTCTCAATTATAGCATCAATATATTGCAAATGAATATATGAATCAAATCCAAACATTCCTAGATTAAAATACAGGATAAGGAAAATTAGAAGAATTTTCCCGAAAATCAAGGTAGGAACAAATAAGGATTTTTTAGCCACAATCACACCTAACTGTATTCTTCTAAATAAACTTTTATTGCATTTTCAGGTTCAATTATACTGTATATTCTCTATTAGAGTTTTAAAGTCATTCCATCTTATTCTCTTGTTTCTTTAAAAACTTAAAATTACTACACTGAGTACAGCCTTGATTTTTCAACTGTTCAATAGTCACAAATTCTTTATTCTTACCAACAATATACTCGGTCTTACAATTTTTACATAAATAGGTACGAAGAATGGGATTTACATCACCAGTGTACAGCGGTCCTTCAAAATTATCTTGAATTAAAGGAGTCGCTGAAGCACCCACAGACAATCTGTACAAGTTAGAAATCCCACCTAACTTCTGTGCGCCTATATATTCGTTAAAACCATGTAAAATGTTAGTTAACAAGCCGCCCATATCAGTTAAATCCTTTTGAATGGCTAACATTTGTTCTGGGGGTTTACTACCAAAAGAAAGATAGAAAATGCCATTTGTCTTTTTCTTGAGTAATTGAATACCACGAGAAACAAACAGCTGCACTCCAGTCTGAGTATATGGTGGATCTGTAATAAAACAATCAAATAGACTGGAATACTCTTCAGGAAGAGTTTTCCTAAGGTCAAGTTCTATGAACTCGATACTAAGATCTAATTCACTGTTTGCCAAATCAATAATCTCTTTTAATTTTGGATCAATATCAAAAACAACGATTCTTGACGAAGAAGGAAGGAACAGAGCCAATGCAATACTGGTTAAATCACTGTCTCCTACAAGTGCATAAGTGCTATAAAATAAATCATAGTTATGACTCATTGTAAGAACTCGGAGAAGGCTAGTTTGAGGTGTCGCAAACGATTGATCAATAACTGTATTTGGTTGTCCTCTTAGATCCGAATACTTTTTGATTATGTCTAATTGTGTTGAGTATCCATCCAGAGGAAAGTGCAAACCAGATTTTGTACAATTTTTACAAGAGAAGTCTACATTTGTCTTGCTTATCGAAGAAATTATTTCCTGCCCTTGAGATGTTAACACAGTTCCTTTGTTCGTTCTTTTGCACCAACCTAGTTTCTCAAATTCATTTCTTATGGCAACACATAAAGGAATAGGAAAACTAGCTTTTTGTGATAACTTCTGCATGGGAGAATCAGGAAATCTATCAAGTACTGCGAAGAATTTTACTATTCCATTGATACCTTCTTTCAATTTGACCTTATTTTGGACAGCAGAGAATGAATCAAAAATAGTGTCTCTATCCATAAATTAAGTTATATAATATATTCAAAAATCTGATGGATATAGACAAAAACATGCCATTAATGTGATATTGAGCGATAATATTTTTTAAAGAAGAAAATATTGTACGAACAAGAGCGTTATGTTTGATACTATAGAAAACTACCCCTATCTTGAATATAAGAACAAAGAACTTCATTTAAATGGAAAAACAATTGATTCCGTTCTTTCAAAAAAAGAAACTCCAATTTTCATATTTTTAGAAGAAAGATTTCTGAATAATGCTACTGAATTAGAACAGAATCTCAAAAAGTCCATTCCAAATTTGTTTATATCCTATGCAATTAAAGCAAATTACCTAGGTAGAATTTTACATAGTGCTAAGAAAATTGGTTTGGGGATTGAAGTCATGTCACTTTTTGAGCTAAAATTGGCACGCGAAGCTAAAATCCCAAACAAAGATATCATCTTTAATGGACCCGCTAAAACAACAGAAGAGCTGGAATATGCACTTGGTGAGGGAATCGAGAACATAAATGTCGATTCTATGAATGAACTGATTCTTATTGAAAAACTAGCTAAGAAAAGAAATATGGTCCAACCCATCACTGTACGTATTCATCCGAAGCTAGATGAAAAAACAGAAAGGAAGATGTTAATCAAGAAAAACAGCAAACTTGGAATAGATTACTCAAGAGGAGTAAAGTTATTTGAGTTCGCAAAGAAGAGTGAAAATCTAAATCCAGTAGGAGTTCATACTCATATTGGGACAAACCTAACTTCTCACAATTTCTACGAAGAGTTATTAGAGTTCATGAATAAATATATTAGTGATCTCGAAAAGAAGCATGGTATTTCAATTGAGAACATAAATCTAGGAGGAGGTTTAGCTAGTAAATCCACATTAGACAAGAGTGGATTTCAGATAGCAAAATTAGGCGAACAAATTTCTTCACATATATCTAACATTGAAGATAAAACGATCATCTTTGAACCTGGAAGATACTTAATAGAAGATAGTTTCGTTGCTATCACTAAAGTCCTTAGAACAAAGAAATCTTGGGGAAGGAAATGGGCTTTCACCGATATAGGAGCTAATTCATTAATCCCTATGAGATATACTCATTACAAAGTTATTCCTCAGAATTTCAAAGGAAAAGGTCAATATACAAATATCGGAGGCCCTTTGTGTTTACCCGTAGATGTATTGACTGATGAATCTGTAGACTTTGAAATAGAGGAAGAGGATCTTTTAATGGTTTTAAACTGTGGAGCCTATACTATTTCAATGAGTGAACAATTCGGATATCCAAGGCCTGCGGTTTATGCTTTGAATCAAGAGAAAGAGTTGGAATTAATCAAACCAGCTGATGACATAGATAAAATGGTAAGAGAATCTTTTTAGGGGAAAACATGAAGAAGCCTTCTGATAGTCTAGAAATTTGTTCGAAACATTGCGGGAGTAAATGTTGTAGAAGCACACCTCCAGCATTAACCAAAGAGGATATTGACAGAATAGAAGAAAAAACTAACATTGAGAATTGGTACACTACAATTGAGTTTAATCAAAAAACTGCAAATGTTGTTGCCAAAAAAAATGATACAGATGATTGTTTTTTTCTATCAGATAATGGGTTGTGTGGTGTTTACGATTACAGACCACTAGATTGCAAGTTATTTCCTTTATTTGTACAAATCAAAAAACAAGGTGAGAAAGAGTATAATGTTAGATGGTTGGTTTGGTACTGTCCTTTAACCGAGAATAAAGGGATAGAGGTTCTGAAAGTAGAATCAGAGAAACTTTTGATATCAATTTTATCGGAAAATCCAGATCAAATATTTGATTATCAAGAAGCAATGTATACTTCAAGAGGTTACAAAAAGAAACACTTCTTTAAGGAAGAATGTTTAAAGATACAAAAGAGTGATTCAGAATCATGACCACAATCTCCCTTATAATTCCAACTTACAATAATGCCTCCACTTTGAGAGCTTGTTTAGATTCTGTAAAAAAACAAACACTAACTCCAACAGAAATAATCATCGCTGATGGTCATTCAAGTGATGACACTGTCAATATTGCAAAGGAATTTGGCTGTAAAATAGTATACGAAGAAGGGGGAACAAGAGCTGCTGCATGTAATGTAGCGCTTGAAAAAGCCGAAGGAGAATTGATAGCTTTTACAGATTCTGATGTAATTGCTAAAGAAGATTGGCTGGAAAAACTTGTATCTACTCTAGACACAATAGAATACGAAAATGTTGTTTGCATAACAGGACCAAATATTGAATATCCTAATGAGAGTTTGTTCGGAAAAGCTGTCACTGCGATTTACAATACCTTTCTAGGAGGAGGCTGGTCAGAGCAAGCTAGAAGCATATTTAACAAAGAGGGTAGATTTGTTGAAAGTGCTGCGGGGTGTAATGTACTATATAGAAGAGAAGCATTGAATGAAGTTCTTCCATTTGATGAAGATTTATTAACTGCGGAAGATACTGACATCAATTTCAAACTTCTGAAAAGAGGGTTCAAACTTTACTTTACCCCAGAAGCAATTGTTTATCATCAACGTCCTCAAAATCACAAATCATTCCGTTCTAAGTCAAAGAAATATGCAATAGGAAAAATTCAGTTTTTCAAAGAGCATAAAACAGGTCTTGAGCTATGGCATTTATTACCATCTTTCTATTTTATAACTGGAATCTTTCTAATTTTTGGTTTGTTTGCTAGCCTTTGGATCTGGATTGGTATTGTAGCATATTTTGGTTTTTATCTTTTAGTAATAATATTAGCTTCTTTGATTCAAGCTATAAAGTTCAGACAGTGGAAGTTTATCTTCTTATTACCTATCATGTTCATTGAAGGTCATATATCATGGAGTATTGGAATACTGAAAGAAATTTTCCTTCCAATGAAAAGAGAGTGAAATAGATGTCCTTAAACATAGCAATGATTTTCGAATTAGGTCCTCACGATGATGGCTTAATCGGAGGTGGTGTAGAACTTCATGCGTTAAACCTTTCAAAGGCACTTGTTAAAAGAGGACATAAAGTGACATATATCACAGGTTCCATACCCAATAATGAGAATAAAACAAATATTGAAGGGGTGGAGATTAAAAGAGTTGATCTTTTATCTATTATAAAACGAGGTTATAACGCTCAAGAATTAAAATTTTCTCGGCAATTCTTTTTCTTGTTGAAAAACACATTACCAATATTGAGAAGAGAGATAGATAGTAAAGCGTATGATCTCTTTCATGGTCATGTTTATTCTTCAGGTTTAGTAGCGACGGCTTTAGGAAAGAGAAATCAAAAGATAATTATCAACACAATGCATGGATCCTACTATAAATATTGGAGTCAGTTGGTAAAGAATCGAATCAAGGCTGGATTCTATAGAGGAATGGAAAGAAAACTAGCTCCATATTTAGCAAAAAAGGCTCATTGTCAGATTCATACAGATTATGATTATGCTCAGATAGTTAAAAACTGGTGTAAAGAAGAAACAAAAACTAAAATCCATACGGTGTTAAATGGAGTTGATATAGAAAAGTTTCATCCCGAAATATCTCCTGAAACTAGTATTATAGAAGAGGATGGACCAATCATTATGACTACCAGAAGATTAGTAGTGAAGAATGGTGTGATTCACTTAGTTAGAGGTTTTGAAAAAATCTTAAAGAAACACTCATCGGCAAAACTACTGATTGTAGGTGATGGTCCAGAAAGGTCCCCCATTGAGAGAGAAATAAAACAAAGAGAATTATCTAGTAGTGTTAAATTAACAGGGATGGTCCCCAATGACAAAATACCTTCATATTTGGCCCTAGCTGATGTAGTTGTTGTGCCAAGCATAGTTGAAGCATCTAGCATAAGTGTACTTGAAGCGATGGCAATGAGAAAGGCGATAGTAGCTTCAGACATTCCAGGTATTAGGGAAATAACAAACCAAGGAAAAAATTGTGTGTTAGTCCCGCCTAAAGACCCCAAAGCTTTAGCAGATGGTGTGATAAAACTATTGGATTCAAAAGAACGTGCAATTAAATTAGCAAAATTAGCTTATGATAATGCAGTTAAAGACTTCAGTTGGGAGAAAAAAGCACAAGAAATAGAAGCCCTCTATTTGAGAGAGCTTGATAGGAGTTGACTTGGAAATGGAGACGAGTTTTTGTTTTAGAGTAGATATAGACACTTGGGAAGGATTACATAAAGGAATTCCGGAATGCTTGAGACTCTCTAAGGAAAATTCATTTCCGTTTACATATTATTTGAGTTTAGGAAAATATGCAACGGGTAGGAATCTCTTTCGAATTATAAAGAAGAATGAGCCCATTAGAAGAAATATTCCAATATGGAAAAGAAATCATTGGAAAGATCTATTCCGTGGCATTTTACTTCCACCTAAAAAAATAGGAAGTAATACAATAAAGATACTTCAAGAATATCAGGCAAATGAACATACTGAGTTTCATTCTCATGGGTATAATCATGTGCATTGGGCAAATTCATTTGATCATTTCAGTGAAAATGAAACTTCTAATTATCTTGATTTGATGAAAACAGAATATACTAAGATTTTTGGAAAAGAACCTCAAGCTAATGCTGCACCCAATTTCAAAGTAAACCCTTTCTACTTGGCAATATTATCATCAAAGCAATTCAAATTCGCTTCAGATTTTGTTTATCATTCACCCTTTTTACTTTCTTCCAGTGATAAGAGTAAAAAAACAGAAGAATCTATAGTACAGTTACCTGTTACTGAGGAAACAATTGAAAGTTTAGTGATGCAAGGTAAAAATAAAAGTGAAATTATTGAGTACTACAAACAAAGGTTTCAGAAACAAATTGATAATGGTATTTCTTATGTGTGTTTGTATATTCATGCAATATATGAACCATTAAAGCTATATTCTATTATTGAGGACATAATCAAATTAACTGAACAATATGACATGAAACCTCTAACACACTTAGAATATTATAATCAAAGAAAACAATATCCAACAATCAAAATCAAGAACATCTTACCGGAGATATAACATATGAATAAAAACACATCGTGCATACTCACTCAAGAATATAAAAGAGGAGCTACATGGATTTACAGTGAAGAGTTAGCTAAAGCAATTAAGAGACAAAGTGACTGGAATCCTGTTTTAGTTACAGCATTAAGGGATGAAAAACTTACCCCTAAACCTGAAAAATCAGAGATTGAAATTGAATTTATAAATACAATTTCGTCAAGATTTTTCTATTCTAATAGTTATTGGAGAGGAACTGGTTCTGTTGTTGAAGCAATAAAACCGTCAATTATACACGGTAATCTCCCTATGCTATCCACTCGAAAAATAAAAACAAACAAACCCATAGTTGAAACAGTTCATACAACATTTTATGGAGAACAAAAATCTATTATCCAAGAACCATCAGTTACATTGAACTGGGTCGAAAGAAGATTGTTATTGGCTTTTCCCTTTTTGCAAAGAATTGAAACTAAGCTTATGAAACAAGCTGATCATCTTATTGCCGTTAGCGAACCTATTAAACAGGAAATAATGGAAAACTATCCAATTGAAGATTCTAAGATTTCTGTTATACCAAATGGGGTGGATATAACAAAATATACTAAAGATGAGAACAAAATTTACGAGAAAAATGATGATGAGTTTGTTTTAGGATTTCTGGGAAGGATGATGATTAGAAAAGGTTCTGAATTACTTGCTCCATTATTAAAGAGAGTAAAGGATGTGAATCCAAATGTCAAATTACTGTTCGCTGGAGATGATCTGAAACAGAAAAAGAATTTTGCTAGAACATTGAAGAATTATGATCTTACAGAGTCAGTTGTAGATTTAGGTTATATTGATGACAATATGAAAAATAGTTTCTTCAGCTCTGTCGATTTGTTCTTACTTCCTTCAAACTATGAAGGCATGAACCTAACTTTGCTTGAAGCGTTATCATGTCAAACACCTATTCTAGCTGCACCTGAAGCAGTTACATTTGAACATGATGATACAATTTTCACAGCACAGCGAAACGTTAAATCTTTTGCAGATAAGATAGTTGAGTTAATGGAAAATAAACAATTACTATCCTCAATAGCAAAGAAATCTAGAGGGATAGCTGAAAAATACACTTGGGATAACACTGCTGAACAAACCCTTGAAGTCTATGAAAAACTCTTATGATTCATCTATATTTTGACTAGATTTCTTCTTTTTCCTTTCTTCTTTCTTTGCTATCTTTCTTTGTTTTCTTTCTTGTTTTACTTCTTTTGTTTCAGCAAGAGGGAGAATATACATCCAGAAAATAGGAAGCCAAATAATTAAAATTACATACCCTAGGTAATTGTGTACTGGTCCAGCAATTGAGCCACCTTGATAGTAATATAATGAGATGATAATCATAATTCTAATCAGATTCATGATATAAGTTCCAATAATACCAAGCAGAGTTACTAAAATTGTTTTATAATTCCATTGAAGTCGCTTACGTGCTTCAAAAAGCATAAGAAGGAATACAGCTGCAAAAACAGTTAGAGAATGTATACCACTACAAGCAGCATCAACATAGAGAGAACCTTGCCCACTGGGGGCATTGGAAAAAATAATTCTAATCATCCATTTTGTGTCAATTAGGTTGCGTAGTTCAAACGGTGAGCTAAGGAAAAATGTAGTTCGATTTACTCCCGCTAATTGTGTATATGTATAGAAGGGTACCCAACTAACATCCAGTAAATTCACTCCAAAAGCCATAACAATTGAAGAAGTAATGACACCAGTTGACCTTGTTAACCATTTTGCTAGGGTTGTACTAAACAATAGTTCAGAAATATCAGTAAATATGAAAATGTAGAAAATAGTAGTTAACACTACAACATATATTCCTGGAGAGCGATACTTCTTGAAAAATGGATCATCCCAAGTTATATAGAAGACCAGAATTGTAGCGAGTACCAAACCTATTGGAACAAGAGTAGCCCGTAATGCTTTATTTTCTGCTTCAGGATATGTTTCATACAGAACATAAAGTGTAACAACTAAACCAAAAAGGATTGCAGAAAGAGTATATCTTACATATTTATTTTTAAGAGGAAGAATAATTGGTTCAAGTTTCGAATAAGTTTTAGACGAGAAAGTAGAGAGATCCTCTTTTGATTTAGAAACGAATCTAGATAGTTTTGTTTGAGGTTTATCATCAGATGATTCCTCAGTTGAAGTTTTCACTTCTTTACTATCTTTAGAATCAACCTCATCTGCCATTTGAATCAACTATTTATTACTAAAAATTAAAGTTCCCCATTTGTTAAACCTAACGTTTCTTCAAATGGAAATTAAGCATTGAAATGAGATGAACTCATTCGTCTTCATAGATAATGTTGTTAAAGGCATTATCAACATTTGGAAAACGAAAGTCTGTTGATTGCTTTGAAGCATAATGTTCTCTGTAAAAATCTCTTAATGCCAATCTTATTGCCTCTGATCTCGATGCATATCGCCCTTGAAGAACCATTTCATCTAAAATTTCTACAAATTGACTAGGAAGTCTTATTGAAATCAAGTTCATTTTTTAACCCCAAACAAGTATTGTATTATTCTAGTAATAGTGCTTAACCCATTTATAGATTTGTAACACTTTTTGTTCAAGAATACCCAATACTTTGATTCCAATCTCACAAGTTTTTAAGGTTTACCTCACCGACAATAAAACCCTAACTTGATAAGAGGAAAACTTAGAGAAATAGTAAAAAACTTGATTTTCTGAAAAAGGAATTAGATTGAAACCAACTTCTTGCACTTTTCACATTCCAAAATCGTACTGTCAGGTAAAGGATCCTTTGTCTTCTTTAGAACATTACCGCAATAGCAAACGTATCCTTGCAATCGAGCAGGATTTCCATACACCAATTCATGGTGTTGAACATCTTTTGAGACCAAACTTCCTGCACCAATCATTGCATACTCTCCAATTGTAATTCCACAAACAATTGTTGCGTTTGCTCCTATTGAAACGCCCTTCATAACTTGTGTTTTTACCAACTCCCAATCAGGATTTGCTGCTCTTGGTAGAAAATCATTTGTAAAACATACATGTGGTCCAACAAAAACATCATCGCCTATTGTTACACCATGATACACAGACACAAAATTTTGTATCTTAACATTGTTACCTATGGGAACTTTAGTATCAACAAAGACAGATTTTCCAAATATGCAGTTTTTACCTATTCTTGCTCCTTTTCTTATCTGAACCAGATGCCATATCTTAGAACCTTCACCAATAAATACGTCGTCTTCAATAAAAGCAGAAGGATGAACATAGTAGTCTTTATCCGCATTCATAATTCTATAATTCATTTAAAATAATAAAAAAGTTTACTACAGATGGTAGTTTTACAATTGCGAACAGCTTTTACAGTTATTGTCTTGTTCAATTTGAAATGTTTCATACGAATTATATTGTAAATCTACATACATAATCTTGTTTACCAGTAGTTTTTGATTATCTCTAAATACAAGGTATTTGATAGCTTCATTTGCTTCAATTATTCCAAAAAAACCAGCAATAGTACCAATAACACCATCTTCACTTGTTGTAGGATATGAACCAGGGGTCGGTATTTCTTTAAACATACATCTATAGCAAGCTGTTTTGCCAGGAATCACGGTCATCATCTGACCCTCAAATTGATAAACACCACCAATAACAAAAGGAATCCCAAGTTTACAGCACATATCGTTTACGAGGAATTTAGTTTCGAAGTTATCACTGGCTTCAACAACAAAGTCATAACCCGCTAATAATTCTTCAATATTTGAAGAATTCAGAGTTACAGAATGTTCTACAATCTTTACATCAGGATTAAGTTTAGTAATCTTCTCAAAAGCTGACAAAGTTTTAGCTTTACCTTTATCTTCTTCATAATGTAAAATTTGCCTGTTCAAATTGGATAATTCTATCTGATCTTGGTCAACAAGTCCAAGAGAACCTACACCAGCTGTAGCCAAATAATAAACAATACTTGAACCCAGACCCCCTAAACCAATAACGCACACTTTACTTGATTTTAGTTTTTCTTGTCCCTGTATTCCGAAATTCGATATTATTATTTGACGATTATACTTCTCAAGTTCTCTCTCATCTAACATTTTACCTATCAAAATACAGTTAAAAATGAAAGTAAAATAATCTTTCTAATAGTAAATCATAAAATGTATAAGATGCCAAAATATTTAAAATCGTTTCATCTCATTGGCACAACGACTAGAAACACCGAGGTTTCAACAATGAAAAAGATAAGAAGTACAATTGTTACTTTGGCTGTGCTATTTACAATATCCATGTTATTTTCAGTAATGTATGGAATAGTACAAGCTAACCAATCAGCAGATTTACCTATAATCCAACCAGAAAGAATAAACACATCAATTCCTTCAACAGAAGAATTGTCCCTAACAGATGATATTGTGTTCGAATATAACTATGGAATAAATGTCACTGCTATAGCTAATAGATCTATAGAAATTCAAACATTCGGTGTATTATCACTGGTTGACTCAATAAAACTTGAAATTGTTGGAAATGTGAATTTAACATATTTCAATTATACTTTACCAAATATTCACACTAGTAATATTACATTTGCAAGTTTCCGTGTTTCAAATGATTCTTATGAGGCAGTAGGCAACTCATCAGCTATGCGTTCTTACACTTATCAGAAGAAGATAAATTATACAACCTTTATAATACCTTTACATGTCAATAGAACAAGTTTTGGGCAAGGTCAAGTAATTTACATCAGTACTTATCTAGAATTTTCTTCCCCCTATTTGTTTTGGTTAGAAGGAGGAGAGCAAGTAATTCATTATGAAGAGTTAATTTATCCTTTAATCAATAACATCCCAATAGTAAATGGTTCAACGTGGGTACAGAAACAGGGTGGTGATGTTTTCTTATTGGATAGACTTACCCCAACTAATGGTACTAATGGAATTTTCAATTCAGTTGATACAAATCAAGGAGTAATAAAATGGACAAATATTACAAGACAGCCATTTAATTACTCACAATCATACGATGAAGACATATACATGCATGTCTATCTAACAGCAGTTTCAGTAGGTGGAGAAGTAGAAAATCCAGCTAATACTATGCTGTTCAAATCTACAGAGATAAATCGTAGAATTGAAATAGATCCTTATGGATTAATTAAAATTACCGAGCAACAAACACTTCACTACTTTGGACCTGAGAGACCAGAAGGTAATTTGTATGAACTTAAATTATGGGCATTGAACTCTTTTCCAGTTATCTTACCAATAAATGCTACAGTTCTTGAGCTCTATGATGAAATAGGTGGATTGAATCAGCAATACCAAATAAGTGACGACCTATTTTTTGAGCCAGGAGCATATAATCAACGTCCTAGTGTATTTCTTGGTCATGATGCATTAGTCATTTTTCCACGAGCACCTTTATTCAATGGAGATGAATTTACTTTTACAATGATTTACACAGTACCTATGGAAGTATATATTGAGAAAGAACAAGGAAGCATCAATTATAGGATGAAATTTGAGCCTTGTTCAATTATTAATTGGACAGTAGAACAACTGAATGTGGATTTAGTTCTTCCCAAAGGAGCTGTATATCATACAATTAGATACAATAATCCTGATCCTTACCAAGATATGATACTCAACTATAATAAAAAATTCGATTTTGTTTCTCTAGGATTCAGGAGAATTCTCAGTTTCTCATTTACTACTTTCACAGGGAATGATAATGCTCCACTAGTGGTTGAATTTAGTTATTCAAGGTTAAATGTTCTCATCACTTACTTCTTCCAAGTACTTACAGTTGGTATCGTATTTGCTATATATCTTGGAATTAGATGGTCAACAAAGAAAACTAAAGATCTAGTGGT
Source organism: Candidatus Heimdallarchaeota archaeon (assembly GCA_021399395.1). Lineage (GTDB taxonomy): Archaea > Asgardarchaeota > Heimdallarchaeia > Heimdallarchaeales > Heimdallarchaeaceae > UBA460. The sequence goes on from JAAFKJ010000047.1 coordinate 32,536, forward strand.
GAGTGAATCTGAGAAAGAATTTATTCCAATCGAAGAAATTGAGGAATTTGTTAAACAGTACGAAGAAGTTCTATCTATAAAAGAAAGGCTCAGAGAAACTAGAAGTAAAGTCGCAGCAAAGAAAATGAAAGCTAAAGAAGGAAAAGACGTGATTGCTAAATTAGAGACACGTATGAGATCTGAAGAAATCAATCTCAAACAAACTAAGGAAACTCTAGTTAAACATGGTGGAAGATATAAGCAATCCGTTCAAAAAATTGAAATTGCTGAAAGAAAACTCTATGAAGAAAGAAGAAATCTACGTGTTCTTCAACAAGAATATAGAGTAAAGAAGACTATTATGACTAGAGAGTCTTACGTAAAGATGTTCCAAGACAGACAGCAAACCATTGAAAAACTCAGAAATGACATCGATGGTGAGTTACTATACCTTAGAATGTTATTGGAACCTTAATCCTTTTTTCCTTCTCCTTTTTTTATCCAAAAGGCAATCTGAAAAAACTTATAAGAACATGCAATATCTTTAATTTACAAACTCTTAGGGTTAACTATGCATCTTGAAAGTATAACAGAAAGTGCCGAAACAATTGGTAAAGAAGTTCCCGGACTCTCTGACGTAGCAGAAGAACTTGCACAAGTCCTAAAGAAAGGAAGGCTTATGCTCAATAAGTTGTTTGATCTATGTAATCGAGTTGGATTAAATATAGATTTAAGTCCAGAGGAGCAAAATGAAATTTCTCTTAAGGTAGCCTTAGTTACGGATCCTGACCAAGTATTTCAATATGCAAGAGTAGTCCAACTGGTTTTTCAACTGAATTATTTTTCTAAGTGTTATGAAAAAGCTCTTGGTTATGGTAAACTTCCAAATATCGTTAAGAAAGAGGCAGTTTCACTTCACAAAAAAATCGATGAGTTCAGAAGAATAATTGAAAAGGAATATGTTGCCAGCATCTAGGCTGAATATTGATTTTACCAAACTTTCGCAATGTTTTTTTATTCAAATTACAAACTAATATTGTGTATTCCCTAAGAATTTCTCCTGAAAAACTTGCGAAAATGATTGATCACACAAATCTTAAACCATTTTCTTCTAAGAAAGAAATCAATAAATTATGTGTAGAAGCACTTGAATTCAATTTTGCAGTTGTGTGTGTTAATTCAAACCACGTTTCATTTTGTAAAGAAATTCTAAAGAAATCTGAGGTTGGTGTAGCATCTGTTGTAGGATTTCCTTTAGGAGCATGTACTACTAAGACAAAAGAATTTGAAACAGCTGAAGCTGTAAAGAATGGTGCTAACGAAATTGACATGGTCATGGATGTCGGTAGTTTTAGAGAAGGAAATTATTTTGCCGTAGGAAATGATATTGCTAAAGTTGTACAAGCAGCTGACGGTGTTTGTGTTAAAGTCATCCTTGAAACAGGTTTCTTAACAGACGATCAAATCGTTAAAGCATGTGAAATTTCTAAGAATTCTGGGGCTCATTTTGTCAAGACTTCAACAGGTTTCGGACCAATGGGAGCTTTTTATGATCACATTGTTCTTATGCGTCATACTGAAGGTAAAGATTTAGGCGTAAAAGCTTCTGGAGGAATTCGGGATGCTAGAACTTCTGTTAGACTAGTTAATGCTGGTGCAGACAGATTGGGGGTTAGTGCCGGAGTAACTATTGTTAAACAATTAGCTCAAATAGTAGAAGAAGGTGGATGGTTTCTAACAAGTGAAGACAAACCTGAGAGTTTATACTCATGGGGAGCTGCTGACTCTAAGAAACAGCCTAAAGATGTGTACGATTTTTATATGCAAAAGAGGAAAGAGTTTAAGAGAAGTTAGCTAAGAGAGTAGAGATAATGAAGCAGTTTGATGATCGAAAGCTAAAGCCAACGTTAACTCCTATGATGCAACAGTGGCAGGATATTAAAATACAACATTCAGATTACATAATATTCTTCCGAGCAGGAGATTTCTATGAAACCTTTAATGAAGATGCAAAGATTGCTTCAGATGTTTTGAATATCACTCTTACAGCAAGAACAATCGGAGAAAGAAAGTTTCCATTAGCTGGTGTTCCGTTTCATGCTGTAGACGCATATATTGCTAAAATGGTTGAAAACGGTTACAAAGTGGCTATAGTTGAGCAGCTTGAAGACGCTAAAGCTACTAAGAAGATTGTTAAACGTGGAGTTGTACAATTAATAACAAGAGGTACAATAACGATCCCAGAATCTCTAAGCAAGGGACATAATAATTATCTTGTTGCTATCAATAAAGTAGGCGATATCTATGGTTTAGCTGCTCTCGATTTATCCACTGGTGAGTTTTTGGTTTCGGATTTCGAAGGAGATAAAGCTCTAGATCTTCTAAATGTTGAACTAACTAGATTAAATCCCTCTGAGATAATAATGGAGGAGCAATTAAACAAAGAACTAAAAGAATTTGGAGAACAAAGCAAAACTACTAAAACCTACAGAGAGTTTTACTATTTTGATATCGATCAAGGGTCAAGGGATCTTTGTACCCTCTTTGAAGTTCTTAGCTTAGATGGATTTGGAGTCAATGAAACATATCCCTCAATAGGAGCTGCAGGTGCAATTATTAGGTATATCAAAGAAACCCAAATGAGGGAAAACTTTCCTAATATAACAAAAATCAGTCAAATTATTAGTCAGGATTACATGCTTTTAGATTCAAGTACTATTCGAAATCTAGAACTTATCGAAAACTTACAAGCTAGAACAGAGTACGGAACTTTGAGACAGGTTCTGGATAATACAAAAACATCTCCTGGATCTCGACTTCTAACTTCATTTATCTTGAGACCTAGTTTGAACGAAACAATCATTCAAGGAAGATTAGATGCGACTGAAGAATTAGTAAGTGACAGTGTTTCAAGAGAAGAATTTCGAAGTATTCTGAACAAAATGAGTGACATTGAAAGAATTACAGGAAGGATATGTCTTGGAAGGAGTAAACCAAGAGATTTGGTTGCATTAAAAAACTCACTCGAACTAATTCCAGAAATCCTTACAATTCTTTCAAAATTCAAATCATCACTTCTTACTGATATACACAAGAACTTAGATCCCTTGAAGGAGGTAGTAGAGATTATAACAAAGGGCATAGAAGATGAAGTTCCAGTAAATATCAAAGATGGAGATGTCATTCGAGACGGTTACAACGAAGATTTAGATGAATTAAGAAAAATCCAAAGAGGAGGCAAATCTTTTCTAACATCTTTAGAAGCAAGAGAGAGAGTTAATACAGGCATTAAGAATCTTAAAGTTCGCTTTAACAAGGTTTTTGGTTACTATATTGAAGTCCCAAGAGCTTCATCAGACAAAGTTCCAATACAATATGAAAGAAAGCAGACATTAGTCAATGCTGAACGATTTATCACTCCTGAATTGAAAGAATATGAGGAGAAAATTCTCAATGCCGAGGAAAGAATCTTAGTCTTAGAAGAAGAATTATTTTATAATCTATTAATGCAAATAGCTGAATATGCAACGACAATTCAACAAGATGCATATCTCACTGCGCTCCTAGACGTTATTGCCACATTTGCTCAAAATGCCGTATATTATAATTATACAAAGCCCGAGATAACAAATGATGACATAATTGAGATAAGAGAGGGGAGGCACCCTGTTGTTGAAAGATTATTACCTCAGTCAACTTTTATCTCCAATAATACTACAATCAAGAAGAATGAAAATAGGATATTGATAATAACGGGGCCAAATATGGGCGGAAAATCGACACTTCTCCGACAAGTTGCACTTATTACGTTAATGACACAAATAGGTAGTTTTATACCAGCTGATTCTGCAACAATTGGGTTAGTTGACCGGATTTTTACTCGTATTGGAGCTCATGATGTGTTAGTTGAACGTAGATCAACTTTCATGGTTGAGATGTATGAATGTGCTAACATCCTCAATAATGCAACTGAAAGAAGCTTAGTTATTTTGGATGAAGTTGGTAGAGGAACATCAACTTATGATGGAGTTTCAATTGCATGGTCAATTACAGAGTATTTGCATGATAAAATTGGTAAAATAGGTCCTAGAACTCTATTTGCTACCCATTACCATGAATTAATAGAATTGGAAACTAAACTACCAAGAGTGAAAAATTATCACGCCTCTATCAAAAATGTAAATGGGGATATTCACTTCTTGTACAAACTTCAAGAAGGAGGGATCAGTGAAAGTTTCGGTATTCATGTTGCATCTTTAGCAGGATTACCAAAGGATGTAATTGATAATGCAAATAGCTTGCTTTCGCAATTCCATAAAAGTGGGGAAGAAAAAGACAAAGCAATTATTCCTGCAAAAACAGATGAAGAAACCCTTTCTAGAAAATTGGACAGATTTGAAGAGCTAATTAAAGAAATTTCAAAACTAGATTTAGATGAAATAAAACCGATTGATTCTCTTAACAAGCTAGATGATCTTAAAGAAAGAAGTAAAAAGATTCTAAAGGACAAATAACAATAAAAACTAGGAATGTCTTCTAAGATTTAGCAAAAACAATAATTATCTGTGGTTCTATGAAGCTGAAAATACTTGAACTCGATACTCTTACGATAAACAAAATTGCTGCAGGAGAAGTAATAGAAAGACCTGCTTCCGTAGTCAAAGAGCTAGTAGAAAATTCACTAGATGCTCAAAGTGACCAAATAACAATAAATATTCATGAGGGAGGTAAGAGTCTCATTGAAATTATTGATAATGGCATGGGAATGAACCCCGAAGATGCAATTTTATCCATTAAGCGTCATACAACAAGCAAAATAACAAATGCAGATGATCTCTTCTCAATCTACAGTTTAGGATTTAGAGGAGAAGCTCTAGCAAGTATAGTTAGTGTTGCTCAAGTGGAAATATTCTCCAGAACCAAGGAAAATGAAATTGGTACTCATATCTCTGTTGAAGGAGGTAAACTAATCTTTAACAAGAACATATCAACACCCGTAGGAACACGAATAGTTGTGAAAAATCTTTTTTACAATGTTCCTGTTAGAAGAAACTTCCTCAAAACAATTTCAACTGAAATCAACCATATAACTGAATTTGTTACCCGTTTAGCTCTTTCTCAGCCTGATGTTGCTTTTTCGTTAAAACATAATGGAAAAGATATACTGACAGCACCAAAAGGGGATTTGCTTGCACAAATTACAGCCATCTTCGGAGAACAAATAGCTAAAGGATGTATTGCATTAGATAAAGATGAAGACAACTATAAGATTAAGGGATTCATTACCAAACCCGAATTTTCTAGGAAATCCAAAGATTATCTTTATACTTTTGTGAATATGAGATCTATTTCAAATAAAACAATTTCAGATGCCACATCACGTGGTTATGGTACTTCTATCCCACATGGCAGATTTCCCATTATTTTTCTCTATCTTACTCTACCAGCTGAAGAAGTCGATGTGAATGTTCATCCCACCAAAAGAGAAGTAAGGTTTAGCAAAGAATCAAAAGTATACAGTTTGATTGAATCTGCGGTTAGACAAGCTTTAGAAAAAAGTGGATTGGAAATCTTCGAAAGAACATTAGAAACAAGATTCAAACCAACAACTCTAACAAATATTGGAAAACTGAAAACTAAATCAGATACAAGTAAAAGAACAACACCAACTTCAACTATTGCAAAGCAACCAAAGTTTCAGATCATAAAAAGTAAAGAACAAAGAATTGATTCCTTTCTCCCTTCATCTATGACTGGAGTTTCTGACTTGGATAAGACTGCACAGCAGAAGGTTGGTATCAAGGTTCTTGGAATCATCAAAGACACCTATATTGTAGCAGAGACTGAAGCAGGGTTATTTCTAAGTGATCAACATGCGGCTCATGAAAAGGTGAATTATGAGAGATATATCAATCAGCTTAAGAATAAAAGAGTGAATGTTCAACAATTACTTGCACCAGTTAATATTGCTCTCAAACCTTCTGAATTTGCAAGCTTTGAAGAAATTCGTGAGAATATGGGATTATTTGGATTTGAAATTGATGTCTTTGGCAAAAATGAAATTATTCTGCGCTCAATACCTTCAATTATGGGGGTTTCGATTGATTTCACAATCGCAAAGGATATCATCGATATAATTAAAGAAAATGTATCTGAAATAAAGAACAATCTTCAAGTTGAAGATTTGAAATTCATCAAAGATCTTGTTTCTATTTTCGCATGTAGAAGATCGATAAAAGCTGGTGATAAGATCGCAATAGAACAAGCAGAAACGTTACTGAAAAACCTTCTATCACTCAAAGAACCTTTCACTTGTCCTCATGGCAGACCCACTATCATTATTCTTAATGAAGATTATATCGAAGAACTTTTCAAAAGAGATTATAGATGAATGTGAGGATTATGGAAAACATAATTATAGTTAAACTGAAAGATTTCATTAATAAGATTGACAGAGCAGCAGGTATTCAACTAGTTATGATTTTCATGACTCTTGTTGCTTTTATTATACTATTATATATTCAAAAGTATCTGCCAAGTTTTGAAGGCTCTCAAACCAAATTAATTATTGTTGATATTCTTTTAGGGGTTGGTTTGTTAATTGAATTTGGTTATTTCATATGGCATACCAATAAACAAGGAAAAGAGGAAAGCACTAAAAAGGCAGAAAACAAAGAATCCACAGCAGAAAACTCAGTGGAAATAGAGAATTTAGTAGAAACAGAAAATAAGGAAGTTATTCCAGAAAAGGACAAATAAATCTCTACTTCTTATTTTTACTCTTTCGTTTTCCATAAATTTCTTCTATTTTTTCTTTTGACAACATAACAGGGATTCCTTCTTTTATCGCATATTCATGGTTTTTATCTTCACTACAAAAGATTTTACCGTTCAGAATATCAATTTGAAAACATTGTTTACAGTCGTCTAGATTTACATATTCTTTAATTTGTGTTATCGATTTAGCTGCTTCCTCACCTTTGCCATCTACTGTAACTAACATGAATTGTTTAAAATTGCAGAAAAATCCACAAATTACACCAGTGTCTGGGTTTTCTAAAGGTAATGATATAATTTCATCTTCCTTCACTTCTTGAGTAATTTCCAACTTCAAAGGCCAAGATTTGTCAATAGGACAAGCCAATAAATCCATCAATCTATGTTTCATTAACCTCCTTTAGAAGAGCATGAATAATAATTTTACTATCAAAAATCATTTTTCCATAATTGATGTAATATAATTATGATCTAATTTCTCATAGCGTTCTATAGAACCAATGTCTTCCCAATAAACATCTTTTGGCACATAAGCAGACATCTGCTCTTGTTTTGCAAACTGAGGAAAGATATCTCTTGATAAATCCACACTTATATTCTCGTTGAAATCATTGAGATAATTAAATATAACTGGTTCCAAAACACTAATTCCTGTATTCACAAAAAGTGGAATCTCAGGTTTCTCTACAAATTTTGTCACCTTATTTTCTAAGTTAATCTCAGCTGTTCCAACTCTTAATTTCCATCCTTTTGATGCCAAAATTGTTGCCCAAGTTTTTTGTTTATGATGGTAAGATAACATATCTGTAAAATCAACATTAGTAATTATATCAGAAAAATATATTATCAATCTTTTATTTTCTAAAAACTCTCTTGCATTTAACAATGCAGTACCTGTCCCCACAGGACCAGGTTTATCGGGAACATAAGTCAAGTTCATACCAAGTTTGTTTCCGTCCCCAAAATAACCTTCAATTTGCTCCTTCTTATAATTCACTAGAAGAACGACATCATTTATTTTATGTCTCTTGAAATGTTTTAAAACATACTCCAATATAGGAACTTGATTTACTCCAATAGGCAGCATTACTTTTTGCATGTAGTAGGTTAATGGTCGCATTCTTGTCCCTTCCCCACCACAGAAAAGAACTCCAGTAGTATCCGACATCTCAGATGAAAGACTAAAATAACATTGATATTTGTTGTGATTTGCACAAAATGTAATAATATTTTTCCTCAAATGCTATTAAGTCATTTTCAGCTTAAGAAATTCTTATTAACTCTGAAAGCATGTATATTAAACATGGATACGTCTAGAACATCTACTTTAGATGAGATTTCGCAGAAGCTCAAAGATAATATTGCATTGAACTACTGGAAAGGCAGAGGAAACAGACAAACTTTCCGAGAGGATGTTAAAAAACTTGTAGCTAATGAGATATTAACGAAAGATGAGTATAATTATTTGTTAAAGAATGAACGTAGAGTGTTAGTAAAAACTCAACTTATTCATCTTATACCCGAATTACAATCGCAAGAGGTTGTAGAAAAAACGCTCAAACATCTTTCCAACGTTGTTTTTAGTAAGAAATACAAAGAAGCAGAAACAAGAAAAGAGGAACTAGAAAATCAATTAATATCCCAAATATCTGAACATCTCCATTCAACACTTCATCCAAAAGTAACTACAATTAATGAAGCATTTTCTTTTATTAAAAGTTTAATAGAAGAAAGTTCAGATCTTACAAAAGAATATCTAAAAATCTCAAATCAACTTTTAGAGATAAGAGATGTCTTTCTTGAACAAGGGAAAAGTCCTATGCTTCTGCACGATTTAGAGAAACTGTCAACCAAGATGATTTTTGCTTCAAAAAGCAATGAACCAGCAGAACAACCAACAAAAGAAGAGTTGATTTCTATATTAACTGATATACAAATTAGCTCAGGTGTTTCTCAGTAGAGGAATCTATTTCATCCCCATATTTCGCTCTTTTCTTCTATACTTGGTAAAGCAAAATATTTTATAATGAAGCATAGTTTAGTTTTTAGAACCAATTTTTGGAGAGAAAGCGTTTGAACAGAATTAAAACAATTGCATCAGAATCAGTAACAGAAGGTCATCCAGATAAAATCTGTGATCAGATATCAGATGCGATTTTAGATGAACTTATCAAAAAAGATCCTGATGCTCATGTTGCTTGTGAGTGCTTTGTAACAACAGGACTTGTGTTATTGGGTGGAGAGATAACAACCACTAAACCAGTTATTATAGATTACGAGAAAATTGTTCGTTCAACAATCAAAGAGATTGGTTATGATGATTCTAGTATAGGATTTGATTACAGAGGTTGTGCGATTATTAACACTATACATTCCCAATCTCCGGACATTGCACAAGGAGTGAGAAAGGATGAAGTTGAAGAGCAAGGTGCTGGGGATCAAGGAATTATGTATGGTTATGCAACTAATGAAACACCAGAGTTTATGCCTCTCCCCATTGTTTTAGCACATAAACTTACACAAAAACTTACAGATGTTCGCAAAAAGGGAATTCTACCTTTTCTTAGACCTGATGGTAAATCATTGGTAGCAGTTGAGTATAAAGATGATAAACCCTTCAGAATCGCAGCGATTGTAATAGCAGCTCAACATACACAAGAAGCTACTAACGAAGAAATAGATAAAGGAATTAGAAAAGAAGTTATTGAAACTATTGTCGATAAGAAATTAGTAGATGAAAAAACAAAAATATTCATTAACAGAACTGGCAGATTCGTCACAGGTGGCCCTCATGGAGATGCGGGGTTAACAGGTAGAAAAATTATTGTAGACACTTATGGTGGCGTTGATTCCCATGGAGGAGGAGCTTTCTCTGGGAAAGACCCTTCAAAGGTTGATCGTTCTGCGTCTTATGCGGCTAGATATATGGCCAAGAATGTTGTTGCAGCAGGTTTAGCAGATAAATGCGAAATTCAGGTTTCCTATGCGATAGGAGAACCCCAACCTCTAGCTGTCAACGTTGAGTGTTTTGGAACAGAAAAAGTAGATAAAGACAAACTACAAAAAGCAGTTTTAAACGTATTTGACTTTAGACCTGGAAAAATAATCAAGCATCTTGATTTGAAAAAACCAATTTACAAAAAGACATCTTGTTATGGTCATTTTGGAAGAAACTTGCCAGAATTTACTTGGGAAAAGACAGACAAAGTTGATGAGCTGAAAAGAGCTTTAAATATCGAATAAGAGATAATTCATTATTTCTATTCACAAACATTTTTTATCTATAAATTGTTACGTCCGAAAGTATGTGCGCAAATGAGAGCTCTAAGGTCAAAAAAATAATAATTAAAATTTTGACTGAAGAAAAGCCCAAAACTGTAAGAAAATTATCGGAAAGGGCAGTAGAGCTTTCTAAAAAGGATAAGAATCTTATATATAATTCAATCAGAGAGATGGAACAAGAGGGAGAGATTCGTTTAGGTTCTGAGAAAATTGAAAGAAAATTACCTAAAACAATTTCCCAGTATTTTCTACAAATTCATTATTATTCAATAGAATTTTGGACATTGATTGTACTAACTACTATTTTCTTTCTAACTGTCCTTCTAATTCCTCAAGGTTCCCCTTTCTACTTCCTAAGAGTTATCATGGGCGTCACCTATGGTTTTGTAATTCCGGGTTGGGCGATTAGTAGTATAATATTTCCTAAACTCTATGAAACAATTGACCAAATTGAAAGAACATTGCTTGCAATAGGAATAAATGTTGGAACTATGATATTTGGAGGTTTGATTTTAGATCAAATATGGGCGATAGATAATTTACCATTTGTAATTGTTCTTGGTTCTCTTACCATAGTTTCTGCTATAGGATCAGGAATAATTAGAATATTGATTGGATCTGATAAGATAACCTTGTTACAGCTTAGAATAAAAGATAGAATATTCAAGAAGGATGAGAGAGATGAAAAGGAAAATTAGATTCATCATAATCACTATTTGTTGTTTTTTGATTGTAATAGCAATGTCAATGCCTATTACTTCACAAACTCAGCAAACTGCCCTTCTTGCCATTCAACAAGCTGATGATAAATTACTCGAGGTAGTTTCATCCTTGGAAGAAGCTTCAAGGTCTAACATAGATATTCGAGACCTGGTAATTACTACAGAGGATGCACGTCAATTAATTGCAATTGCAAAGGAGATGTATAATGAAGCAAGTTATACTGCAGCTTATAGCAATGCAATTAACGCAAATGAAGAACTTGATTCAGTAGTTGATGAAGTCGAATTAAGAACTGACAATAATCAGCAGAATAGAACAATCTTATTTTCACTTCTTGGAGTATTTTCTGCCATTTTTACCGGTTTGGTTATCTTTCTAATCATTAGAAAAGGATACCCCTGGTATTTAGAGAAGCGCAATGAAGAATTTGGTAAGCTAGAAATACAGTATATTGAGAAAACTGAAGGTGTTAAAGATGAGTAAAAAACTATTATCATCTCAAAAGAAGAGATTACTAACTGTAGCCATTTTTACAGTACTTATTATCTCAATAATAGCCATAGCATCCAGCATTTTCTTCCCTACTACTAGTAGCGGATTCAGTGAACTATCTCTTTTAACCTATAATGATTCGTCACAAACATTTGAAGCAGATAGATATCCATATTCTCTTGAATCAGGAGTAAATAGAACTATTTTCTTTATGGTGAAGAACTTTGAAGATGTTGTAAAATATTATCAGATTCAGATTAAGGTCACCAAAATCTCTCAGAACGCCACATATGAATATCCTTTGAATTCAGCCAAATCCCATCTACTTTATGAAAATGATACTTATGAAAAGATTCTCTCTCCTGCTACAAGAAATGAAAAAAGAGAAAGTGGAACTTTTTCAGGTGATTATATTTGGAGCCCTGTAAACGTTACTCTATATTCTAATGCACTTGTTGAAGCTGTATTAGAAGGAGATGATTTTATGAAAATAGTTTTTGAATTATGGGAATTTAACTCAACAAGTAATAGTTTTGAGTATTCAGGAATTTTCACATTTTTAGAGCTACTATATTACTATTAGGTGACTGAGTTTGGTGCTAAAATTACTAGTGTTGTCTGACATTCACAATCAAGATATAACTTTGAAAGCTATATTACAAGCTGTAGAAAAATTTGGAGGTAAACCAGATTTCTGTTTGATTGCTGGAGATATAACTAATTTTGGAACCACCAGAAATTTAGAGGATATACTAAATATTATAGTTGACCAAATTCCTAATACATTCTATGTCATCGGAAATTGTGATCCAGTTACAGATGGTGTTAATCTAGAAACTTCTGCGATAGATGTTGAAGCTAAATCTCAGGAAATGGGCTCTTACTCAATCATAGGTTTTGGAACACACAAACCTAAATTGGACCAAAAGAAGCTGAAGAAACTCAAAAAGGTTAACAAACAAGTATGTTTGCTTACACATGCACCGCCCTTCAAGACATCGACCGATATGGTGTACCCGAATAGGCATGTGGGATCTAAACAGCTTAGAGAATTTATTGAAAAAAATGAGCACATATTCTTATCAATTTCAGGACACATACATGATTCTCCAGCAATATCAAAACTAAATAATTGTACAATTGTAAACCCCGGTCCTGTAACTACAGGAAACTTTGCTATTATTGAAATTCAAAAGAATTTAAAGATTAAAGGAAAAATATACAACTTATACGAGCTGTAGGCAAAAATGTCAAACAAGGAATACAAAATGAAATATATTCCTACAAAATCAGAATTTAGGAAGATTATTTCTAAAGCTCATATCATTGTTAAAAAAGAGCTTCATACAGAAACTAACAAGAAATTTCACTCTCTTGAACATACACTTAGAGTTGTCAACACATGTTTATTTCTCTCTGAGAAGCTAGATGCTTATGTAGATGTTGTTGTACTTGCAGCAATATTTCATGACATAGGCCGACCAATTGAAAGTAAAACTGGCAGATGTCATGCTGAAATAGGTGCAGAACAAGCTGAGCAATTTCTAAATCAGGAAGGCTTGATTGACCTAACCAAGGATGTCTGTGATGCAATAAAATCACATAGATTCAGTAAAAATATTGAACCTATCTCTTTGGAAGCTAAAATCCTCCAGGATGCGGACACTCTTGATGCCCTAGGGGCCTTAGGTCTTTACAGAACACTAGGTTTCAGTTTTGAAAGAGGATTGAATCTAGATGAATCCATAGAACACTTCCATGATAAACTGTTCAAATTATCATCGAGGATGCATTTCCCAGAATCCAAAAAATTGGCTGAGGAAAAAGAAAAAATCCTATATGATTTTGTTGAAGGTGTTGATTTAGATAAAGAAAAATCCGATTTTAATAATATCTTGAATCAGTTGTAGAGAATATGGTAAAGAAGCAGAATCTTAAATATACCTTAAACCATAATTTTTACTTGAGCAGTAAAGCTAGGTGAATATATGACCACTCTCAATAATGGCGACATTGTAAATTTGAACTATACAGGTAGAACTAAGGAAGATGACAAAGTAGTTGATACTACAATAGAGAGCATAGCAAAAAAAGAAAATATCTTCGATGAGAAAGTTATCTATAGGCCTTTTACACTAATCGTTGGGAAGAAATGGCTACCTAGTGGTTTGGAAGAAGCATTAATAGGCATGAAAGAAGGCCAGAAGAAAACTATTGAAATAGATGCAAAAAATGGTTTTGGACTCAGAGATCGTTCCAAAATCAGATTAATTCAAAGAAGAGAATTTCAAAGACATCAGATTAAACCAAAGGAAGACATGAAAGTAGAAATAGGGGGTCAAACAGGAAGAATCCTCAAAGTTTCAAGCAGTAGAGTCAAAGTCGATTTCAACCACGATTTAGCTGGTATGGATTTAATTTATGAGGTTGAGATCGTAAAGAAAATCACTGACATTAAAGAACAATTCATCTGTTTACTTGAAAAACGGTTACCAGGAGTAGATTTCTCACCAACAAAAATCAACATCAAAAATAAGGTTGTTGAAGTTGAGCTGCCTAAAGATACTCGATTCATGGAGTATATTCAATTTATCAGAAATGGCGTATCGAGAGATTTAGGAGAAATAACTAACAAGTTTGATAAGATAACCTTTATTGAGCATTATGATATTGAAAAGAAGAAATAATCTACTAAGTTATTTCGTTATTTTCTCTCCTTCTACCAATACTAGTTGATAGTTGAGAGGGCAATTTATTTTCCCTAAATTCTTTAGAATTTTAATCTTGGTTGTTTTACTGTACTTTTCTGAAACGCAATAATCATAGTTTTCACATAGAATTTCAACACAATCAATAGTTTCTCTTGTAACAACCACATTATCAAGATATTTCTGTTGTCTAACTGATATTTTATCATTTTTTTGTTTCAATTCACAAACAACCATCATACTATTATCAATCAAACAAGGATGTTCTTTCTCCCTAACTTGTATAACTTCATATGTACTACCAGTTTCTAAAGAATTTACACATACAGAAAGTAGGTTGCATTTTTGACAAGTTTGAGTACTGCCAAGATGCGTAAACTGATATCCTTTTTGCGCAACACCCTTAGGTACCAATGAGATTACCATTTCGTGGTAAGTAAAGTCATAGTGTTTTTTAATATTCTCAATTAAGTGTCAGTTTATTACACCAGTAACTGTCGCTACTTTTACTGCAGCATCACTTGTTAAACCATCTTTTCCTAAAATAGTATAACGTTCAGGCCTTATACTATGAGCAGTTTCTAGAGCTTTAATCACTTCCTCGTCCTTCAATCCTAAATCTTTAGCAGTCACAGGTAAACCTAAGTGAATCATAATATTCTTTGTTGATTCCCAATCAAGATCGTGAAGATAACCCATCATAATACTACCCAGCGCACATTGTTCCCCATGCAATGCTGGTTTTTCTGCTATTGTGTCTAATGCATGACTGAACATATGTTCTGATCCACTTCCTGGTCTTGAAGACCCTGCTACACACATCGCAAGTGAGCTACTTATGAGGGCTTTTACAACAATTCTACTATATCCCGAAACTTGACTTTTGATTACATTAGCTTTTTTAGTTATAAGTTGGACCGTCATATCTGATAAAGCAATTGAATATTCACTGATCAGTTCATTCTTTAGTCGATGAGAAAGCATCCAATCAGCTATTGCTGTCCCTTTGGCTAATAAATCGCCACATCCAGCAGCTGTGAATCTGTAAGGTGACTTATCAAGTATGATAGTATCTGCTACAACTGCTATAGGGGGGAGCGCTTGAATTGAATGTCGCTTATCTGAACCCATAATTGAAGCTCTCGAACTAGCTACGCCATCATGGCTTGCAATAGTTGGTATAGAGATAAATCTCTGATTTGTTTTGTATGCTACAGATTTTGCGATATCTATGGGCCTTCCTCCGCCCAAACCTATAACAAAATCTGGTTTAATTTCTTTATGAACCCCAATTTGTTTTTCAACTTCATCCATTGTACTATTTTGTATGATACTGGTGAAAACCTCAATATTACCATCAATAAGAATATCCTCAACATCTTTTGCTATTCTAGTTCTGAGAAAATCATCAGTTAATAGTAATGCTTTTTTTCCAAGAGAAAGACGATCAACCACTTTTGGAACACTTTTTAGCATATCTGCCCCTAAACAAAGTAGAGTAGGAAGTTCGATAAATTTGAATTCATTTATAACACTGTTCATCTTAAAGATGAATTTTAATAGGTTACTTTTATATTTTAACCTAAAATAGTACAAAATAGCTGAGGAGTCAATGAAAATGGTGAATGAATCTGGAGATATTCATCAATTAGGTAAAGACCTTGGATATCTTCCTTACATGATTGATAGATATATTACAATTTTTGGGGAGGAAGAAACTAAGGAACTTCTTCAGTTCAATGAAACCAAACTACCTAAAACCATTAGACTAAATTCATTGAAAAACCCTCCAGAGGAAACAGAGAAATTACTGAGAAAAAAGCAAGTGGTAATGGAACGAGTAAAAAATCTTCCTGAGGCAAGAAGAATAATTAAATCCCCAATTCCCATCGGCGCATCTGAGGAGTATCTTAATGGTTATTATACCTTACAAGGAGAAAACTCTTTTTATCCCACCCAAATACTTAACCCAAAAGAAGAGGATTTAGTTGCCGATCTTGCTGCAGCACCAGGAGGTAAAACATCACATCTAGCGCAATTAATGAAAAATAATGGTACAATAATTGCAACCGAAATCAGCACAAATAGATGTAGAAGTTTAAAGTCCAACTTAGCGAGAATGGGTGTTGAGAATACAATAACAATCAACATGGATGCCAACGATATTAGTTTATTAGATCTAAAATTTGATAAAATCCTTCTTGATGCTCCTTGTTCAGGATCAGGAATCATTATTTCTGACCCTAGTAGAAAATCAACAAAAACAAGCGATGATTTGCTTAATTATCACGAACTCCAAGTTTCGCTACTTACAAACGCTATTGATGTTTTAAAGCCACAAGGTGAAATAGTTTACTCAACATGTTCACTTGAACCAGAGGAAAATGAACTCGTTATCACCAAAATTCTGGATTCAAAACCTGTGAAAATAGAGGAAATAGGTGTTTTTGGAGAAAATGGTTTGTTGAAGTTTCAAAACTATAATTTTAATCCCGAAGTAGTAAAAGCTAAACACTTGTACCCGCACAAGAGTTGTGGTGAAGGATTTTTCATTGTAAAGATGGTGAAACAAAAATGATAATGAATGATTTTACTTTCCGTAGAGCATCAAATTCAGAAAATGAATTGGTTAAAAAACACATTCAGGAAAAATTCGGTTCAAAAACCATTCAAATATTTTCTCATAAACAGATATGGATTAAGGAAGGAAGGATAAAAGAAGTTTTTCTGGTTCGTGAAAAACTAGAAAATATCCTTGATAAACTATCAGAGTGGATATATTCTATGGGTATTCCAATTGGGAGTCTATGTGAAGATATGTTCCAGTTAGAAATAGAGGGTTCGTATCTAATATTACCTTATACAAGTAATATAATCAAAGTTAAAACAAATCAATTTCTATATGGTAAACCTATTTTTGTGGAAAATGTTGACTCATTTACTTCCGATTTCAATAAGGGAGATCATCTAATAATAATTGGGAATAATGATATACATTATGGAGTTGGGAAGGCAGAAATTGGAGCGAGGGAGGCTAATAGTGCTCAACCAAATACCATACTTGTGAAAGGCTTACAAAATAAACCACTAGATCGAGGATGGTATTTACGTAAGGGAAATTAATTGTACTTTGTCTCCAAAATTAAATACTCTTACAATAAATGAACAGTTTTACTTCTAACAAAATCAAAAAGTATTTAAGTAATCTTTGAGGACGTAACTTAGTTTTAAAGCATGTTATATGCAAATTGTATTTATTTTGCAGTACATTTGTCTTTGATATAAACATACAGAGTTGAAGAATTTGAGCTTCAGAGAAGTATTAGACCAGATTTCCAAAGATATACATAAGGAACTACCATCTAATTCAGAAATTACACAGATAGAATTTGAGGGACCAGAAGTTGCTGTTTTCTCAAAAAACCCTCGTGTTCTAGTAGATGATGAAACCATTGTAAAAGAATTAGCTAAGAAGCTTCGAAAGAGAATAGTCATACGTTCAGATCCCAGTGTTAGACTTCCAAAAGATGAAACAATATTCACCATAAATGAATTGGTCGGAAAAGAAGGCGAAATAACTTCAATTGATTTTGATGAACTTGTTGGTGAGGTTATCATTGAAGCTTTGAAACCAGGTGTAATTATCGGTAAATCAGGTGAAATGTTGAGAACAATAATCGCTAAAACACTATGGCGACCTAGAGTGATGAGAACACCACCTATAGAATCCCGAGTTATTAAAACCATCAGACATCTCTATCAAGAGCATTCTAAGAGAAGGCAAGAAATTCTCAGATTAATTGGAAAAAGAATTCATAGACCTGTAATCTACAGAGATGATACTATTCGTGTAACAGCACTTGGTGGTTTTGCTGAAGTTGGAAGAAGTTGTGCTCTAATACAAACTGGAGAAAGTAGAATTCTTGTAGATTGTGGGATCAATGTTGGAAGCAATACTCCAAACAATACATTTCCACGCTTTGATTTACCAGAGTTCAATATTGAAAATCTTGATGCAGTGGTCATTTCTCACGCACATCTTGATCATTCAGGATTCGTCCCCTATTTATTCAAGTATGGGTATAAGGGAGCAGTGTATACTACAAGACCAACAAGAGATTTGATGACCATGTTACAAATTGATTATCTCGATGTTGCTCAAAAAGAAGGTAAAACACAACCCTATGAACAGAAGGACATCAGAGAATCTGTTTTACACAATGTAGTATTAGATTATGGAGAAGTTACAGACATAACTCCTGACATTAGATTAACATTCCACAACGCTGGGCATATTGTTGGAAGTGCAATTCCACACCTCCACATAGGAGAAGGGGTATACAATATGGCTTTTGCACAAGACATTAAATTTGCAAAGTCAAATCTTCTAGATTCTGCAAATTGCAGATTTCCAAGACTGGAGACATTATTTATTGAATCAACATATGGTAAACCACATGATATTCTTCCTTCCAGAGCTGAGTGTACAAAGTTGCTACGGAATATTGTTTTTGATACAATTAAAAAAGGTGGAAAGGTATTAATTCCAGTGTTAGCAGTAGGGAGAGCTCAGGAAATTCTTGTTATTCTCGAAAATTTAATGAAAGTAGGAGAATTACCATCTATTCCAATTTACACTGATGGTATGATTAGAGAGGCTTCAGCTATTACAACAGCTCATCCTGAATTCCTTTCCAAAGGAGTAAGAGAAAGAATTTTCCATGATGGAGAGAACCCATTTTTAGCTGAACAGATGAAACATGTTTCTTCTGCTGAAGAACGTGATTTGATTATAGTAGGTGATCCTGCCATAATTGTAGCAACTAGCGGAATGCTAAATGGTGGTCCCAGTGTTCAATACTTCAAAGCTCTTTGTATGGACCCAAACAATTCTATGGTTTTTGTGAGCTATCAAGGTAAAGGGACTCTAGGAAGTAAAATTCAGAAAGGCATTACTGAGATACAGATGGTAGAAAGAGGTAGAACTGTAATGCATCACATTGAAATGGCAGTTCACAGTATTTCAGGATTTACAGGTCACAGTGATAGAAGGGAACTTGAAAACTATATTAACAAAGTAACTCCAAAACCAGAAAGAGTGGTTGTAATTCATGGTGATGAGACAAAAGTAACAAAATTTGCTTCATGGATTTATAAAACTACAAAAAGAGAAAGTCTTGCTCCACCTAACGGAACAACAATACGATTGAAATAATTTACAACTGAAATTTCCAAATATCATCTTTAAGATGATGGATGGTCTTTATGACTTTCCCTTGTTTTGTTTTTTCAAATTTTTCAGAGTTTACAAGGGAAATTCCTACTCCTAACAAACTATCTGCTTTCTCTTCGTGAATAGACACAACTGACCCTTCAGTTATTTTTTCGTCGAAGTAAACTATTCCTGGAGCCATAACATCTGCTCCATTTGTTATAAAACGAATTGCTCCAGTATCAACGACTATTTTTGGAAGTCCAATTTTATTTTCTCTTAAGAAATGAATTGTTGGTGTTTGTTGTTTATCATAATCAAAAAACCATATTCTTCCGTCTTTCACTAGAAAGGTACCTTCATCTGTTCTTACTTCTTCTATAGCTAACGTTTTTTCAAAAGATAATATAATACCCTCACCATAGAACATCTCAAGATTTTCTTTTAGGGTTTTTTTGTCTTTTTTTGATAACATGTTTCTTGATTTAATTTGCATGTAAAAACCTCTGAAGATATTTATTTCTTCAACTTTTCAAGGATTGATCCATAAGATTTTTTTATAGCCTCATATCTATCTTTTGAGGACATTCCTAGAACATACATTTGCTCTTCATTTTCTAATCGTCTGTTATACTCTTCCCTCAGTGTAGTGATGAATGTATCAATTGCATCCCCTATATTTGACAATAAATCGATACCAGGTGTGGGGATAGTGTAGATATATTTCAGAGTGGGATATGTATCTGCTTTTCTCTCAATCAAACCAATTTCTAACATCTGTTTGAGGTGTTTTTCAACAGCTGGTCTAGAAATTTTAAGCTCTTTAGTAAGTTCGTCAGCAGTGAGTTTCATATTACTTAGGAGTTTTAGTACGGTTCTTCTTGTGGAATCTCTGAAAATAGAATAGATTGTATCAACAATAGGAGATTTTTCTTTCTCATCACCAAACTCTGACATAGCATTTTAACAGGTTAACGTTCGATATAAATTGTTGTCGGTTAAACTGTAAGGTTAAAGCTTCAAACTATGGGCTTAAGTTTATATTCCGATTACTTAAAAAAAACATTATATAAAGAGATTATATTTATGAGGTAGGGAAAAGAATGAGCCAAGACGACATAAGAATGTATGAAGAACTTCTTCAACTTCTAGAAGAGCGACGTAAGAAAGAAGAGATAGACGAATCAAGTTTCATTGAGTTAAAAGAAAGATATACTGAGAAACTAGAAAAAACAAAGGAAGCATTCAAATTCCAAGAAGATGCTCCTACTGTTAGAGTCGCAGGAGAAAAAATCTTAACTCAAGATGCTTTAACAGTTTCAGGTGCTGCCACAATTACAGGAGGGAAGATTATGAGGGACATCAGAATATCAGGATCTGGAAGAATCACAAGTGCAGTTGAATGCAATTCTCTGCGATGTTCTGGAGTAGTAAAAGCTTTAGGCGACATTATTGCTCATGGAGAGGTAAAATGCTCTGGCTCATTTAAATGTGAGGGAAATCTTCATGGGGATGGGAATGCAACTTTTAGTGGATCCGCTAAAACTGCTGGGGAAGTTGTTATTCAAGGTAACCTTACAATTTCAGGATCATATAGAAGTGGAAAGAATACGCAAGCTGTAACTGGTGCATCGTTAATTGGGTCAACAACAATAGAGGGGAATTTACTATCTGAAAATTCTATCAAGATTGGAGGGAAGGCGCGTATACGTAAAAATATACTGTGTGAAAACATACTAATTGAAGGCAGGAGGACAGTATTTGAATCTTGGTTCTTTAGAAGACAAAAGAAATTAGTTCACGTCGAGGGAAATATTATAGCGCAAAAAGATGTTGATGTCCAAGATGTTCACGTTCGTAAGAATATCAAAGGAAGAACTGTCAAATTGGGACCAAATACTCAAGTTGAAGGAAAGGTTTACTATGTTGAAGATTTATTTCTGAGTAAAAGTGTTAAGTTGTTGAAAGAGCCTGTAAAAATAAAACAGGAAGATCTCAAACTTTAATCGCGCCCTTTTCCCTATTTTTTCATAATTGCATTTTAGACTAAAAATGCCATTAATTACACCTCAAGCCACGATAAAAATAGAGGAATAAGGATAAGAAGTACTTATCCTATTTTTTGTTTTTACAAATTATGATGGGTTTTTGTCATGTTGGCACGTTAACCAACATAGTTGAGCACATTTTATAGACGATGTATGTGTCATTCCTTATGGGTCTACGCACATTCTATAGGGGTACATCACGTACCCTCCTACCCCGTTCACACCATTTATGGTGCTTTCGGATCGCTTGTTCCCTTCGTGATGGGTATAATGGAAAGGATTCCATTTCTCTCGTAACTTGACTACAATCCCAGTGGGAGGTGGTCACATAGGCTACTTGAGCGGTAAACCCCGCTCCTACTTCTTCAAGACCTTTTGACTATATAATCTCCCGTAATATCTTACTTTCAGTCTTCTTTCAAACTGATTAGTAACCTATTTAAGATGACTTCAGGACAAAGTTCTTTCATAAATTTTTGAGAATTTTTCTTCAAGATATTTTAGATGATATTTTGGTGTTAAATCTTCTCCAGTTATACTCTTGACCATATCAAGGCAATCTAAGGTTCCACCTTTTTCATGAACATTAGTTTTAAGCCACTCTCGGATTGGTGTGAATTTACCTTTTTGCAAAGAGTTTTGCCATTCTGGAAGACTTTTATTCATTTTAGCTGTTATCTGAGAGGAGATTAGATCCCCTATTCCATAACCGAAGAAGTAACCATAGTATTGAGAATACCAATGCAAATCTTGCATCAACCCCAAAGTATCATTTGGAACATCAACGCCTAGATATTGTTTGTATTTTTCATTCCAAACTTGAGGTAATTCGTTGGTTTTTATTTTTCCAGCAAACCAATCCCTTTCAATTTCAAAACGGATAATGATATGCAAAATATAGGTCACTTCATCAGCTTGAATTCTTATAAACCCAGGAGTTACAGCATTAAGTGCAGAATAGAAATCATTTGAAGAGATATCATCAAAAACCCCATCAGCATCCTTCTTAAACTGTTTATAATAATAGTCCCAAAACTCTTCTGAACTTGCGACAATGTTTTCAAATAATCTAGATTGTGACTCGCCAAAACTGGGAGAAGACATTCGATAAATAGGTTGATTATACCACTCATCCTTTCCTTGTAAACTATGAATAGCATGCCCACATTCATGAGCTCCAGCAAGAAAAGCTGCTAGAATATTATCTTCATGATACTTGACTGTAACCCTAACATCTTTGTACCCACCACCTATAGTAAGTGGGTGTTCTACCTCAGCGATATTACCAGGAGCATCTTTTGAATAGAAATCATATTCCAAATATTTTGCCAGATTTTCCACCATTTTAACCTGTGTTGAACGTGATACATGTCTTGATAAAAAGGATCTATCAGGTTTTACACCAGATTCTTTACATGTCTTGATAAATGGAACCAAGAATGATTTAGCTTCATCAAAAAGTTTGGTAAGTGAATCTACACTAAAACCCTTATCCCGACTATCGATTAGTGCATTAAAGGGGTCATTCATTTCTTTAGATTCAGCTAATAATGAAGCTGATTCCAAATTAAGATCAAACAATATCTCTAAGTCAGGAAGAACCATCTGAAAATCAATTTTTTCCTTAGCTTTTTTCCATACTTCTAGAGTTTTGTTTGATTGAGCCGCAAGCTTTCCTACAAGTTCAGAAGGTAAAATTGTTCTACTGTCATATGTTCTCCGTAGAAGTTCAACATTTCTTCTTTGAATCTCATTGAGAGAAGAGTCTTGTTCACAAGAATTCAGAAGAATACCAACTTCAGGATCAGTAATTAAACCATGAGTTTTTTGGCTGATATATTGAAACTGTTTTGCTCGCTGACCTACAGCAGCTGGAGGCATGTAAGTATTCATATCCCAGTATAAAACCCCACTAATTGAATTTAATAGTTGTATTTCTTGATAACGATCAAGTAATGTTTTGTAAGCGGTTTTCATTTATTTCGCTTAAGTTTTCATTTTACTATTCAAAAATATTACCCAAAAATGTAAAAGAAAAAAGAGAAAAAGAATTAATCTCCAAGATATTTAGCAGAACTGCCAAGTTGTTCTTCAATCCGCAATAATTGATTGTATTTTGCTGTACGTTCGCCTCTAGCGGGAGCACCAGTCTTTATCCTTTCGGCACCGATAGCAACAGCCAAATCTGCAATGAATGTATCTTCAGTTTCTCCTGATCGATGTGATATATTTATACCCCACCCGTCAGTTCTAGCTAATTCAGCAGCCTGAATTGCTTCTGTCAATGTTCCGATTTGGTTTACTTTTAGAAGAAGGTAATTTGCTGCTTTTTTGTCAATTGCAGTTTTTATTCGGACTGGGTTAGTTACTGTCAGATCATCTGCCACTACAGAGATATGAGGTAATTTAGCAAGTAATTTTGCGAATGAATCAAAATCGTTTTCATCAAATGGATCTTCAATTGAGATAATTGGATATTTCTCAACGAGGTCAACATAGTAGTCTACTAGTTGTTCTCCAGTTAGTTTTTTACCATCTACTTCATACAGATTGTTTTCATAAAATTCTGAAGCAGCTGAATCTAATCCTATTGATATCTGTTTCCCTGGAGCATATCCTGCCTCGGTTATTGCTTCTACCAACATATTAAGTGCTTCAGGCGCAGTATCTACTGGACTACCAAAACCACCTTCATCACCTAGATTTATCGCAGAAGGACCGAATTTCTTTAGGTTATTTCTAAGGATTTGATAGACTTCACAAATAGATCTCAATGCCTCTTTGTATTGAGCAAAACCATGTGGAATTAACATGAACTCTTGTATTTTCAAATTACCACCAGCGTGTTCTCCACCATTAATTACATTGAGCATAGGGACTGGTAATGTCTTTGATTCCTTGTTTAAGTAAGCGTAAATTGGCAAATTGAGTTCATCCGCTGCAGCTTTACAAACAGCCATTGATACACCAAGTATGGCATTAGCACCTAGATTTGATTTTGTGTCTGTTCCATCTAACTCAAGCATTAACTCATCGATTGCTTTCTGTTCTGTAGCTTCTAATCCAATTATCTTTGGTGCTATGATTTCGCGAATGTTTTTTACAGCCTTGAGAACCCCTTTACCTAGGAATCTTGAATCTTTATCTCTGAGTTCTAAAGCTTCGTGTTCTCCTGTTGATGCTCCTGAAGGAACAAGGGCTCTTCCAAACCCACCTTCTGTATATACATCGACTTCAACAGTTGGGTTACCTCTTGAATCTATAATTTCTCTTGGAATAACTTTTGTTATCTTACCCATATATATCAAGAGGAAAAACAAGAAGCAATTATTAAGGATTTTTAATCAACTATGAAATGAAGAGAAATGTTCATATCCACCTTTTGGAATTTCGCATTCTCTGTATTCTTCATCAGTAATCTTAATTCCTTCAAATTTATCTGAAAAACTACCAATTCTTTGCAATTCCAAATTTTGTTTCTGAGCCTCCTTAATGAGTTGATGTTCCTTATCTGGTGATATTGCGAAAACAAGTTCAAACTCTTCTCCACCACTAAAAACCAACTCCAAAGGATTTTGTTTCCACTCTTTTGCATAGTCTGAGACATTAGGATGGATTGGTAATTTTGAAATCTCAATACCCATTCCATTTAATTTAGATAAATCATTTAAAGTTATAAACAACCCATCAGAACTATCCATACATATTTTCACTTGTATTTTTTGAAATAATGATAGGTATTGGATTTTTGCTTTAGGATTATAAACAGATTCAAGTGCAAGGTGTTTCAATTCATCATTAAGATTTATGTTTCCTAAAAGAAATTGAAAACCAAGTGAAGTTAATCCAAAATATCCTGTTGTATAAAGAATATCTCCTACTTCAGCTCCCACTCTCGGAATCAGTGATTCTTTGGAACACGTACCAAATGAAATTGCATCTACAATGATATCAATACCCTCGTTAAGGTCTCCACCTAAGTATTGAATATTATATTCAGAGCATTGATCTTTAATTCCTTCAATTATCTTTTTTGCAGACTCAACTTCTAAATCCTCTGGAAAAGCCACACTTGCCAAACAACCAAGTGGATTTACGCCTTTTGCGACTATATCGCTTACTGACATGGTAACTGCCTTCCTACCAATCTGATTATAGGTCATACCAGGTAGAACATCGGTCTGCTTGACTAGCATGTCTGCATTTATTACCAGAATAGTATCTTCAGACAATTGTATAGCAGAAGCATCATCATTAAAACCTAACACTGGATTAGAAACGAGATTTGCAATTTCAAGTAAGAATTGTCTTTCTCCTATATCACTCATAACTCTTTTTGGTTTCCTGTTCATGATCTTTCTCTAAGAAGAATATTACTTTGTATTTCAAAAGAATTTCTAAAAGAATTAAAAGAAGAAAGAAATATGGGATTATCGTCAAGCAGCTGGGAGTAATCCTGCAAAATAGAAGAAATAAACGAATAATGCAATAGGTACGGCAATAGCAACAAATGCATTTACCCAAGCCATTTTTCCTATTGTTCTTAATGCAATTGATGAGTATACTATGAAAGCCAACCACAATAATAACATTATAACTCTGTAAATCCACATACCTACTCCATTACTTACAGTAGCCATATGATTAGAAAAATCTGAAAACGTATAGCTTGTACCAGCCTCCAAATTATCTATGAACAGCATAAAAAGTATCCCAAGTAATTCCCCAGCAGTAATAGCACCTAGCGAATAACCTATGATAGAACGGAATTGCTTTGTTGTTGCATCTGATCCTAACATTGCTGCAAATTTTGCCATAAACCAAGTTGTAATGAAGATGAAAACCTTGAACATAAGCCAAATCACTAAAGGCATCAGCAATAGCGCAACAAAGAAAACTAGTAGATTAATCGGTATTATCATTGACCATTTGTCAGGTTCTGGATTAGCGGGTATCTGAATAATGGTATCAAAACCTATTCCAAACTTCATCAAAACTACAAAGAATCTTAGAGAGAGAAACAACGACAATAATAATAGAATGATATTTGCACCTTTTGTCTCTGTTGCTACAGCTATTTCTTCACTTGTTCTGAATGGGTGACGGAAGAAATTGTACAACCTGATAAAAACTTCTTTTAATGAAGGTTTAAATGAGAATTTTCTAAGCTCATATTCTAAAAGTCCAAATCCGCAAAACGGACAAACAGAATATTCTAAGGGGACAGTCTCAGAACAGCTTGGGCATTTTTGTGTGCTTTCACTCATGATTCTCAATTCTTTATATTGATTTATATTTAATATCTCTTGTGGCTAGTTAATGAAAACTTTTGTGTTAAATGTAATGGGGAAAAAAGATGGTTGTCACTTACTTTTTCTCTTCAGCATAGAAAGAGCTGGAAGTGAAATGATGGATAAGAGCAATATAAACATACTAACTGTTACAGTTTCAGTGTAAGGAGTTTCAGTGTAAGGATTTATTTCTAAGTTGGCAATATCTAGGGAGATTTCCAACTCGTATAAACCAAATGAAGTAAATGCTTTGAGCAGAACACCACTACTTTTGTGATAATAGAAACTAGAATATTGTCCATAGTAATTACTTGTATTAAAATGAATGACTGAGTAGGAATTTTGCATTCCAGCAATTGTAAGATTATAACTTTCAATTTGAGTGACAGTGGTATTAGTGTCAACAACAGATGAAAGAATATTATCCCAGTCTGTTGAGTTAGCAAGAAATCCCCCACTCCATGGGTAGATCCCTAATCCTAATCCAAAAGCAGTATCTACATTTCGAACATCATAAAATGTTACATTATCCAACTCATTTCCGAAGAATAGTGTTCCATTAGTTACTCCATCATGTACAGATGTAATATTGAAAATTATACTGTCGTCTGCGACAACTGACCATGCACCGTAGTATGTGCCTGGAGGAAAAGTACCATAGAAATCATTTACTGTATCACTTGCCGATACAACTTTGTAGGATAACCAATCTCCTGAACTCACCCCTACATTTGCTGAGACAGAGTAGTTGCTAAGGAAGATCACAAAGAGATAAGTAATTACAAGAATAAGGGGGCTCAACTTTCTCATATTATATTTCTTTTGTGTCAAAATGCATCACTTTATGGATTGTGGCGGACCAGGCAGGATTCGAACCTGCGACCTTCTCCTGTCTTCAGTTATAAACTTCCGAAGGGAGACGCCTTATCCATGCTAGACTACTGGCCCATTCTGTTATCTTGTTTTTCTTTTTGTTTTTATTTCTTCTGATGAGAGCTTAATGATGTATAAAATAGAAAAGTAAAATGAGAAAAGGTTGTTTATCTTGGTAGACCATTTTCCATCCAAGAGTTTAGAAGTCTTTCAAATTCCTTCTTCTTCTTTATAGATTGTGTCTGATATGAGTATATCTGAGACATCGCCAATCCACCTAATTCAACATAAGCTTCATCCATATCACAAATAGCTGAAATTCTTGCTTTCCAATTCTCGTCTGAATCAGCTTGTTGACCATAAGAAATGAACAATTTTAGTATCTTTTCAATTTTTGGAGACACAATGCTATCATCTGTTGATGGTTTTGCTCTAGTATCAACTTTTGTAGGTTTTGCCTTAGGTCTATGTTCTGTTTGGTCACGTGGTTCAGTTTTTGGAACAGGTGTTGGTTCAGGTTTTGATTCTGTTGGAGGTCGCGATTCTGGTTTTGTTTCTGGTTGTGATGTAGATACAGTTTTCTCCATTTCCTCAGGTTCAGCGAAGATATTCTCTTTTATCATTGGTTTTGCTGAACTAGAATTTGCTGGAGTAGGAGACGATTCTTGTTTAACTGTTGCGGGGGTGCTGATACGGGATGCAGTAGATGGCGTTTCTACTATTTTTGGTGCTTTACTGAACTTTATCTGCTCTGGAGATATAGTGTCAGAAGAGTTTTGAGCAGATATAGGTGCAGATTGTTGAGAAGCTGCAAGTAGTTCCTTAGGTACTGAGAAGTTGGTATCTTGAGGGATTTGTCTTGCTGAAATCACAGCATCTAAGCTTCTATGTATTGAATCTATCATTGAATTAAGAGAGGGGGTTTCAGAACTTATTCCTAATATTCTGTCCTTGAGAGTTTGACATCCTGCAGTCATGACTTCTATCTTTTTCTTTAGATCTTGGTTCTCTTCGGCAAGAGCTTCTTCTCCCTGGACAGCTTCAGTTTCGATTGATTCAATAGAACCCATTAAAGCATGCATTTGCATTTTTAGTTCTTCTCTTTCTGCATTGAATAAATCTTGTTGTAATCTTGTATCCTCAATTTCTTTGTCTAAATCAGATTTTTCTTTTTGTAAATCCTCTACTAGTTTAGAAAGATGATCAAGTTCTGTAGTAAGTTCTCTAACTTTCTCATCAGATTGTGTTTGAGACATTTTTTCTTGTAATTTTTCAAAAAGTTTTATTCTTCTCATTGCCAATTGAGGAGAGATACCTTCTTTTTGCATGAAATTTAAAATATACTCTAAATCGTGAGATTGAATATTGTACTTCTTGAGAAGTTCATCTATAGAACCTATATTTTCTGACATAACCCTCAGTAGTTTATAGTAGAAATTAATTTAATAAAGTTTAGTTGCTGGCTTTAAAAGGAAACGTTTTTTATTTAGCAAGTCACACTTTACCAAGGTGCTTACATGGTACAGTTAAGAGGACTAATGGTAAACAGATTGATAGTTTTACTGCAAATATTCATTTTTCCTGCATATTTCTATATCTGGATGTGGGTTGAACCCATGCGTTCAATGACTCTTGATGGTTTCTTCTTTTGGGGAAGTAATCCCTGGACAGGAACACCAGAGCACATTATTCTAAGATGGGTAGCTCCTCTTATTTTTGCATTATCCTTTTCTTTAGCTTCGGCAATTAAAGCTACTAGGATAGCTAATTCATATGACCTAATGTGGAGAGCACTGGGAAAAGTAAGGATTGACACCAAAATCTTCTATATGGTAAATGCCATGTTTTGTTTGTTCTTCCTAATATTACCATTTGCTGGTCCATTGATTGCAGTATTTGGAGCCTTCTTTGCAGTTAAGTTAATACTTTATGCTTTTGGTGTGAAGAAAAACGTACCAGCTATACTTATCGTTATTCCTGGATTATTTCTAGCTGCGATACCATTAATAATCACAATTGCATTTTTTGCCGAATATAATTTACTTCTAGGTCCAATATGGGAGATTTGGGCTAATTACTCACCTGTCTTTTACGGTATTGTCTTATGTCTTGCATGTGCGATAGCGGTTGGTAATTTCTTTGTTTTCCTTCGAGAAGGAGCATCTCAGGTATCCTATAAGAAGGAAGTAGGGGAGAGAATTGGGATCCTAATCAAAATTGTACTCTTTGCAGTTTTTCTAGTCTTGTATCTCTTTGTTGATAATAGTACTAGCGCCCCTATAACTAGTTGGACAACAACAGGCATAGCAATGTTTGTGATAAATATAGTTGCAGTTTCACTAAGTGTTTTCGAAACCATCATTAGATGGAGAAAGAAAACACCAAAAGGTGGCAGTACAGGAGGAGCCGCAGGAACATTAATGGTGCCAATATTCATTGCCATGAATTTCTTCATTAAATTATTTGCACGACCTGATATCTTTGTTACCATCATAGTGGCACTCTCTGCTGTAATATTCTTTGGCTTATTCGTTGTAGCTTACAAATATGCTGAAGATGAGACTTTATTTGAGGAGTAATCAACCATCAAATTTATGTTAAGAATCAAAATCAATTCCTAACCAAAATTTTTATATGCCAACTTATGAAGTCCTTAACAAATTCTCCACCCATGAGAGGATTACAATGAACAAAGAGCAAACTAATCCCGAAATTACAAAGAAGATTGAAGAAAATACTGAGAAGCTTATCAAAGAGATAGTTGCAGACCAGAAAAAATCTATCAACGAAATAAAAAAGGAAACTGCTACTAAAATGGATGGTGTTAAGGCAAAATTAGTTGAAACTGCTAAAACTAGAGCTGATTCAGATTTCATGAAAGAAAAAGCAAAACATGAATTAGACCTCAAGTTACAAATCACTAAATATCGTGATGAACTTGTCGAAAACTTCATTGTGAAAGCTCAAAAGAAAATAGCTACAGTAATTGGATCGGCAGAGTATGAAAAAAGCTTAGAAAATCTAGCAGTAGAAGCGGTTATTACTCTTAAACAACCAGAAATTGTTGTTTTATGCAGAGAGGAAGATAAAAAGATTTTTACAAGCCAATTCTTTGATAAGATTTCGAAACAGCTGAAAGAGCACAATCTAGATACAAAATTGAGTCTTGCAAAGGACCATATTAAAAGCATGGGTGGTATAAAGATAGTAACAACTGATAGAAAAATCAGCATTGACAATACTTATGAAAAGAGAATAGAAAGGTCATTAAGAAACCTGAAAAGGGAACTTTCGTTACTACTCAAAGAAGAAGGATGATTTCCATGAACAAAAAACATTTGATAAAAGCAAGTACCTTTTTGATATTTCTAACACTTGCACTAAATCCCGTTACAAGTTTAACTCAAGCTCAATCAGGTGAATATATCGCTGCCTTTAATGGTAGAATGTCAGATACCCAAATCGTTCGAAACCAAGTAATTAGCATTTATGCAACTATTGTTAATTTTGGAGATCTAACCATAAAGGTTCAGTCATTAAAAGTAGATTTCGTTCATCTTGGAGGAAACATTAGACTCAACAGCACTTATACACAAAATTTCGATGTAGATCATTATAAACTTGAACCAGGAGCAAGTCTGACAGGAACCATCCGTACTGAAATCACTAATGCAGAAGCAGATTATAATGTAACCATCTATTTCTGGGCAGTTGATGAATATCATCCTCATCCTGAGATTGGAGCTTTTGGGAAAAAGTATATAGCTGCTGAAAATATCACAGTTTCAATAGTTGATTATGGTGGTCCTTCTAACGTCATTATAGGGATTGGTATAGCATTTGCTGTAGCAGTCGTAGGAGTAATTGTTTTCATCCTATATGGTTGGATTAGAGACAAACTCAAAAAGAGGAAGTATTAGAGTAAAACTCTAAATCAGGCGTATGAGCCACCCTTTTGGATGGTAAACCATCCCTTCATTTTTCATTCTCTTAATAATCTGTTCCATCTTTTTCAAGTTAATGTCAAAAAATTTGCAATGTCTTACTAATTCATCAAATGTCTCTGTGCTATTCTTTCTAAGAAGAAGTAGTATCGTATCTGGTAGAGAAGCAGCTGGCATATCCAAAAAACTTGATGAAAGATTCTCATGACGTTCAATAATAAGGGAAATTTGTTCTGTATGCTTGTCTGCGAGAAGAAAGAATTTTTCTGCTAATTCTGCTGATAAAGTATTTGATTGCATGAATTCTAAGCAGCCATCGTCATTTTTATCCTCACACAATATTGATTCGCCCAAATCATATGTTATCAGAGTTGAACATCTCTTACATAGTCGGTATTGAAATTCACTTGGAATTTCATTTATAGTCTCACAATGACTACATCGAAAGACTATTTTCATCATTCGTTTTCCCCTAATAACTTACGTGCAAATATCAGAAATCCCGTATGCCCTATCATTCTCGTATTAGGTCTTATTGCATTTCTTTTTAGTTGTATTCCCCTAAGGATTAATTCAAGGGCTTCAATATCACCAAAACTATATTCTTGGAGCTTTATGTAAACCCTTTCAACTTGATTATAGGTTGGCATGAATACGGTAAGAACTCCTCCTAGTTTCAGTGCAGCATATGCATGTGGAATAATTTCACATGGATCTCCTAAATCTAAAACAACAGCATCAACTTTCTCTTCATCAAAGCCTTCTGAAACATCCTTAAGTTTGATAGTCACTTGTGATTCTAGACCTAAACGTTCTAGATTTTTCTTTGATGTATTGTAAGCTTCTTCTCTATTATCATATGTATAAACATGACCTTCTGAACCCACATATTTTGCCAATATAGAGGTTAATGCGCCACTTCCTGTTCCAGCTTCAATGACAAGACTACCAGGATGAATCCCTCCATTCAGTAAAATTAGACCAGCGTCCTTAGTATAAATTATTTGAGAACTGTGAGGAATATGTTGCAGGAAATCACTAGGAATCGGCTTGTAGATTGTTAGATCTATTGACTTATTTGTTCTAACTTTAGAACCATAAGGTTGTCCTATAATTTGATCAAAGTCGAAGAATCCCTTGTGGCAATGGAATTGTTTACCACTTGTAACTTTTGATAACCACCTTTTACGGGTATCTAAGACTATTAAAACGTCTGAACCATCCTCAATAGTTTCACTTGATCCTTTGGTAGACATATAGATTCACTATCAAATAATGGGAACTGAATATAAAACTTGTTTTCATTAATCTAAAAAGAAAATTATGGATGTAAAGTGAAGCAGTTAAATAACAACTTATACTTTCCATACATTCTGTAAGTATTCTTACCAGTATAATAGCTTGTTTCCGAGATAGAAAATGTTTAACAAAGAAACTAGCCATTTTATTAGCAAATCCTGGAATCACATATGGTTTCTTTCCTAATTTCTTCAAAGTATTCTTGGCTACCGTTAGGTTTGAGAGGTTTAGGAACAAATAATCCAGGCTTATCTGGATCTGTAGCGACATAATTTGGTGTTGCAGTTGCCCCTGTAATACTAGTTATAACATCTACCCCGTAATCCTTCAATTCATACCACAATCCTTCAGCAAGAACTATATTGTAAGCTTTTGTTGCAGTATAATGAACATTTATTGGTGTTCCTTGTAATCCAGCCATTGAACTAATCAAAACAATTGCACCTTTTCCATTGTCCTTCATCTTTCTTCCAAAGTAATCAATAAGGTAAGTTGGCACTCTACAATTAATATTAAGTACTTTAAGCTGTTCTTCTAAATCAGATTTAAAGTAATCACCAATAGGTATTATTGCTGCATTGTATACTAATACGCCTATTTTGAGGTCGCCTATTCCTTCTTGTATCTTAGGAACAATATCTTCTCGAGCAAGGTCCAAGGAAATACATTTTACCTCAACCCCATAGTTTGCTTTAATTACTTCTGCTAACTTTTCTAATTGTTCAATTCTTCTAGCAATCAAAACTAAATTCAAACCCTTCTTAGCTAAGTTTAAAGCAAAAGCTTCTCCTATTCCTTGAGATCCTCCAGCGATTAAAGCCCAAGAACCGTATGTCATGAATGAAACTTTCAATTAAGAGTGTTGATTAAAAATATTAAGTATGTGAACTTTCTAAAATCTTATTAGAACAATTCTAAAAACACATAAAAAGAAAAAAAGAGAGTAGAATTAAAGGAATCCTTTTTCTTTAAGGATGTCCTCTAATTTTGGATAACCAATTTCTTCAAGTTCATACTTAACTCTAACTATTGGCTTATCAATTTTAATCAAGCGAGTTATATCAATAGGTGTGGCGGATACTACAACATCACATTCAGTGTTGCGTATTGTTTCTTCCATATCTTTCAGTTGTTGCTCAAAATAACCCATGGCAGGTAATAGAGTTCCGATGTCAGGATATTTATCAAAAGTTTCTTTCATACTCCCAACAAGATATGGTCGGGGATCAACAAGCTCTTTTGCACCGTATCTTCTAGCTGCCACAACACCAGCACCATACTTCATTTCACCATGTGTTAAGGTTGGTCCGTCTTCTATAACAAGCACTTTTTTACCTTTTACAAGTTCTGGTTTATCCACAAATATTGGAGATGCAGCTTCAATAATGACAGCGTTAGGATTAGCATTTCTTATGTTCTCTTCAAGTTGCATGACATTTTCGTATGAGGTTGTTGTAATTTTATTTACTATAACCACATCTGCGAGATTCAAGTTTGTTTCTCCTGGATGATATGTGAGTTCATGACCGACTCTGTGAGGATCTGCTACTACAATACTTAGATCAGGTTTATAGAAGGAGAAATCATTATTTCCACCATCCCATAGAATTACATCAGCTTCTTTTTCTGCTTCTCTCAAGATAGCTTCATAATCAACTCCGGAATAAATAACTAGACCTTTGTCAATATAAGGTTCATATTCTTCTCTTTCTTCTATAGTTGTT
The DNA here is from genome assembly GCA_021399395.1 of Candidatus Heimdallarchaeota archaeon. Classification (GTDB taxonomy): domain Archaea; phylum Asgardarchaeota; class Heimdallarchaeia; order Heimdallarchaeales; family Heimdallarchaeaceae; genus UBA460. The sequence continues at coordinate 66,888 of JAAFKJ010000047.1, forward strand.
TCATGTTTATCTAAATCAGAATATTCAGCAAACCTTTGGACAGCCTGTTTAGCTAGATCCCCATATGGCATAGGATGACGAATGGCAACAATCTTCTTGCCTGAATCATGCAGAAGTTGTACTATTTTTCTTGAAGTTTGGGATTTTCCACTTCCTGTTCTAACTGCACAAACACTAATCAATGGTTTTGTACTTTTGATCATTGTTCCTTTTGTTCCCAAGAGTGAAAAAGCGGCACCAATTGCATTAACTAATGAAGCTTTATGCATAACATACTCGTGAGTAACATCAGAATATGAGAATACTACCTCATCCACATCAAACTTCTTTATGAGGTTAACAAGTTCGCTCTCATCATAAATTGGAATACCTTCAGGATATAAATCTCCAGAAAGTTCAGAGGGATATTTGCGGTCAACGATATCAGGGATTTGTGTAGCGGTAAAAGCTACTACTTCAAATGAATCATTATTTCTATAATAAGTATTAAAATTATGGAAGTCTCGACCGGCAGCACCCATTATAATAATTTTTCTTCTTTTTGTAGACATTTTAAAAGCCTTCGAAGTCTGTACTTTGAACTACTTTACTGATTTTAAAAAATTTCCGCTTTACCAGCAAAAAAAAACTTAACTCTCTTTTTTTTCTACTTTTCGATTAATATACCACTGCATAAGGAAAATCACGCCTATTGATACAAAGAGACCAATAAATGTTGCAACAATTAGAGCAATGTTCCTAGTTTTCTCTGGTAGATTTTTTGTTGCAAAAAATGCAATGATCATCCCCCCAACGCTAAATATGAATGGTGCTGTAAAACCCAATGCCAATATCTTATTAGTGATAATTGATGGTTTATCTTCTTCCATTGGTGGTTTATCTTCTTCCATTTCATAGTAATTCAATATTTTCACTAATTAAGATTTTCGTCGAAGAACAGAGAAATATTATGATTAAGGTAAAAATTGATAGCAAATGGTTGTGATAACATGAGAAGCGAGATAGTCTTGCTCCCCCAAACTAACATGGTGTGCTTTTATTTTGTATAATACTTGTTCTTGAATTTCAGACAAATCGTGTTGACTTCCTAATACAAAACACATGTTTGTATCTTTATCAAGCTGTTCCGAGAGTTTTGTGAGTGGGTCCCCATCAGGATTTAAGTAGTATATTGTTGCAGATTTTGACAAATCCTCCATCAAATCCCCAAATTCTATATTTATGAATTTCGAGTTAGAGAGCTCTGGTTTAGAAAATATATTTATCAAACCAAATACCGAATCTAGTTCCCCATTTAATGTAGAAGGTAGCATTTTTAATGGGATGTTTAATGAGATTTGTTCTTCTGGATGAGAAAGATAGATGATAAGATTCAGATCATGTTCTATTCTCTCTTTCCACCTATCTAGGTTTAGAAGACATCTAGCTAGTACATCAAATCGCTCTTGACCACCTACTACAGACTTGATCGTTTTTTTAGAATCTTTCCTTATTGTTGAAGAAACAATCACAAACGTTAACAAGAGAATTGGCTCCTAAAAATAAAAAGTAAGAGAACAAAAAATGAGTAAGAAGAAAAACTAACCTCGTCGTTCTTTTTTTGCTCTAATATTTGTTCGTCCTCTGTGAATTGAGCAAGAAATACAGTAATAGACAATTTTCTTCTGTCTTGGTATTATTGCACCTTCATCTCTCAATTCTTTTGCTAGACGATAATCGACAGCGCTGGAGTAGATAGAGAACTTTTTCGCTTTATCAGTAGGAACAAGTTTTCCACATCCATGACATTGAATACCGGAAGCTCTTCCTCTTTTGCCTCCAGACCTTCCTCCCGATTTTCTTTTCTTAGGCATGTAAAATATTCACCTTCATCATGCTACACCTAACTTCCTTGCATTATATTAACTTTTAAGTTTGTTGAAGAAAGAGCAACTTTTATTCTTCAATATTTCCTGAAAATAATTTTCTATATATCTCTCCAATATATTTTTCGGCTTCATCCATTACTTCCTCCCCAAACTTAGTAATAATGTAGTATTTTCGGTCGATTCTTTCTACACTATTAGTCATCCCTGTTTTCTCAACCAATCCTTCTTTTTCAAGTAGATATAATATGGTGTAATTAGTAACAGTTGCAGGGCTAAACCCAAAGTGCTCTTGAATTTCTTGTTTTAATTGATACGCATATTTAGGTTCAGTTCTAAGTAGTTTTAAAATCCAGATCCAAAGTAAATCTATAGTTAGATTCTTTTCCAGTCTCTGAAATGCCTTTGATTCTCTTGGATTTTGTGTATGTTCTATATCTGGGGGAGAATTCATCCAATAAGTGAATGCAAGCTTGTTTAAAAAATTTAAGGAAAATAATAGGAAAAAAGGTTATTTAAGAGGAACATAGAGAGAAGACCTTGTAGCACCAATTCCGGGAGCACCATGTCTTACAACTTTTGTACTTGGTGAGAATTCTCCTAATAGGTGTCCTATCATTTGAGGTTGAATCTCAATTTCTAAGAATTCACGACCATTATAAATTCCAATTGTAGCACCTACCATTTCAGGTAAAATAGGCATATCCCTAACATGAGTTCGTACTATAGATTTTTCTCCTCGTTCATTGGCTTCCATTACTCTTCTTATATCTTCTAAGAGTTTTTTCCTTCTAGGAGTCCAAAATTCTTGACGAGATAAGCTTCTTCTTCTCCTTGAGGGTAATAAATCTAATATTTCATCCATGGACTTTTGTTTTAATTCTTCCAGTGTGAAACCTCTATATCTAAACTTTCGACTAGACACCTTATTCAACCGAGCTGTTAGCCTTATTTGTTATTTTAAACCTTTTGATTTTAGTTCTCATCAAGCAAGCTCAGTAGATTAAAAGAACACTATATACTTAGAAACCACCCAACCAAATAATACTAACAAAAGAGAAAGGAAAACGGGTATAGGTAAACCGGGAAACCGCCCATATCTTATCAACATGTTTTCTGTCATTTTTATACCTACAAGTATCCCAACGATTGTTGTAAAACCAAGAATTGGTCCTAAATCCTTTGTAACGAACGTAACAAGTGACGAATAAAACACAAAATCCCCTATTCCTATTGCGATACTAGTTTTCATTGCTAGCGTTTTATCTGTGGATAACGACATATTTGTTTTCTTCAATAACTGGTTAATTGGGCCTTTAAAGACAGAGTATATATCGAAGAGAGAAATACAAATCAAAAGTGAAAGAAAAGAAGCTATTGGAAAAACAGAACCAAAAACTGTACCCATGGCAAGTCCAAGAATAAATATTAGAGAGTTTTTCAAAATAATACCGGATTTTTCTAATATTATCGCATAAACCGTAAATCCCCCAACAATAAATCCTATTACAGCTAAAAGAATCTCTAACCAAAAAGAGCTCATCGAAAAAGATACCTCTAAAAGATATCCATGTATCCAGAAGATACTGACAGAGGAAATGAAGAAAATAAAAGCATAAATGATTTTTAACAGTTTAACAAGATTTTTTCTAATTGCAATGATAATCAGAAATGAACTCGCAATTGTTACAGATACAAGAATTACTCCCTCCAAGATCTGAAAGGAATATACTTCTCCACTAGATGGAAAAAGATATAGAAGAGGTTCTATTGATGAATAAATGATGCCCACAATATAGCTGATAACTAAAAATGGCATCATCACAAGAATTGTGGGCCTGCTTGTTTTATATGCAATCAATAAGAAAATTCCTTTTTTATCAGTCAATTCTTACACCTTCATTCTATGTTTTTTGCGTGTAAAATAGTACTGCTACCCGCTATAATGTAATTTTATCTTATCTCCTTCTTGTAAATAGTAGTGACTAACCCCCACCGGGGAAATAACCCAATTTTCTTGATCATAATCATAATAATAGAATCTCCAATAGTCAGGAAGTTCCTCCAAATATCCATTAACTCCTACTATATAAGCTCCAAAAGAGTGGTTTTCAAGAGTCAATTCAACAACGAGAGCAAATGCTTCAAGGGCAGAACTGCCCTCAGTAACATTGATGTTATACTCTTCAGGGTTGGCATCTATTTTTAAACTTCCAAAATGAATGACCACTTGAATCTCAATTTCCTTGTCACTCTCGTTAACCTTTTGGAATTGAATATAGAAGGATAATAGTAAACTCAATGAAACAATGAGAATAATTGCAAGAATTAGAAAAAGTAATTTTGAGCGCTTCATCTGTTTTTCCTGTTTAAGTTCTCTTTACTTTCATCATTTCTGGTGAAAGAAGGCAACATCAACTGTTTGATTCCTCTTACTTGGAATGCAGACATAATCCAGTTAATTACTGTTATTGATAAACTGAACAGTACAAAACTACTGATAACATGAGAAATAGTAAAAGGAACCCCAAGTATCAGAAGATCCAGATAGTAGGCAAAAGACTGATCTGGTATCAATACTACTTGAAACCCGAAAGTTACAACAAGATCATAGAATAATGCAAAAAGTGAACCAAATACACCTAATTCCCAGAAAGAAAGCTTTAGAAAACCCTTCCTAGCGATTCCCGCTATAAGAGCAAGAATGACATAACATGCCAACTTGAAGACAATAAGATATGAGGCGGGTCCGACAAGTGCTGTAGCTACAAATTCAAACACTAATGTTGTAGAAATAGCTGTCAATAAACCATAATTCACACCAAATAATATCGACACTAAGTAGATAGTCACTGATATAAATTCAAAGTTTGGAACAATAACTACAACTATTGATAATACAATTCCTAAACTTCCTAATGAAGCTGATATAGCCATTTTCAATATAGTCTCAATTTTACTTGATTGAGTTTGTTCTTTATTTCTAATTTTCATCTTACGTTACCAGTGACTTCTGTTTCTTTTTCTATGAACCTTTAGTATCTGTAAAATTAAAAGATATTAGTGCTTTTCCTTCTTTAATATTCAGATATTGAGTTATCAATCAGTTGCGACTAACTCAACATTTTTCAACACAGCAGATGGTTTTATCTCATGGAAAAGGAACCTTCTCCAAATACTCAGGAATTACATAAAGTAATCAAAATAGATGTTTTTACTGCAAGTCCTGATGTTTTCAGCACTGAAGAAGGTGCGGACGGTACATACCTAGTAGAGATGCCTTTACTTAATTTCGAGCTTGAAAATGGTGAGAATTTCCTTATGACTAGTATTCCTGCATCCATTGCCGTGGACATAGCTAGAAGACTAAATGGTGTTGAAGGAACAGATGATCGATTGACAATAGGTGAATTAGTACCAGAAGTTTGTATTGTTGAAAAGATTACAATAGATTCCATTGTTCCTTATTCCAATGCCTATCAAGCAACAGTTGAGATCAGACTTGAAGGTTTCTCCGAGATTCATCATTTTCAAATGATACCGAGTCATGCAACTCTTCTGGCACTAATAGCTAATGTAGATATATATATCGCCGATAGTCTGATACGATCACCAGAGTAATCTCTGAAAAATCAATTTCAGTCTTCTCAGTTTAATAAAATATTTAAATTATAGGCTAATCATTAGTTTAACA